>NZ_CAJMZC010000003.1:0-518517 GCF_905220215.1 Paraburkholderia sp. J12
TCGCCAGCAAGTGGAAACGCGGCTCGCGAAGGAAATACTCGGCAACGCCTTGAAATCCGGCGACAGCGTGGAAATCGATTACGACAAGGACAGCGACGAAGTCAAATTCGACAAGATAGCCAGTGCGCCCAGGCCCAAACCGGAGAAAGCGGGCAATGGCGGCGGCACAACCCCGGACGCTGAAAAAGCGGCCAGCGCCGCCGAAACTTCAACAGGCAAGGGGCGCAAGAAGCGCAGCGAACGTGAATCCGGCGCAAGCGCCAAATAGCGAATGAAAAGCCGGGCGGCGTTCCTGTCTCGCGAATGCTTTTTAACGACGGACGCCGCATTGCTTCACAGGTTTTTTATTCGATGTATTTTATTAAACATAACGCGTCGGCCAATTATTAGAATCGCATTTATTCCGTCTTGTTTAACCCTCTGAATTCTCTACAATAAATCGCAGCGGCACGCGAGGGCCGCCCTCGCTTCTTTACGACTTCCTGCACCGTTACGGTTTCGACATTCTCCAGCGCATCTGGAACAGCTCACGGAGTTTTCTATGACAAAGCAACGCGAAGTGCCGGGCGTGCATCCTTATGACGGTCCGGCCGGCGGTTGGGGCGCGCTGCGGGCAACCGCGCAGGCGATCCATCTGCAGATGGAAAGCATCGAGGCGCCCATTACGCTGATGCGCACGAATCAGCCCGACGGCTTCGACTGCCCGGGTTGCGCATGGCCCGACAAGGAGCACCGCTCGACGTTCCAGTTCTGCGAGAACGGCGCAAAGGCCGTGACGTGGGAAGCGACGACCAAACGCGTGCCGCCCGAATTCTTCGCGGCCAATACGGTCACGTCGCTGCTGCAGAAAACGGATTACGAACTGGAGGACATGGGCCGGCTCACGCACCCGATGGTCTACGACCGCGCGACGGACACCTATCGCGCCGTGGAGTGGGAAGACGCCTTCGCGCGCATTGGCGAAATCCTGCGCTCGCTCCCGCCCGATCAGGT
This sequence comes from Paraburkholderia sp. J12, assembly GCF_905220215.1. Classification (NCBI taxonomy): domain Bacteria; kingdom Pseudomonadati; phylum Pseudomonadota; class Betaproteobacteria; order Burkholderiales; family Burkholderiaceae; genus Paraburkholderia; species Paraburkholderia sp. J12. Next base: position 994 of record NZ_CAJMZC010000003.1, read on the forward strand.
CGAGTTCTATACGTCGGGACGCGCCTCCAACGAAGCCGCCTTTCTCTATCAGCTGTTCGCGCGCGAGTTCGGTACGAACAATTTCCCCGACTGCTCGAACATGTGCCACGAGCCCACCAGCGTGGGGCTGCCGCAGTCGATCGGCATCGGCAAGGGCACGGTCTCGCTCGACGACTTCGATTCAGCCGAGCTCATCCTCTCCATCGGCCATAACCCGGGCACCAATCACCCGCGCATGATGGGTACGCTGCACGAGGCCTCGCGCCGCAACGTGCCGATCATCGTCTTCAATCCCTTGCGCGAGCGCGCGCTCGAACGCTTTGCCGACCCGCAGAGCGTGGTCGAAATGGCCACCTTCGGTTCGACGCGCATCGCCTCGACCTACTTCCAGGTCGATGCCGGCGGCGACGCGGCCGCGCTCAAGGGCATCATGAAGGCGCTGCTCGCCATGGAGGCCGAAGAAGGCAACGTGCTCGACCACGCCTTCATCGCGGAGCACACCCAGGGGTTCGACGCCTTCGCGGCCGACCTCGAAGCCACCTCGTGGGACGACATCGAAAAGGCCAGCGGCCTCACGCGCCCCGATCTCGAGCACGTGGCCCTCGCCTATGCGAAGTCCAACGCGACGATCGTCACCTACGGCATGGGGATCACCCAGCACAACAAGGGCACCGCCAATGTGCGCCTGATCGCCGACCTGCTGCTCCTGCGCGGCAACTACGGCAAGCCCGGCGCGGGCATCTGTCCGCTACGCGGGCACTCCAACGTGCAGGGCAACCGCACGGTGGGCATCACCGAAAAGCCTTCGGCATCGTTTCTCAAGCTGATCGAAGACGCCTGCGGCTTCACGCCGCCCGCCGGGCACGGCCACGACGCGGTCCAGGCCATGCAGGCCATGATCGACGGCAAGTCGAAGGCGCTGATCTGCCTCGGCGGCAACTTCGCCGTGGCGCTGCCCGATTCCGGCCAGTCCTTCCCCGCCATGGCGCAGCTCGATCTGGGCGTGCATATCGGCACCAAGCTCAACCGCACGCATCTGCTGGTCTCGAAGGAAACCTACCTCTTTCCGTGTCTGGGCCGCACCGAACTGGACATGCAGACGAGCGGCCGGCAGTCGATCACGGTGGAAGACTCGATGTCGATGGTGCACGCTTCGGCCGGCAAGCTCGTGCCCGCTTCGGAGCACCTGCGCTCGGAACCGGCTATCGTGGCCGGCATGGCGCGCGCCACGCTGCCGCAAAGCAAGCTGCCGTGGAGGGAACTGATTGCGGATTACGACAAGATTCGCGATCTGATCGAGCGCGTCATTCCCGGCTTCGAGGACTTCAACGACCGCATCCGGCAGCCGGGCGGATTCCGCCTGCCCCTGCCGCCCACCGAGCGCGTGTGGCCCACGCCGTCGGGCAAGGCCGAGTTTTCCGTCTATGGCGGCGTGAAGGAGGACGCCGACGCGCTGGACGCGCAAGACGTGCTGCGCCTCATCACGATCCGCAGCCACGACCAGTACAACACCACCATTTACGCGCTCGACGACCGCTATCGCGGCGTTTTCGGCCGCCGCGACGTGCTGTTCATGAACGAAGAGGACATGGCCGCGCAGGGCATCGAGCACGGCGACCTCGTGGATATCGAAACGGCCACGCCGGGCCGCACGCTGCGCCTGAACGGCATCACGGCAATCGTCTACAGCATCGCAAAGGGCTCCGTGGCGGCGTATTACCCGGAAGCGAACGTGCTGGTTCCACTGGACTATATTGATAAGGAAAGCGGTACGCCGTCGTACAAGTCCGTGCCCGTGCGCGTGGTGCGCACCGCCACGAACTAGCCGCCGCGCGGGACCGTCCATGCAGGTAACACGGGAGCTTTGACCCATTATGCAGATCTTCGACGCATTTCATCTGGCAAGGCTCCAGTTTGCCTTCACGGTCTCGTTTCATATCGTCTTTCCGGCCATCAGCATCGGCATGGCGAGTTTTCTCGCCGCGCTCGAATGGCGCCTGCTGATGACCGGCGACCCGGCCTACAAGGACATGTACCGCTTCTGGTCGAAGATCTTCGCGGTGGGCTTCGGCTTGGGCGTGGTCTCCGGCGTGGTGATGGCCTACCAGTTCGGCACCAACTGGAGCGGCTTTGCCACGGTGGCCGGCAACGTCACCGGCCCCCTGCTGACCTACGAGGTGCTCACGGCGTTCTTTCTCGAAGCGGGTTTTCTCGGCGTGATGCTGTTCGGCTGGAACCGCGTGAGCCCGCGCGCGCACTTCTTCGCCACGCTCATGGTCGCGCTCGGCACGCTGATCTCCACGTTCTGGATTCTCGCTTCCAACAGTTTCATGCAGACGCCGCAGGGCTTCGTCATCGAAAACGGCCGCGTCGTGCCGGTGGACTGGTTCAAGGTCATCTTCAGTCCGTCGTTCCCGTTCCGGTTTGCCCATATGACGATCGCCGCCTTCATCGTGGCCGCGTTCATCGTGGCGGCGTGCGGCGCCTGGCACCTGCTGCACGGGCGGCGCGACGTGCCGGTCAAGCGCAGCTTTTCGATGGCGCTCGGCATCCTGCTCGTGCTCGCGCCCGTGCAGATCTTCGTGGGCGACGCGCACGGCCTGAACACGCGCGAATACCAGCCGGCCAAGATCGCGGCCATCGAAGGGCTCTGGGAAACGGAGCACGGCGGCACGGCGCTGAACCTGATCGGCTTTCCGGACATGAACGCCGAAGTCACGCGCTATGCCATCCAGATTCCCCATCTGGGCAGCCTGATTCTCACGCATAGCTGGGACGGCGAGATTCGCGGCCTCAAGGAATTCCCGCCCGAGGACCGCCCGTACTCGCCCATCATCTTCTGGACCTTCCGCCTCATGGCGGGCCTCGGCATGCTGATGCTGCTCACCGCGGTGCTGGGCCTGTGGCTGAGGCTGCGCGGGCGGCTCTACGAAACGCGCTGGTATCAGTGGCTCGTGCTCTGCATGGGACCGTCCGGCATCGTGGCGCTGCTCGCGGGCTGGGTCACGACCGAGGTGGGCCGCCAGCCGTGGACCGTCTATGGCGTGTTCCGCACCGTGGATTCGGTGTCGCCCATCGGCGCCCAGCAGGCCGGCGTCTCGCTGCTGATTCTTGTCATCGTGTACTTTCTGGTGTTCGGCACGGGGGCCTACTACATGCTGAAGATGATGAAGACGGGCCCGGGAGAGGGCATAGAAAGCGGGGAATCGCTCAAGCACCCCGGCTTGCACAACCGCACCCTCGACGCCGTGACCGGAGACTGACGCCATGCAAATCGATCTCCCCGTGATCTGGGCCGCCATCATCGGCCTCGGCGTCTTCATCTACGTCATGCTGGACGGCTTCGATCTCGGCATCGGCCTGCTGTTCCCGTTCTTCGAGGGCAAGGGCGAGCGCGAGGTGATGCTCAACACCGTCGCGCCGGTGTGGGACGGCAACGAAACCTTTCTCGTGCTGGGCGGCGCGGGACTCTATGGCGCGTTTCCGGTGGTGTATTCCACGCTGCTGCCCGCGAACTACATGCCGCTCATCCTGATGCTGGTCGGGCTCATCTTCCGAGGTGCTGCGTTCGAGCTGCGCGCCAAGGCCACGCGTACGCAGCATGCTTGGGATCTCGCGTTCATCGGCGGCTCGGCGCTCGCCGCGATGTGCCAGGGCATCGTGCTGGGTTCGCTCCTGCAGGGCATCCATATCGAGAACGGCCGCTTTGCAGGCGACCCGTTCGACTGGTTTTCGCCGTTCAGCGTGTTCTGCGGCTTCGGCGTGCTCATCACCTATGCCACGCTCGCCTGCGGCTGGCTCATCCTCAAGACCGACGGCGACCTGCAACGCAAAATGCGCCAGCTCATGCGCCCGCTCGCGGCGGTACTGCTCGCGGCGATCGTCGTGGTGAGCCTGTGGACCGTACTGGGCCTGCCGGCCGTGGAAGCACGCTGGTTCGCGAGCGGCAATCTGGGCTGGTTCCTGCCGGTGCCGGTGCTCGTGGTGGCCTGCGTGTGGGGCATCTTCCGCACGTTGCGGCTCCAACACGAAGCCACCCCCTTCATCCTCACGCTCGCGATCTGCTTTCTGGGCTTCACGGGGCTCGTCATCAGCATCTGGCCGAACATCGTTCCGCCCTCGCTCACGATCTGGGAAGCCTCGTCGAGCCATTCGAGCCAGCTCTTCACACTCGTGGGCACCGTGATCGTGCTGCCGGTCATTCTCGTCTACAACGCCATGCAGTATCGCGTGTTCCGCGGCAAGGTGCGCGAAGGGGATGCCGGCTATCACTGAGGCCGGCCTTCGTACGCTACGCACTCCCAACGATTCGATAAACGACAATAGCGCTCGCTTCATGATTGTCCGGCCCAAGGAAAACTGGTTCCGCCTGCTGTTCGTCTGGAACGGCTCGGTGCTGCCATCGATCATTCCGCAATTGACCTTCATGGCCGTCGTCAGCAGCCTCGCCGTGTTGACGCACGGCCGCGTGCTGGGCGAAAAGATTCCGCTCAACACGGCGCCCTTCACGCTGTTCGGCGTGGCGCTCGCCATCTTCCTGGCGTTTCGCAACAACGCCAGCTACGAGCGCTTCAACGAAGCGCGCCATCTGTGGGGCAGCCTCTTGATCGCCTCGCGCTCGCTCACCTCCGAACTGCTCTGCTACGTGCCCGAGCGCGCGGACACGCTGCGTATCGCCCAGCGCCTGATCGGCTTCGTCTATGCCCTCAAGCACGAACTGCGCGGAAGCGACCCCACCGGCGACTTCGAGCGCCTGCTCGGTCATGAGGAAACCGAACTGTTGCGCGACCACTGCTACAAGCCCGTGGCGATACTCAACGAAATCCGCCGCGATGTGGCGAGCCCCGGCCAGCGGGCCCACACCTCCGACGCGAAACTCTGGATGCTGAACGCCGAAATCAACGAACTCGGCAAGGTGGTGGGCGGCTGCGAGCGCATTGCCTCCACGCCCATCCCGTTCGCCTACAACGTGCTGCTGCACCGTACCGTCTATGCCTATTGCATGCTGCTGCCGTTCGGTCTCGTCGATTCGACCGAGTTCTTCACGCCGCTCCTTTGCGTCTTCATCTCCTATACGCTGATCGCGCTCGAAGCCATCGCAAGCGAAGTAGCCGACCCGTTCAGCACCGCCCCCAACGCGCTGGCACTCGATGCGATGTCACGCAATATCGAGCGCTCCATTCTCGAACTCTGCGGCTGCCCGGTCCCGGCACCGGTTGCGCCGGTACGGCCTTACCAGCTCTCCTGAGCCTCTCTCCTTCACTCAACCTGAACACGCGCAGCGCATGCCATCGAGGAACGTTTCCTCACGCCACGATATGACCGAAATACCCCGCTTTGCCGTTGCTCCGCCGCGCACCTGCCCCGCCCCGGTTTGCGGAGCCTGCCTGTGAATCTACTGGAAGCCATGCGCATTTACGTTCGCGCGGTGGAACGCGGCAGCATTTCCAGCGCGGCAAGGGACCTGAACATCGGCCAGCCCGCTGCGAGCGAGCGGATCGAGCGCCTCGAAAAGTACCTCGGGTGCCGCCTTCTGCTACGCAATGCACGCACGTTCAAATGCACGCCCGAAGGCGAGATCTTCTATGAACGCAGCAAGAAGATTCTTTCCGCGGCAGAACAGGCGATCGCGGATGTTTCGAGCGACGGGCAGGTTCTCAGGGGCGCCATTCGCATCGGCGCTCCGCATTGCCTCGGCGAAATGATCCTGCCGGAAGCGCTCGGGCTCGTGCGCGAGGCATATCCACAACTGAACATCGACCTTGCCCTGAGCGACCGCACGGTCGATCTCGTCACCGAAGGCGTGGACATCGCGTTTCGCCAGGGGCAGGTGGGCGAAGGCGCGTTCTTCGCGTTCCGCCTCGGGCAAGTGGAGCGCATGCTGGTCGCCTCCCCCGCCTACCTCGCGCGGCACGCGCCGGTCAACGAACCCGCCGGCCTGATCGACCATCCGTTCATTCGCCTCAAAGGCACGTTCGGCGCGGACCAGTTGCCGCTCGTCGATGCTTCCAATACACGGGAAAGCGTGGCGATCCGCACCGCCATCACCACCAATCACTGGAAAGCGATGTACCGGATGATCCGCGAAGGGCTGGGTATCGGCGTGATCGAGCGGTTCGCGTGCGTCGACGCGATCGCGAGCGGCAAGCTGGTGCCGCTGCTGCCGGCCTACGGCGTCCCGCCCCAGGAACTGCACGTGCTGACACGCGCCCAGCGCCCGATCCCGGCGCGCGTGCGAATGGTGGTCAACATCATGAAAGAGTGCGTGCCGGAGCTACTCGGCACGCTGAGTCCAGGCGACGTTGCGAACACAGAAGCGAGCGGCGCTGAGACAACGGCGGATCGATCGCCCTGAAGCGCTTAACGCGGCGAACGATCGCTCAACCAGCGGTCGAGCAGCTTGCCGGCTGCCTCGCGTCCACCCAGCCCGAATGCGAGCGCCACGGCAACGGCAATCGCGCCCAGCACCAGCCCGAAGGCCAGCTGCACGATCTCGTTGGCAATGCCCATTGCGCGCAGTCCCATCGCGAAGACGAGCCCCAGGATGGCGAACTGGGCGATGCGCGAGAACAGGATGCTGTGATCGCTTTCGGCCTGCTGGATCACACGCCGCGCGAGGTCCGCCAGCCAGTATCCGATCACGAGTATCACCGCGCCCATGAGCACGTGGCCGCCGAACTGGATGAACAAGGTGACGATGTCGCGAACCTGCGTGAAGCCGAGCCGGTTCGCCGCCTCCACGACCGCGAACAACATCGAAAAGAAAACGATGAGCCGCGCGGCAAGCACCGAAGGCAGCAGCATTCCGGTGAACACGCCGCCCACGCCCAGCAGCCCCGGCAGGCCGTCCACGCCGGCCGCCACCAGCAGGCTGCGAATGAGCGAAGCCGCGAAGCGCGCGACGTAATACGTGACCAGCAGGATCACGATAGCCGCGATGATGTCCGGCACGGCGCCGAGAAACTGGCCCAGCATGTCGGTGGCCGGCCGCGAAATGGCGTCGATGTGCAAGGCGTCGAGCGCGGCGATCAAGGTCGGCACGAAGACGAAGAGATACACGAGCGTGCCCACGAGGCTCGACAGCTTGATCGAGGTAGGACTCCCGACTTCTTTCGGCAGACGATCCGCGCCGGCGGCCACGAGCAGATTGACGACGAGGCCGCGCAGCACGCGCGCCACGATCCAGCCCACAAAGCCGATCACGGCGGCTGCAAAGAGGTTCGGCACGATGGCGAGCAGCCGGTCGATCATCGACTGCACGGGCGCGAGCAGGCCGGCGAGCGCGAACGCGGAAAGGATGGCGGGCAGGAACAGCAGAATGACGAGCCAGAAAAGCAGATCGCCGAGATAGCCGCTTGCGGGCTTCACGCCCGCATTGTCCGAAAGCCGCTCGTCGAACCGCGTGGCCCGCAGCGCGCGCCGCACGACGCCGCGCAACACCAGCGCGATCAACCAGGCGATCAGCGTGAGGGCCGCACCGGCGATGAGATTGGGCAGATAGCCCACGATCTGTGCGAGCAGTTGCGAGAACGGACTCGATACGTCGGTGAGATCGAGGACATTGAATATCCCCACCGCCGTCACGAGCAGAATGAGCCAGAACAGGCCGCTCGCAATCAGCGTTTCGACAAACGCGCCCTGCCCCGCGCTCTCCGCGATGCGCTCGTCGACCTTCAGCGCCGAAAGCAGCTTGCGCACCCCGGCGCGGACCAGCGTCGCCACGATCCAGCCGACGATCAGGATGCCGATGGCCGCCGCCACGCGTGGCAAATAGCCGCCCAGCGACGACTGCAACGCCGCAATAAAGTTGGATGCGTCCATTTTTCTTCTCCACCCAGGTTAGTCGTCAGACTACGGCGTACGTATTGCAGTGTCGTTGCACTGTCCGATATTAGCTATCGTATGGCGCGCCTTTCGCGCCAGAGGGCAGGCCGCTACCATTCGCAATGGATCCTCGCCCGCAGGGCACAGGTTCCATCGTGTTGGCCCTCCCTCCCCCAAAGCCCCCCACTTTGGGGATCTTTTTCGTCTATGGCTCAAGCCGGCTTCAACGCCGATGCCAGAACGGCCCATCCATCGTTCACGGATTTCAACTTCCTGGAGAGCGGGCGAAAGACCCGGTCGCCGCGACGAATATGGGCGCCCGTCAAGGCGCATACGCCGCCTCTGCGTGCAATGCAGAGCCGCCAGGGCTGCTCCGAATATCGCCCGCTGGTCGGGTCGCTCCATGACACCGAAACGAGGCTATCGGACCACGCTTCCACGATCGCCAGATGCGCGTGACCGGTGGGGGTGGTTCGCGCGGCCGCTTTGCCGCGCGCCGCGCAGGCGTCGCGGGACGTATCCTTTGGCGAGCCAAGCGGGCTGCGCGGGCCGCTCGCGCCCCTCAGCAGATCGAGTGTGTACTGCCAGGCATCCACGGCACTCGGTTCTCGCATCTTCCGCCTCCCAGTCGTCACGATTGCGCATTCAACTGCGGATTACCTCTCCCGTTCCCTACATGGATTCGCACTCCAAAACATAGGACAGCCTTGCCACGAGCGCGCAAGAGAACGAACCCCGTTTATTGCATGCTAGCACCCGGGATCCGCAAAAGGGTTCGTGCCCGATCCGATATGATGAATTGGAGAAATGGCGTCGCGAGCGCTACGTCGATTGACTACTCTCTACTATAGACAAGGCGCCGAGCGGTGGGAGGATAGCGTGGCAAACACTTTGATTGTGGCCGTATTCGGCACACTCGATATTGCCGAAAAGGCGTGCCGGGACTTCAAGGATGCGGCCGAAAAAGGCCAGGGACTCGTCATTCACAGCGGCGTGATCGCGGAAAAGGACGCGTCGGGCAAGCTCACCGTCCTGCACGAGCAAACGCGGTCTTTCTGGGGGACCGCAATCGGTGCGTTATCCGGAGTGTTGATCGGCCTGCTGGGCGGCCCGGTCGGTTCCGCTCTGGGCTTGACCGCAGGCGCCAGCGCCGGGCTCGCCGGACACGCGCTTCACGAGCTTATCGACAGCGAACTGGTGAACCCGGTTTCGGCGAAACTCGTGCCCGGCACGGCCGCCGTTATTCTGGAAGCCGAAGAACCATCGCCCTTCGTGGTCGATAACGTCGTTACCGGCTATGGCGGTAGTGTGCATCGCCAGCCGTTAGCCGATTGAGGTTGCGTACGAGACGATAACCGGGAAACAAGAGCCACAAAAGCGAACGGGCCGCCCTAAAGCGGCCCGTTGCCGTTTCTCAAGCAAACCTGGTCAGCAAACGTCTTGCGCTTCCTGCTTCACGCTCTGTCGAACCATTACTTCGCGACACCGGCTTGCGACGAGCCGTCCGTCGAAGCGCCGTACGCGGTATTCGCTTGCGCCACGCGCGCTTGCGCCGCCTGAATGTCCGAGGTGAAGGTACGCGGGTTCATGTGCGCGGGGTTGTAGCCGGCCTGTTCGACCTGAATCATTTCGTTGCGCACCTGAGCGCGCGACAGCCCTTCGCTGGACTGTGCAAACGACGTAACGGGAACAACAAGCGCAGCAGTCAGGGCGATGGCAACGAGAGAAGTCTTCATGATGAACGCTCCGGAAAGGGAATCGGGCAGTTCCATTCAGGAACCTTGAGCCGGAGTATATAAGTAGTCACCCCTAGAGAAAAACCCTGTTCTGACGAATTCAGTATTCTTCTCAACGTGACAATCGGTACGAGACGCGGGTACGAAAATCGGCCGATATGTACTGTCCCGAATAGGGCACCACCCCACCTGACCATCCCTTACAGCACGAAATGAATTAACACGCCGGCGATCGATGACCGGTCAGATTAATTCGACCATCCTGCCGCGCCTTCGTGGCGCCCTGCCTCCGAGCCATCATTCCATCGACATTCTTCGGGCTATCGGACGTAATTCAATGCGTAAAGCAAGGTATCCAATAGATAAATATTCGTTCATTTACCACCGGCCGAAATATCCCACATCAGAAGAGACGCGGCAATAGAGACTAACCTTGCAAAATAAAACACGCCTCGAATCCCATCTAAAAAACAATGACTTGCCGAGATTAAGATTTTTTTACCCGGATATTCCGCGCGATTCCATTGCAATTTGGAGACAATCCGGCGAACCGGCTCATTCCTCCCTCGCCTCGCCGAATTCCCTTTGATACATTTGTTGTCAAAATAAACAAATAAAAGCTCAAGAAAGTAGTTTCGCTCCCTGAAAGCAACAGCAATTCCATGCCGAACCGGGGCCGCTACTTTCGACAAGCCGCTTTGCTCGCGGTGCAAGCCATCGAGCAAAGTTAGTAGTACTACAACCCAACTTTTCAGGTATGGAGGAGATGATGAAGAAGGCTTTGCTCGCCGCGGCGCTCATGTCTGCGGGGATCGTTGCGCACGCACAGAGCAGCGTTACGATGTATGGCCGGCTCGATGCCGGCATCCAGTATCGCCAGGGCATTCCGGGCGGCAACGCGGTCCAGATGGAAAGCGGCGACTGGGGCGAATCGGAATTCGGCCTGAAGGGTGCGGAAGACCTCGGCGGCGGCACGAAGGCGATCTTCAAGCTCGAAATGGGCCTGAACCTGATGAACGGCAACTATCAGAACGGTTCGCTGTTCGGCCGCGAAGCACGCGTTGGCCTGACGAACGACAACTACGGTACGTTCAAGATCGGCTATGCCGGCGCCGCCGAAATCATTCAGGACAGCTGGGATATCGACCCGCAGTTGATGCAGCAGTATGCAATCGCCACGCTCGTGCGCGGACGTAACTGGGCGCAGGCCGGCAACAGCGTGGAATACACCTCGCCGCTCCTCGCCGGCCTCACCCTGAAGGGCCAATACGATCTGGCCAACAGCTCGAACTGGAACGGCAACGGCGGCACGGGCAGTGCTCCGGGCCAGCTCGGAGCCACCTCGGGCTTCGGCAGCGGCCAGGGCCGCTCGGACGGCTTCAAGGCCCAGTACAACGCCACGAACTTCGAAGTGCAGGCGCTGTACGACGAAATCCGCGACCCGTTTGGCCGCTTCAGCAACGTCTATCTGTACTCGCGTTCGATCATGGCGGGCGGTACCTATACGCTCGGCCCGGTCAAGCTCTATGCGGGCTACCAGCACCTTTCGGCACCGGACGCAGACGAAGCCGGCTACGACGGCGCCGCCTCGCCGGGCGGTGCCGGCCTGCCCACCACGGTCGATCACGAATGGGGCGGCGCCGCGTGGCAACTCTCGGCCGCCACGGCCCTCACGGCAGCCATCTATCACGCCAACGCCAACAACGGCAACGGCAACGCCACGCTGTACACGCTCGCCGGCACCTACAACCTGTCCAAGCGCACGTTCTTCTATACCGAGCTCGGCTATGTCCATAACAGCTCGACGTCGAACATCGGCCTTGGCAACGGTTATGCCGATCCGTACGGTGCGAGCGGTGCGTCGAACGCCAACGGCGGCGGCGCAGTGGGCGGCGGCATCAACGAAGGCCCCGGCTACGGTCACAGCCAGTTCGCTGCGAACGTCGGCATCATGACCCAGTTCTGATCGCACACCGCAAAAGATAACGGCGCGCAATGCGGAAGGTAGAACCGAAGGTGCACCGCGCACAACGGTCGCGCCTTCCGCACCACGTCGTCGAATACGCAAGCAACGACGAATCTACAGGGCAAGGAGAATCGATATGAAGGCAATCCACGTTGCCAAAGCCGCCACCGCCGCAGTCGCGCTGACGCTGGCAATCGGTGCATACGCACAGGCGAGTTCGGCCGACGCGGGCACCATGGCCCCGGCGGCAGCGACAGCGGCCCCGGCTTCCCCCAAGGCAGCCAAGGCGGCAAACCGCGCGCTCGTGAAGAAGGTGCGTCATGCGCTGGCGCGCACGAAAGGCCTCGATCCCACGCATATCTACGTGAAGGCCGTCAACGGTGCCGTGACGCTCACGGGCAACTGCATTAGCCAGGATCAGATCAATCTCGCGGGCGAAGTGGCCCAGAAGGTGGAGGGCGTGACCTCGCTGACCAACGGCCTGAGCGTGAAGACTCCGCAGTAAGCGCCGGGGCGCTGTCGCGTGAGGCGGCGTTCGCGCCGCCTCACGCTTTTGTTTCTGTTTCATTTCGATGACACAGGTTTAATGCGCAAACTGCTGCAACTTCAGCGAATCCTCCGTTCAAGCGCCAGATAATCGGTCCGGTCGATGACAAGGATCGTGCGCCGCGCGACGCATCACCGGCCGAAAGACGAAGGACGTACCGAATGCTGGCACGCCCCGCCCTTCGCCAATGCGCCGCCCTTCAGCGCACCAATCACAGCGGGTTGCCCATGAATCAGCTTCAAGCAATGCGCGTGTTCACGAAGGTTGTGGATCTGAGCAGTTTCGGCCTCGCCGGCAAGCAGCTAGGCATGTCCGCCGCCGCGGTCACGCGCAGCATCGGCATGCTCGAGGCGCATCTGAACATGCGCCTCCTGAACCGCTCCACGCGCTCGCTTTCGCTCACCGAGGCCGGGCAGCTCTATCTGGACGGCTGCCGTGCCGTGCTCGAAAAGCTCGACGATATGGAGTCCGAACTCGTGCGCACCACGCGCGACCCGAGCGGCGTGCTGCGCATCGCTTCGCATTCGATCTTCGCGGGACCGGACTTCGCCTCGCTCCTCGGCGCCTACCGGCGCACCAATCCCCGCGTCGATTTCGACGTTACCGTGTTCGAGTCGCACCTGGACCTCATCGAAGGGGGCTTCGACCTGTGCTTCGCGATCGACCGCCAGCCCATCAACACCACGCTGGTGCGGCGCGATCTCACGTCGATCCGCGAGATCGCCGTCGCCACACCGGCCTATCTCGCGCGTCGCGGCGCGCCGCACACGCCGCTCGATCTTGCCGGGCACGATCTGCTGGTGGCGGCGAACGGGCCGCGCACGTGGGAGTTCGGCAGCGAGGACGCGAACCACCGCGTAGCCGCGAATGGTCCGCTCGTGGCGAACGGTTATGCCACGGTGCGCGCGGCAGCCCTCGCCGACATGGGCATCGGCGTGCTGCCGCTGCCCTATGTCGCCGAAGACCTCGCGTGCAGCCGCCTGCTGCCCGTTCTCAACCAGTATGCGATCAACGGCGGCGAGCGCGCCCTCTCGCTCGTCTATCCCGGCCGCAGCTATCTGAGCATCAAGGTACGCAATTTCATCGACTTCGCCGTTGAGCGTTTTCGTGCCGCGACCGCGTCATCCCCATCGCCCCTCGCGCCCTCATCCGCTTCGCTGCCGCCGAGACACGCCACGGCCTGACGCCGCAAGCGGCCCGCACACATTTCCTGGACCTCTCCCTCCGCCGCCACCACCATGCACCGAGTTCTCGCGATTGAAGATCATGCGCCGGGCCGCCAGGGCGTCGCGCCGCGCCTCGCCGAATCCGGCTTCGATGTGGAAATCGCCCGCACCGGGCGCGAAGGCATCGCGCTCGCGCTCTCGGGCCAGTACGACGCGGTGACCATCGAACGCCGCCTGCCCGATCTCGACGGACTCGCCATTGTCACCACCATGCGCAGCGTGGGCATGGACACCCCCATCGTGCTCGTCAGTTCCTCGCAGACGGTGGAAGAACGCGTGCAGGGCCTGCGGGCCGGCTGCGACGACTACCTCACACGGCCCTTCGTCGCCGAAGAGATGCTCGCGCGCGTCGAAGCCATCCTGCGCCGTTACCGCCACACCAGCGCGCCGGCAACCGTCCTGCGCGTCCCGCCGCTCGAACTCGACCTGATCCGCCACACGCTCACCGCGAACGGCAAACCCGTGAAGCTACGCCCCGCAGAGCTCAAGCTGCTCGAATATCTGATGCGCCATCCGCGCACGGTCCTCACCCGCACGATGATCTTCGAATCGGTCTGGGGCGGGCGCTACGATCCGGCCAGCAATATCGTGGATGTGCACATCGGCCGGTTGCGCAACCGGCTCGATACACCCGGCACGCCGTCGCTCCTGCGCACGATTCGCGGCGCCGGCTACCTGCTCGGCTGAACGCACCCGCTCGACGCGCAGCCTAAACATCTCTTCATCTTTACGCGGCCGTTTTGGTAGGCAGGCCTGACTATCCTGATTCGCACGTACCCACACCGTGTACGTGCGAATTCCGGGTCAGGAGAAACCATGAACGCCATCCCATTCTGTATCGCTGCCGGCCTTGCCGCTTGCGTTTCGGCATCGGTCTACGCGCAGACATCGCCCGATATGGGCAACTCCGGGCAGCAGGCCAACACCACTGCAACCGCCACGCAAACGCAAACCACCCCGTACAACGGCGGCTGGGTCGCGCCCTATGGCGAGCCGGTTCACGAGAAGACCCGCGCCGAGGTCTATCAGGAACTGATTCAGGCGGAGAAAGACGGCCAGCTCGACTACCTGAATTCGACGCTCTACTCGCACTAATCCGCGCACGCGCACGTTATTGCTACCGGAAGGAAGCGCACCATGACGAAACAAGGAATGATCCGACTGGCACGAGGCCTGCTCGTCGCGGCGATCGGGGCCTTCGCTCTCGCGGGCTGTGCGTCGCTGCAACCCACCGCGGATGGCCCCGGCAATTGTGTCGGGCCGCCCGACTTCTGCACGCCCTATTTCGGTTCGTAGAAACAAGGGGCCTTCGACCGGCCCCTCGTAGTCGCTACGTCGTGCTCAGTTGATAGCCATAGCGATTGACCGTGTCGATCCTGAAGCGCGCGCCCGCCACTTTCAGCTTGTTACGCAGGCGCGAAACCACCAGATTGACGCTCGAAGGCTCCACGTCCTCGCGTTCGGGCCACGCGTAGCGGGTAAGCTGTTCGCGGCCCACCGGCGCATTCGCACGGCGCAGCAGGCATTCGATCAGGAGAAACTCGCGCGTGGTGAGCGGAATGCGCAATGCACCGTCCACGGCTTCGCGCGTCATCGGATCGAGGCGCAGACTATCGGTATGCGCCTCGCTGCCGTATGCCGCATTGCGCCGCAGAGCGTGAATGCGCTCGTGAATCTCGAGCACCGAGTAGGGTTGCACGTAGCAGGCATCCGCGCCGGCGCGCAGGAGCTGCGCGCACTCCGCCGGTGTCCCGCGGCCCAGCGCGATGACGATGGCCGGCGCGTTGGCGAGGCGGCGCAGATCGCCCAGCACGTCGAACAGCGTGTCCAGATCCTCTTCGCTCTGCCGGCAGATGACGATGGCGTCGAAATCCTCGTTCAGTGCGAGATGTAGGGCATAAAAAAGATCGTCCGTCGACTCGACGCTATTCAGGCTCTCGGTCAGCGCCTTTTGCATGTAATGGCGCGTCGTATCGGCGCTTGCCGTCAGCAATACTCTCATTCGTTCTTCGTCTTTATCGGTGGTGTGGCCAGCAGTCGACGCGCACGACCGTCCCCTCGTTCGATCCGCTGATGGCCAGCGTGAAGTCGTGCAGGCGCATCACGGCCGAGACGATGCCGAGCCCAAGCCCGCTGCCCGGCAGATGCCGCGTGCGGCTGCCGCGATAGAGCTGCTCCAGCACGAGGGCACGCTCTTCTTCGGGAATGCCGGGTCCGTTATCGGCCACGCTGAACGCGGCCCCCTCGGCGAGCGCTTCGAGGCTCATGCGCACTACCCCGCCCTGCGGCGTGAACTTCACCGCGTTGTCGAGCAGATTGCTGAAGGCCTCGAACAGGAGCGCGCGATCCGCGGCAACCAGCCGCACATCGGCGAGGTGCGTTTCGAGCGCGATGCCCTTTTCTTCGGCAAGCGGCTCGTAGAGATCGTAGAGATCGGCCACGAGCGAGCGCAGATCGACGTCGGCAAAGGCGGCGCGCCGCTGGCGCGAGCCGATCTCCGCAATGCGCAGCATGGCCGTGAAGCGGTCGAGCAATCCGTCGATTTCCGCGCGGGCGCCGGCAATCACAGCGGCGAGTTCTTCGGGGCTGCGCGCACGGGCTTCGCCGCCCGCATTCGAGAGACGCGCGCGCAGGCGCACGAGCGGCGTGCGCAGATCGTGCGCGATGCCGTCCGAGGCCATCTTCACCTCGGCCATGAGGCGTTCGACCTCGTCCAGCATCCGGTTGACGAGTTGCGCCAGCATGGCGAGTTCGTCGCGCCCTTCCGTTGGCAGCCGCAGCGAAAGATTGCCGGCCGCCACCGAAGCCGTTGCCCGGCGGATGGCCGAAACGCGCCGCATCTGGTGCATGCTGATCAGGACGCCGCCCAGCACGCTGCCGCCCAGACACAATATGCCGCCGATCACGAGCGCGCGCACGAGTTCGCCGTGCACGCGCCCCACGTCCTCGAGCGAGCGCGCCACGACAAGACGCTGACCATTCGCTCTCATTTCGCCCATTACGCGCAATTCGCTGGGCGAGCCGTCCACGTTCAGCGTCACGTTCTCGCCGCGCGCGTGGTCGTGCATCTTCTCCACGGCGTCGAGCCGCAGCGTGCCTGGCAGCGTGTCGAGATCGCCGGCCACGTAGCGGCCATCGGCGCTGAAGAGTCCGTAGTGGTTCAGATGGGGGCTGTCGTGCGCGAGCCGCAAAGCGATGGCGGAAGCCAGTTCGGCGTCGCTGCGCGCGTCGAAATAGCGCAGTTGCCAGCGCAGGCCGCTATCGGTCTCGCGCTCCATCGCATGCGTGACCGAGTATTCGATCAACCCGATGAGCGCCATGAACGCCAGCGAGAAAATAGCCGCATAGGCGGTGAGCCAGCGAAACGTGGTGGTCCGCCAGTGCTGCCCTTCGAGCGCCTGCATGGGCGCATCGGCCTGCGACGGAGCCGGCCCATGCGGCGCCATGGGTTTGCGGTCCGTCCAGCGCATGCTCAACATAGTCCGATCATTGCTTCGTCCTTGCAAACCGGAATCCTCTTTCGCCGATCGCGCGAGCATCGCCTGCCATTCATGAAGTTTCGTTGAGGATACGCAGGGTGATTTAACCCATGCGAATCTCCAACATTAACTTTTTGTCAGCGAGAATCGTCGTGCAATTCAACCGCACATCACAAGCGGAAGTTTCATGTCGGTCAGCAAGGTGCGCGTGACGCTGCCCAGCAATTTCTCCCACAACATCGGGCGACCATGCGCCCCGGCAATCAACAGGTCTGCGCCCTGGTCGAGCGCGGCGCCCTGCAGGAGATCGCCCATCGGCGTGCCAGTGGGCGCGAGCGTGCAGAGATCGACCTTGCCGGTATGGCGGCGCAAGTGATCCAGCACCGCCTCGGGCGGCAACTGCTCGGGTCGCGCAGGCTCGCCGCCCTCGATGAACAGCACCGTGGTCCAGTCCGCGCACTCGATCAGCGGCAGCACCGCCGCGAGCGTGCGCGCGCAAGACGGGCTGCCGTTCCAGGCCAGCGCGACCTTGCGGCCCAAAGCCCCCAGGCTTTCAGGAGCAACCTCTTCTCCCGCCATGTCCTGCGGCACGATCAGCACAGGCCTGCCCGTCGTGAACAACACGGTCTCGGCGAACGAGTATTCCTCGGGCAGATCGGCGTCCTCCTGCTTATCGTGACCGACGAGGGTGAGGTCCGCGTAACGCGCATGCTGCGGAACCACGAAACGCGCCCGGCCGTCTCCCGCTTGCCAGGCCACCTCGATCCCGTTCTCCCGGCCAAGCTCGTCGAGTCGCGCGCGCAGGGTGTCAGCCTGGGCGTCGAGTTCGTTTTCGATCGAGGCGCGCAGCGAACTGGCCTGCGCTCCCGGCACGAGGCCGAGTTCGGACGACTTGAGGCGCCGCTGCTGCGCAATGCTGCGCTCGCGCACGTAGAGCGCATTCAGTCGCGCGCCATGCCGTGCCGCCAGAGCGGCGGATCGTTGCAGGCGCACCTGTCCGGCCGCGCTCGCATCCACGTGCACCAGAATGTCCTTGAACCCCGTCATCTCACGTCCCCGCGGCAAATCATGGATTGGCGGCGGCATCGCTGGCCGCGCGCGTGACCCGCGCGAGCGGCCCGAACGGAACCGTCTGCCCGGGAGTGGGCAACTGATCGACGCTCCAGCCGCCGCCCAGCGCGCCGATCAGCGCCACCGAGGTTTGCAGGCGCCGCGTCTGAACCTGCACTTCCGCGATCTGCGCACTCAGGGCCGCGATCTGCGCGACCGTCACGTTCAGATAGTTGTCGAGCCCCTCGGTATAGAGGCTGAGCGAAATCTGCTGCACCTTCATGGCCGCCTGCAAGGCCGCTTCCTGCTGCTGCGCTTCGGTCGCGAGGCGGTCGGTCAGCGAGAGATCGTCCTCCACTTCGCGGAACGCCTGCAGCACGGTCGAGCGATAGCGGTCGCCCGCCTGGTCGAAGCTCGACCAGCTCGCCTGCAATTGCGCGCGGCGCAGGCCGCCTTCGAACAACGGCATCATCGCGCTGGCGCCCACGGCCCAGAGCGCGTTGGGCAACGAGGCGAGCCCGAAGCCCGTATCCTCGAAGCCCGCCGAGGCGGAGAGGCGGATGTTCGGATAAAACGCCGCACGCGAAACGCCGATCGCCGCGTTGGCCGCCGCCATTTCACGCTCGGCCTGCGCGATGTCGGGGCGCCGCTGCAACAGCAGCGACGGCATGCTCACCGGCACCGTGGGCACCGCATAGTGCTGCTGCGGCAGCGTGTCGAGACGGAAGTCGATCGGGTTGGCGCCCACGAGCGCCGCCACGGCATGCTCGAGCACGCTGCGCTGCGCAAGCACTTCGGTGTCCGCCGCCTGTGCCGAGGCGAGCTGGTTCTGCGCGCGCGCCACGTCGAGCCCCGAGGCAATCTGGTCCGCCAGCCGCATCTGCGTGATGGAAACCGCCGTGTTATAGGCCTTGATCGTCTGCGTATAGACGGCGTGCTGCTTGTCGAAGCCCCAGATCGCCATATAGTCGGACGCGAGCTCCATTTCGAGCGAAAGCCGCGCGTCGGCCAGCGCGGCGGCCGTGCCCTGCGCATTGCGCGAGGCCTCGCGCGTGAGGTTGCGCGTCTCGCCCCAGAAGTCGGGCTGCCAGGACGCCGCGCCGCCCCAGCCGTTCGACTGCTCCTGGTAAGGGCCACCGCCGTTATGGAACAGCGTGTGATGCGACTCCCTGTTTTCAGAGGTAAACGCATTCGCACCAAGCTGCGGGAACAGCCCCGAACGCGCTTCGGCCACGGCATCGCGCGCCTGCTGCCAGGTTTCGCGCGCGGCGGCCAGATCGGGGTTGGCCTTGTCGAGACGCTCTTCCAGGCTGTCGAGCTGCGGATCGCCGAACATCTGCCACCAGGGGCCGCGTTGCAACTGATCGGAAGGCGCGGCCTTCACGAACGGCCCCGTCCCCGTGTACGCGGCAGGCAGCACCATGGCGGGCGCATGATAGACAGGCGCCAGATCGCAGCCGGCGAGCGCCGATACCGCGAGCAGCACGGCCATGCGGGTTGCGCGCATCATCAGGCGCCTTCCTTCGCGGCAGCGCCCGCTTCGGCCGGCACGGCAAGTCCCGGCGTTCCCGTCATCACGCGCACGCGCTCGCCTTCCAGAATGCCCGCCGAGGGGTTGAGCACGATCCGGTCGTGCGGCGTCAGACCGGAGAGCACCTGCACCGTCTTGCCGAAGTTGATGCCGAGCTTCACGTCCTGCAGATGCACGCGGTCGTTGGCACCGACGAGGGCGACCTGCATGCCGTCCGAGCGGAACAGAAGCGCCTGCTCCGGCACCACCGGTATGCTGCGGTCGAGCGGCACGTTGAAATGCACGTTCGCATAGGTGCCCGGCCAGATCAGATGATCCGGGTTCGGCACGAGCAGCTCCGTGGTTACGGTGCGCGTCTGCGGGTTGAATGCGTTCGCGCTGGTGTCGAACGTCGCCTCGAACGTGCGGTCCGGATATTGCGGCAGCGAGAGCGTGGCCGTGAGGCCGGGCTTGAGGATCGTCGCATAGTCCTGGGGCACCGAAACGAACACGCGCATCTCGTGAATGTCGGCCACGGTGAAGAGCTCGTCGGCGGCGCCCCGCGCCGAGACGTCGCCGCCCGCCGCGTTCACGTAGTTGCCCACGTCGGTGTTGCGCGCCGTCACCACGCCGTCGAACGGCGCGACGATGCGCTTGAAGCCTTCGAGCACGCGATAGCGCGCCACCTGGTGCTGCGCCGCGCGCACCTTCGCGGCCTGGGCGGCCGCGTCGGCGGCCTTCACGTCCACTTCCTGCTGCGCGACGGCCTGCGTGCCCGCCAGCGCCTGCCAGCGTTTCGCGGTGAGCGCGGCGAGGTTGTAGTTGGTCTGCGCCACGTCGAGATCCGCGATCGCGCTTTGATACTGCTCGTCCACGGCGGGCGCATCGATCGTGGCCAGCGTTTCGCCGGACTTCACGAACGCGCCATAGTCCTTGTTCCACTTCAGCACGTAGCCGGACACCTGTGCGTAGATCGGTGCCGAGTACCAGGCGCGGATGTTGCCCGGCAGCGTGAGCGTGTGCGTGACCGGGCCGCTCGCGGGCGAAATCACCTGCACGGACGGAATCGAGTCTTCGTCGGCCACGTCGCGCAGTTCGGCGATATTGCTGTGACGCTGAATCAGGCCCATGGCCACGACGGCAGCCGCAACCGCGCCCGCGACGACGAGCCAGGCACGCGGCCCGAACCGGCGCGGAACCGGCACTTCCCTGTTAGCGCTCATGACTGTGCCTCCATCGAGGGTTGATGATCCCGGTGCAACAGCGCGAACACACAAGGGACGAAAAGCAGGGTGGCAAAGGTGGCGAACGTCAGACCGCCGATCACGGCGCGTCCGAGCGGCGCATTCTGGGTATTGCTGAACGACATCGGCAGCATGCCGATAATCATGGCGAGCGCGGTCATCAGCACCGGCCGGATCCGGCTGAAGCCGGCCTCGATGGCGGCTTCGACCGCGTTGCCGTACTGCGCGAGATGTTCGCGCGCGAACGACACCACGAGGATGGAGTTCGCAGTGGCCGTGCCCATGCACATGATGGCGCCCGTAAGGGCCGGCACGGAGAGCGTGGTGTGCGTGACGAAGAGGCTCCACACGATGCCCGCCAGCGCGGCGGGCAGCGCCGTGATGATGATGAACGGATCGAGCCACGACTGGAAATTCACCACGATCACGAGATACACCAGCAGGATCGAGAGCGCGAGGCCTCCCAGCAACTCAAGATAAGCACTGCTCATGGTCTGCGCCTGGCCCCGCAGATGCACGCTCGCGCCATGCGGCAGCGTGCCCTGCATGTCCTTCACCACGCGCGAAACGTCGTCATACACGCCGCCCAAGTCGCGCCGCTGGTTGCTCACGAAAATGTCGATGGCGGGCAGGATGCTGTAGTGGGTGGCGAGGAGCGGCGTGCCCGTCTGCGTGATCCGGCTGAGCGCGCCGAGCAGTTGCGCATGGGCGCCGGCGGGCGTGCCGGTGCCGGCGTCGATCGGAATCGTTTCCAGGTCGTTCATCGACGTCAGTTCGTCCTGCGGCGTCTGCATGTTCACGAGGTGCGATACGCCGCTCGACGTGTCGAGCCAGTACGTGGGCGCCGTCTGGCCGCTGCCCGAAAGCGTGGCGAGTGCGTTGTTGGCGATGTCCGCTTCGGTGAGATTCAGGCCCGAGGCGAACGCGCGCGAGGCGGTAATCTTCAGCGTCGGCTCGTTGAAGGCCTGCTGGATGTTCACGTCGGCGCTGCCCGGAATGCGGCGCAGGCGCGCGGCCAGTTGCTGTGCGTAGGCATAGTTCGCCTCCTGGCCGCGGCCCGCGATCTGCACGTCGATCGGCGCAGGCAGGCCGAAGTTCAGGATCTTGGCGGTAATGTCGCCGGGCAGGAACGTGAAGGTCGTGCCCGGATACAGCTTGGGCAGCTCGCGCCGCAGCAGGAAGCGGTAGTCATCCACAGGCGAGCGCTCGTCCTTGAGGCTGATCGTGATGTCGCAATCCTGCGGGCCGATCGTGCCGGTCGAGTTATAGGCTTCGTTGGTCCCGCTCGCCGGCAGGCCGCAGTTGTCGAGCACGTTGGTCACCTTGCCCGGCAGCAGCATGCGGATCGAGCCGTTGACGAGCACCGCGAGCTTCGACGCTTCTTCAAGCCGCGTACCGATGGGTGCGCGCATGTGCATGTCGATTTCGCCCGACTTGATGCCGGGGAAGAAGTCACGGCCGAGGAATGCCGCCAGCACGAGCGAGCCGAACGCGCAGACCAGGAAAATGGGCACGAAGCGCCGCCGGTTTGCCACGGCCACGATCAGCACCTCGCGATAGCGCACCCGGAAGCGCGAAAACGCATGCTCGAAACCGCGCTGGAAGCGTCCGAAGAAGCCGGGCGGCCGGGCATGGCCATGATGGGCGGCCACCTGGCCGCGCAACAACCACGCCGCCATGGTGGGCACGAGCGTGCGCGAAAGAATGAACGACGCGATCATCGCGAGCACGATGGCCTCGGCCATCGGCAGGAACAGATAACCGGCCACGCCGCCGAGCTGGAACAGCGGCAGCCAGACGATACAGATACACAGTGTCGCGACGAAGGTCGGCACGACGATCTGGTTCGCCGCCGCGATGATGCCCGGTTCCAGCTCGGCGCCGGCTTCCAGGTGCGTGTCGATGTTTTCGATCATCACCGTGGCGTCGTCCACGAGAATGCCGACTGCGAGCGCGAGACCGCCCAGCGTCATCACGTTGATGGTCTGGCCGAGCCACGAAAGCCCCAGCACCGAGCAGAGAATGGCAAGCGGAATCGAGGTAGCGACGATCAGCGTGGAGCGCCAGCTGCCGAGAAACAGCAGCACGGTGAGCCCGGTGAGGATCGCCGCCGTGATCATTTCCTGCACGACTTCGCGCACCGAGTCGCTCACGAAGCCGGAAGCGTCGTTGAGCGCCGTGATCTGCACGCCGGGCGGCAGCGTGCGCAGAATGCCGGGCAGCGCCGCCTTGATGCCCTTGACGACCGAAAGCGTGGAAGCGTCGCCGCTCTTGAGGATCTGGATCAGCACGGCCTGCTTGCCCTTCACCAGCACCGCATTGATCTGCGGCGGCGAGCCGCGGTGCACGTAGGCCACGTCGCGCAGGAACACCGTTGCGCCGTCCACGGTCTTGATCGGCAGGTTGTTGAACGTGTCCACCTGCACGGGGGTCGCGTTGGTTTCCACCATGAAGTCGAGCGCGCCGATCTTCTGGTCGCCGGCCGGCAGCACCACGTTCTGCGACTGGAGCGCCTTGGCCACGTCGGCCGCGGAAAGACCGTGCGCGAGCAGTTTGGTCTGGTCGAGGTCGATCTCGACGTTCAGCGACGCGCCGCCATAAGGCGTGGGAATGGCGGCGCCCTTCACCGACACGAGCTGCGGGCGGATCAGGTTCGAAGCCATGTCGTACACCTGCGCCGCCGTCATGCCCGGCGCCGAGACCTGAAGATCGAGCACCGGCACCGAGGAAGCGTTGTACGAGAGCACCTGGGGCGGCGTGATGCCCGCGGGCATCTGCTTGAGCACCGTCTGCGAAATCGAGGTGATCTGCGCCTGCGCCGCCGCGATGTTGGTGCCCGGGCGGAAGAAGATCTTGACGATGCCGCGCCCGTAGAGCGACTGGCTTTCGATGTGCTCGATGTTCTCGACCGAGATGGTGAGCGCGCGTTCGTAGTAATAGATCACGCGGCCCGACATGTCGGCCGGCGAAAGGCCGTTGTAGGTCCAGACCACCGCCACGACGGGAATCTTGATGTTCGGGAAGATATCGGTAGGCGTCTTGAAGACCGCCATCCCTCCGAACAGGACAATCAGTATGCTCATCACCACGAACGTCAACGGACGTTTCAGGGCGACCAGAACGATAGCGTTCATCGGAAACCAGGAACGAGAGAGGAAAGAGGGTGGGCGAAGCTGCGCGAAAGACCCGCGCCGGTCTCACTCCGCCAGCATGTAGCCGGAGCCGCGTACCGTTTTCACGGCGGGACTGTCGCCCGCCTTCGCGAGCTTGGTGCGCAGACGGCTCACGTGCACGTCGATCACGTTGGTGCCGGGATCGAACCGGTAACCCCAGACCTCCTCGAAGATCATCGTCCGGGTCAGCACCTGCGCCGGATGGCGCAGCATGTATTCGAGTATGCGCAGCTCGGTGGGCAGCAGTTCGACCGTGCGGCCGCGAAACTGCGCGCGGCGCGTGATGAGATCGAGTTCGAGCAGGCCGAGGCGCAGCATCGTCTGGGCGGGCGAGCCCTGGCTGCTGCGGCGCAGGAGCACTTCGATGCGCGCGGCCATCTCCTCGGGCGAGAACGGCTTCGTCAGATAGTCGTCGCCGCCCGCGCGCAGGCCGCGCACGCGCTCGTCGAGATTGGACATCGCGCTCAGGATCAGCACCGGCGTATGGATGCCGACGCTGCGCATGGTCGTGAGCACGGCGAGGCCATCCACGTCGGGCAGCGCGCGGTCGAGGGTCACGACGTCGTAAGGGCCGGTCATGATCTTGGCGAGACCGACACGGCCCGTGGTTGCCGTTTCCACCTCGTGCCCGCACGCGCAGAGAGACGTCTGGATCTCCTGCAAAATAAGCTCGTCATCGTCTACAGAAAGTATCCGCGTCATGAGTCGCACATCTGGGTAGAGCGCAGCCGTTGGCCTGCGGCTGCTCAGGGTCCCTGCGGCGGCGCGGGATAAACGCATCCGCCGCCCCGTCTTTCGGGTTGCCGCCATCATGCATGACCGCACATAACGCACCATCGCCACGTGGATTAAGCGTTGTTAATCTTTTCGACCGCGTGAAGGCCCGGGCGCCTTGCGCAACCGCACACCGGAAAAGAGATTTTCAGTATTCGAGGTATCCAGCCGCGCCGGGATCGGCATACCATGCCGTTGCGGACTGTCCCCCTGGGCAGCCCGTTCTTCAAACCACTGTCACCCCAACGCCTTCCCGGGCGTTGGGTTTTTTTCGTATCGCGAACGCGAAAGCAAAAGCGGGCGCGGGGCACATTTGCGCCCCGCGCCCGCTTTCGTGCAATTCTGCGAATGCGCCTAGTTCACGCTCTGGCTCACGGGAAACACGACGCGCCGCTGCCCGATTTCGAGCAGGCGATGCGCGCTCGCGAGAGGAATGGCAAAACCGGTCCATCCCAGCCCGCTATGCCGGAGGAACAGCACCACGCCCGCGAACGCCGGATCGACGATGGTCTTCCAGCGGGGCTCGGTTTCGAGGGGAAACTGGTGGCCGCGCGGCACCTCGGCCGGCACGGCCGGTTCGAGATCCACGCGGGCAAGGCCCAGCGTCTCGATGAGTTCGTCGATCTCGGCGGGATCGAGCAACACGCAGCTCGTACCCAGCTTGAGCATGAGTGCGTTCGCGCCGTACTGGTTGACGATTTCGAGTTCGACTTCGGCCGGGGATTCGCTAGCCGTCGCCGTTCCGGTGACACGCGCGCGGGGATCTAGCATGGCTTCGCTCCCTGGTCCGGGACACTCTCTATCGAGCGCACGGCCCCGCGCAGCTCGTCGAGCCAGTCGGCGCACTGCCGGCCTTTCAGCGCAAAACCGCTCCAGCCCACGCCCTCGTGGCGAAAAAACACCACGGTTGCGTCGAAAAGCGGGCTGGGCTCGGCATACCAGCAGGGATCGAGCGTGATGTGATAGCGATGCTTCGGCGACATCGTCTCGGGAACCGCGGGTTTCATGGCCGCCCGGTACAACGCCAGTTGCTCGATCAGTTCGCCGAGGCCTGCGCCGTCCAGCACCGCGGTATCGCTGCCCACGGTTAGACGAAGACCACGCTGCCCGCCTTCGTCGATCATTTGTACCCGCATGGGATGGTGCATGGAAAGACGGCCCTCTTAGTCGCTAGTCCGGTCCGCACACGGTAGCGGCATCGCGCGCCGCGAGCAATGGCTCCAAGATTAAGAGTCTTTTAGCGTTCGTGCGAATAACGAGCGCCGCCCCGCCTGCACGGGGGTTTCGGCGTGTCGTTAAGAAAGCTTAATCCCCAGGTGTTGGGCATCTCGCGAGAGTGGGACTAAGTTGGTCTTGTATTCACTTCCCGATCGAACACCCAGGAGGATCACCATGAAGCTCGCCACTCTTGCCGCTATCTTCGGCCTGGCCCTCGCGCTCTCCGCCCCCGCTCACGCAAGCCGCTATCAGGTGTGCCACAAGGTCATGCAGCATCAGCAATGGGAGATGCATTGCGCGCCGTGACAGGCGTTCCTGTACTGAGGTGCCGGTTAAACAATATTAACGTCGCCGACACCTCAATTTTGATCAGGTCTTCTAACATGAATTCCGAACCCGACTGATCCACTCAAAACAGGAGTCCATCATGAGAAAAGCCACCGTACTGAGCATGACCGCTGTCTTTCTTGGCCTGAGTCTCGGCTATTGCGCCGCCTCGCAGGCCGCACCGCTCACGCCGCACGAGTGCCACTCATTCCCGTTCGTGCGCTCCAGCGGCAGTGTCACGCACCGGCAAATGGTACGTGAGCTGCGCGAACTCGAGTCGGTGGGATATCAGCCCGGCCGTATCGACGCCTACTACCCCGACGACATCGAAAACGCCGA
Organism: Paraburkholderia sp. J12; assembly: GCF_905220215.1. NCBI lineage: Bacteria > Pseudomonadati > Pseudomonadota > Betaproteobacteria > Burkholderiales > Burkholderiaceae > Paraburkholderia > Paraburkholderia sp. J12. Next base: position 27,407 of record NZ_CAJMZC010000003.1, read on the forward strand.
AGCGCGTCTTCATGCCAAGTATGAGCGGGACTGCCAGGGAACGGCGGGCATGACCCATGCCAACGGTGTACAGGGCAACTCGCAGGGCCTCTGATCATCGGGCCGGTGCATCGAGCCACGCATCGCGAGTTGCATCGCGGTAATCGAGGCGCCCGTCATTTCCAGGCTCGTCACGTACTCGCCGATATAGGCACGCGAAACTCGCAATCCCGCCGCAGCCACTTCGCTCGCGGCATGTCGATGCGTACTCCTCTTCAACTCGTCCCAAGGGGCACACCATGAAACGCACTCTCGCCGCTGTTCTGCTGACCGCAACGACCGGGCTGCTCGCCGCAGGCGCCCATGCACAATCGGCCCCGCAGGGCCTCACGCGCGAACAGGTTCGCGCCGATCTCTACCGCTCGTTCCTCAACGGCACCACGGCCGCCGACGAAAGGACATCGTACCCGCAGCCGCCCAGCGACCGCGCGTCGATTGCGGCACAGCGCGTGCGCGAAGCGCGCGTGGATCCGGCCTACTCGAACTTCGTGCAGTGACGCCGCGTGAAGGCGGTACTGATGAGGCGCGGGCCTACCTGGCGTCTTCGGCGCGGCGCTCTTCGGGATTGCTGGGATATCTGGCCTGTCCGTAGCGAATCATCAGTACTCCTAGCGCAATCAGAACGATCGCACCCGAAGAAGCCAGCAGGTGGAGTTCCGAATTCGAACCCGCGCGCAGGATGAGATCCCTTGCGATCGACACCATTGCAATGTAAAGCGGGAAGCGCACCGGCAACTGCCCCGCCTTGAGATATTGCCCCACCATCGCGAACACTTCGAGGTAGAGGAACATGAGCAGGAGATCGGTCAGGGTCACGCCATCCGACTGCATCATGTGCCGGATCAGGACTCCCATGGCCGCAACGGTGCCGATGCCGATAATGAACAGGCCGAAGAGTTCGGCGAGTTCCATGGCGCGCTCGAGGCGCACCTTGATCGCCCGTTGAAGGGCGCTTTCATATTTCATTTGCAGGTTCCCCACAGACACGGTTTTCGGGGGATGGTAACGCGGCAGAATGTCATTCCCCTAACGGTGCGGCGAGGTGCGACAGAATGCCCCTAGCCGGAGCGCTCCGGCCGGCGCCGGCTCGACCGGCTCAAGGTCTTGACGTCGCCGGCTGCGAGCGTCGGGCGGCCGATTTCGCCGGAGCGGATGCGCGAGAGCACCCGTTTCGCGTTGGTCGCGCAATCCATTTCATCGGGCTTCGCCTCGATTTCCGCCATGAGCGCAACGAGTTGCGCCTTGCTCTGCGCGAGCCGCGCCTCCAGCGCCTCGATGTCCTGCACCTTGCGGCGCAGCGTGTCGAGCAGCGTGCCATGCTGCCACTGCGCCATGTCGTGCGGCAACAGCATGCGAATCTCGTCGAGGCTGAAGCCTGCTTTCTGCGCGGCCGCGATCAGGTCGAGCACCAGCGCCGCCTCGGGCGGGTAAGTGCGGTAGCCGTTCGCCTCGCGTTCGACCTTCAGGAGGCCGATCTCTTCGTAAAAACGAATGCGCGAGGCAGCGAGGCCCGTGCGCTCCGCCAGTTCACCAATCTTCATGTTGCTCATGCTCCGCGCTCCAGCGCCGACTTTCAGGCATCACACGATGCCTACTTTATCTGCAAGCGGTCATAGTAGCCGCCCGCGGGAATCGCCACTTTATGCGATCCGGATTCGACCTCAGTGAGCCCCCTGTTCCTGTTCGCCGTCCCTTGTCCATGATTGACCCATGCCTTTTCGCAATCGATGGTCGTCACTCTAAGGTTTGACTCGACCTGAAGGTCAAGCGTCCCGATGTTCCCTGCGCCAATGCCGCCTTGAAACCTCGCGCATGCGGCATCTGAAAAAATATTGACATCAACCTTCATTTAAATCCTAGAGTGATACGGCGTGCCGCAATGCCGCGCGAAGGCTCAACGTTCTCAAACGATTCGAGCAGGTCGCCCAACGCTCACGCCCCTCACCGGGAGAACATGCCTGCTGCGTTCCCCTTGCACCCTTTCAGGAGAAGCGAATATGGGATTCGTCACAACGAAGGACGGTGTTGATATCTTCTATAAAGACTGGGGCCCGCGCGACGCGCAGGTGATCTTCTTCCATCACGGCTGGCCACTCAGCGCCGATGACTGGGATGCCCAGATGCTCTTCTTCCTGGCTCAAGGCTATCGCGTAGTGGCGCATGACCGCCGCGGCCACGGCCGCTCCACCCAGGTCTGGGACGGCCACGACATGGACCATTACGCCGACGACGTCGCTGCGGTCGTAAAGCATCTGGACGTGCAGGGCGCTGTGCACGTGGGCCATTCCACGGGCGGCGGCGAGGTCGCGCGCTACATCGCGCGCCATGGCGAAGACCGCGTGGCCAAGGGCGTGCTCATCAGCGCCGTGCCGCCCCTGATGCTGAAGACCGAAGCCAATCCGGGCGGCCTCCCCAAATCGGTCTTCGACGACCTGCAGGCCCAGCTCGCCGCGAACCGCGCGCAGTTCTATCACGACGTGCCGGCCGGCCCTTTCTACGGTTACAACCGCCCGGGTGCGAAACCTTCGGAGGGCATCATCCGCAACTGGTGGCGCCAGGGCATGATGGGCGGCGCCAAGGCGCACTACGACGGCATCGTCGCCTTCTCCCAGACCGACTTCACGGAAGATCTGAAGAGCATCTCGGTGCCCGTGCTCGTGATGCACGGCGACGACGACCAGATCGTCCCCTATGCGGACTCGGGCCCGCTCTCGGCGAAGCTGCTGAAAAACGGCACGCTCAAGACCTATGCGGGTTTCCCGCACGGCATGCCCACCTCCGAGGCCGAAACGATCAACGCCGATCTGCTCGCGTTCATTCGCGGCTAACTCGCGGCGAGTCTCCTGCCGGTTCGCGGCGGGTTCGCCGCCAGCCGCTGCCGCGGGTGCCGGGCGTCCCTCACCGGGCGTCCCTGGCCGGGCCCCCCTCACCGGGCGCCCTGCCCGCCACCCGCCCTTCTGCCGCCTGCGCCAAGGCTCACCGCTCACGCCCGCCCCGCGCGCGAATGGCACGGTCGGAGCGCACCTGCGCCGACCCATGTTAGCGTTTGCGTTGCCCGGTTGCATTGCGCTGGCGAGACGTAGTACCGAGACGTAGCGGCGTGCCTTAGGCGCGCTCTATCGAGGGCATTGTCACTGCCAAATTCAGTTTGCAGGTGATCTTCCCTATAGTGAAGCTGCGGCAGTACCGCAACAAAGCGCGCAGCGAAAAGCGCACGGCAAAAGCGCTCGAAGCATCGCAATCTTACGTTTGCATGGCGGCCTTCATGGGCGTAGTCAAGTCCAGGCTTGCCGGCCGTGCACGACAACACAATCCTTACGTCCCCTCACGGAGGTGCCCATGTCGCAAGAAGCAAAGTGCCCGTTCAACCATACCGCCGGCGGCGGCACGACGAACCGCGACTGGTGGCCTAAACAGCTACGGCTGGATCTTCTGAACCAGCATTCGAGCCGGTCCAATCCGCTCGACCCCGACTTCAATTACGCAAAGGCATTCAAGTCGCTCGACCTCGCCGCAGTGAAAAAAGACCTCGCGGCGCTCATGACCGATTCGCAGCCCTGGTGGCCCGCCGACTTCGGCCACTACGGCCCGCTCTTCATCCGTATGGCATGGCACAGCGCGGGCACCTACCGCACCGGCGACGGCCGCGGCGGCGCCGGGCGCGGCCAGCAGCGCTTCGCCCCGCTCAACAGCTGGCCGGACAACGTGAGCCTCGACAAGGCCCGACGCCTGCTGTGGCCGATCAAGCAGAAGTACGGCCAGAAGATCTCCTGGGCCGATCTGCTGATCCTCACCGGCAACGTCGCGCTCGAAACCATGGGCTTCAAGACCTTCGGCTTCGCGGGCGGCCGCGAAGATACGTGGGAACCGGATCTCGATGTCTATTGGGGCACGGAAAAGACCTGGCTGGGCGGCGACCTCCGCTACGGCAAGGGTGCCGCCGGTGCAGAGGACGGCGTGATCGTGGCCGACGAAGAGCTGCACGGCACCGAGAAAAGCCGCACCGATCACGGCCGCAACCTGGAGAATCCGCTGGGCGCCGTGCAGATGGGCCTCATCTACGTGAACCCCGAAGGTCCGGACGGCAATCCCGATCCCGTTGCTGCAGCGCACGATATCCGCGACACCTTCGGGCGCATGGCGATGAACGACGAAGAAACCGTCGCGCTCATCGCGGGCGGCCACACCTTCGGCAAGACCCACGGCGCGGGTCCCGCCGATAACGTCGGCCCCGAACCCGAAAGCGCAGGCCTCGAAAACCAGGGGCTCGGCTGGAAAAACAGCTTCGGCACCGGCAAGGGCGGGGACACGATCACGAGCGGCCTGGAGGTCACCTGGACCACCACGCCCACGCAGTGGGGCATGGGCTTCTTCCAGAACCTGTTCGGCTACGAATGGGAACTGACGAAGAGCCCGGCCGGCGCGCACCAGTGGGTCGCGAAAAATGCCGATGCGGTAGTCCCGCACGCGCACGACCCGTCGAAGAAGCTGCTCCCGACCATGCTGACCACCGACCTCTCGCTGCGCTTCGACCCGGCCTACGAGAAGATTTCGCGCCACTTCATGGCAAACCCCGAAGCGTTCGCCGACGCCTTCGGGCGCGCCTGGTTCAAGCTCACGCACCGCGACATGGGTCCGCGCGCCCGCTACCTCGGCCCCGAAGTGCCGGCCGAAGAACTGATCTGGCAAGACCCGGTTCCGGCGGTCGATCATCCGCTCGTCGACGACAAGGACATTGCCGCGCTCAAGCAGAAGATCCTGGCCTCGGGCCTTTCCGTGGCGGAACTGGTCTCCACGGCATGGGCGTCGGCGGCCACCTTCCGCGGCTCGGACCGGCGCGGCGGCGCCAACGGCGCGCGTATCCGTCTCGCCCCGCAGAAGGACTGGGCCGTGAACGAGCCCGCGCAACTGGCGAAGGTGCTGAAGGTGCTCGAAGGCATCCAGAGCGAGTTCAACGGCGCGCAGTCGGGCGGCAAGAAAATCTCGCTCGCCGACCTGATCGTGCTGGCCGGCGCCGCCGCCATCGAGCAGGCTGCGGAAAAGGGCGGCCACAAGGTCAGCGTACCGTTCTCGCCGGGCCGCACGGACGCCTCGCAGGACCAGACCGACGTGGAATCCATCGGCAAGCTCGAACCGTTCGCCGACGGCTTCCGCAACTTCGAGAAGGCTCGCTCGCACGTGCCGGCCGAAGCGCTGCTCATCGACCGCGCGCAACTGCTCACGCTCACCGCGCCCGAAATGACGGCGCTCGTCGGCGGCCTGCGCGTGCTGAACGTCCATGCCGGCAAGGACGCGCACGGCGTTTTCACCGACCGGCCCGAAACGCTCACCAACGACTTCTTCCGCAACCTGCTGGACATGGGCACGGAATGGAAAGCGACTTCGGAAGCCTCGGACCGGTTCGAAGGGCGTGACAGCAAGACCGGCAAAGTGAAGTGGACCGGCACGCGCGTCGATCTGGTGTTCGGATCGAATGCCGTCCTGCGTGCGCTCGGCGAAGTCTATGGGAGCGACGACGGCAAGGAGAAGTTCGTGCGTGACTTCGTCGCTGCGTGGAGCAAGGTGATGAACCTCGACCGGTTCGATCTGGCCTGACCGCTTGTGACTTGATGTTGTAACTCGAGGTTGTCGCTCTAGACAGGGCAAGCGGGTCAAACCGCTTGCCCTGTTTCATTGGAGCCTCCCCTCGAAAGCGCTGCGCAAAAAACCGTTGACATTCAAGTTAGCTTTAACCTTAAAGTCGGAACACGATTCCACGAGGTATGCCCATGAACGTGTTCGACAAGCTGACCCTGCCCAACGGTTCGATCGTTCCGAACCGCATCGCCAAAGCCGCCATGGAGGAAAACATGGCGGACGACAATCACGCCCCCTCCGAACCGTTGATGCGTCTTTACGATGCGTGGGCGAAAGGCGGCGCGGGCCTGCTTATCACCGGCAACGTGATGGTGGATAGCCGCGCCATGACCGGCCCCGGCGGCGTGGTGCTCGAAGACGACACGCACCTGAACGCATTCGAGCGCTGGGCGCGCATCGGCCGGACCCAGGGCGCGCAGTTCTGGCTGCAGATCAATCACCCCGGCCGCCAGATGCAATCCAGTCTTGGGCAGGAAACCTGGGCGCCTTCCGCGGTGCCGCTGTCGCTCGGCAAGATGTCCCGACATTTCGGCACGCCGCGCGCGATGACGCAGGCCATGATCGAGGAAGTCATCCAGCGCTTTGCGCGCACGGCCCGGCTGGGCGAAATGGCGGGCTTCACCGGCGTCGAGATTCATGCGGCCCACGGCTATCTGCTGAGCCAGTTTCTCTCGCCGCTCACGAACCAGCGCACGGACGAATGGGGCGGCTCGCTCGAGAACCGCGCGCGCCTGTTGCTGGAGATCGTCAAGGCCGTGCGGGCGGTGGTGTCGGCCCGGTTTGCCGTCGCGGTCAAGCTCAACTCCGCCGACTTCCAGCGCGGCGGCTTCAGCGCCGACGACGCGAAGCAGGTGGTGATGCTCCTCAACGGTCTGGGTGTGGATCTGGTCGAGCTCTCGGGCGGCAGCTACGAAGCGCCGGCCATGCAGGGCGACGCGCGCGATGGCCGCACGCTCGCCCGCGAAGCCTATTTCCTGGAGTTCGCCCGCGACATCCGCAAGGTCGCGGCAATGCCGGTGATGGTCACGGGCGGCATCCGGCGCCGCCCCGTGGCCGAACAGGTGGTCACGAGCGGCGTGGACATGGTGGGCATCGGCACCGCGCTCGCCATCGACCCGAATCTGCCGCGCGACTGGCGCAACGGCAAGGACAGCGCGCCGGCGCTCGCCCCCATCACGTGGAAGAACAAGACACTCGCCTCGCTCGCCAATATGGCCACGGTCAAGTTCCAGCTGCATAAATTGAGTCTAGGCAGGACTCCTGATCCTCGCGTCTCGCCGCTGCGGGCGCTGATCCAGCAGCAGATGGCCACCGCGTGCCGCGCCCGCCAGTACCGGCGCTGGATGGCGCAGCGCGCGAAGTACTGAGGCTCGACGGGCGCCCCCTCCCGGCGTTCGAGCCGGTGTGGCGCCAGGTCAGAGCAGCTTGACGCCGGCTCTCAGCTTTGTGTAGCGCAGTTCGCGCAGATCCGCGATGTTGATGCCGGGCGCCGCCACGACCCGAATCTCGTCCGCCAGCCCCGCAAAGTCGGCGCGAAAATGCACCGAGCTTTTCAGAACCAGAACGCGATAGTCGGACGGATTCGCGCCCACGTGGCGGAACATGGCCTGATCGGCCGCTTGCTGCTTGCGGCTCGACACGACGATCTCGATGCCCGAGGGGCCGCCGCAGCGAACCCGGGCCATGGCGCCCAGATCCATCTGGCAGCCAAGATAGAACGGCCCGGTGCCGACGAAGCGGCCGGACCCCACAGCCAGCACCTCGAACGGGCCCGGCAGCGGCGGCGCACCGATGCCGCTTGCGCCGCCCAGCGGGACATCGATCACGGCGCCCACGCCCGCATCGACCGCCGCCTGAGCAAACCGGGCGTCGCACACCACACCGGCACAGACCTGCTGCACCCCTTGCCTCAGCAGTTCGTGCAGCAAGTCCGTCGTGTCGCCGCCCGCGCCGCCGCCTGGATTGTCCTGCGTATCTGCGAGGATGATCGTGCCGCCGGTCGTTCGGCGTCCCTGCTCGCGTACATGCGCCACCGCTTCGAGCGGCGTGTGGAGATGCCCGCCAAATTCGGACTCCCTGGCAAGAGCGGCTTGCGTCAAATGCTCTACCGCTGCGCCTACGGCGACTGGATCGGAACCATAGGCGATCACGGTCGGCCCGCTATCGTGGATATCGGCCAGCGGAAAGCCCGGCACGAACTCAGCGGCGAGCACGCCATCCTGTGCGAGCGCTTCGCCCGACGCGATCAAGCCGCGCATCGGCTCGGCAAGCGTGCTTTGCCACGGCATCGGGATCAGAAACGGCAACTGGCGATAGCCCTTGTGCAGCACCTCGCCCGCCAGCAGCCGTTCCATCAGACGCAGGGTACGGCCGCCTGTCTGCGCCATGTCCGTATGCGGATAGCTGCGATACGCGAGCATGGCGCTCGCGTGCCCGACCATCGCGGGTGTGACGTTGGCATGAAAGTCGAGCGCGACGACAATCGGCATTGCGGTGCCGAGTTGCTGCCGCAGCCGCCGCAGCAACTCGCCCTCGCCGTCTTCGCAATGCTCGGTCACCATCGCACCGTGCAAGTCGAGGAACAACGCGTCGAGCGGACCGGCATCGCGCAGCGCCCGGTCCAGCATGAAGGCAATCGCTTCGAACGCATCGCGTGTGACCGGGCCGCTCGGGTTGGCCGAAGCCCACAGCAGCGGCACGAGTTCATGCGCGGCGGGCGCAGCGCGTGCAGCCTGAATAAAGCCTTCGATTGCGAGGTTGACGCCCGCGACCGCGCCGAATATTGCTTCGCCCACCAGCAATCCGGGCCACGCATCCGCCTCGACGAAGGCGGCAAAATCGGCGCGGCTTGCCGCGAAAGTGTTCGTCTCGTGCAGGAAACCCGCGATTCCGATCTTCGCCATGCGTTACAGCGTCCCCTCGACCGCGTTCGCGAAAATCCGGCTGTATTCGGCTGCGGTGAACGGAATCGGGTTCGTTCCGGCGGATCCGTCGACGATGGCCATCTCGCCCACCTTCTGCGCCTCGCTCGCGTCGATGCCGATGTCCGCGAGCGCGTGCGGAATGCCCAGCGAACTGCGCAGGGTCAGCACCCAGTCGAGGAACGCGGCGAACGACGGATGCGGCAGGGCGAGATAGCGCGCCAGCAACTCGATCCGGTCGGCAATCGCCGGTTCGTTGGCCTTGAGCACGTACGGCATCAGGATCGCATTGAGCATGCCGTGGTGCGCGTCGTACAAGGCGCCCAGCGGATGCGCGAGCGCATGCATGGCCCCCAGCCCGCGCTGAAACGCCGTCGCCCCCATGCTGGACGCCACCAGCATCTGCAGGCGCGCATCCAGGTCGCGGCCGTTCTCCACCGCGCGCGGCAGAAACTGCTGGATGAGGCGGATGCCCTCGGCCGCAATGCCCGCCGCCATCGGATGGTAGAACGGCGAACACCAGGCTTCGAGATTGTGCGAGAGCGCATCCATGCCGGTTGCCGCGGTCAGCTTCGCCGGGAGACCCACGGTCACCTCGGGGTCGAGTATGACGACGGCGGGCAGCATCTTCGCGTGGAAGATGATGCGCTTCACATGAGCTTCCTCGTCGGTGATGACGGAGGCACGGCCCACCTCCGAGCCGGTTCCCGCCGTGGTCGGCACAGCCACGACCGGCACCATGCCGGCCACGTTCACGCGCAGAAAGTTGTCGCCCACGTCTTCGAAGTCCCACAGCGGGCGGTCCTGTCCCACCATGAGCGCGACGGCCTTGGCCGCGTCGAGCGCCGAGCCGCCGCCGAAAGCGATCACGCCGTCGTAGCCGCCGGCCTTGAAGATCGCCACGCCGTCTTCGACATTCCTGCCGGTGGGGTTGCCCTTGATGTCGTGGAAGAGTCCGCATTCGAGGCCGGCCGATCTGCAATGATCGAGCGCACCGGCGATCACGGGCAGCGCGGCAAGACCCGGATCGGTAATCAGCAAAGGCCGGCGCACGCCGAGGCTTGCGCACCATTGCGGCAATTCACGGACACGCCCCGCACCGACCTTGACCGCGGTCGGGTAATTCCAGTTCGCAGTGGGAAGTGACATACGCTGTTTTCCTCGGGAATCCGGTTCAGAGGGTGGTTTTCAGGTGGAAAGACTTGGGCCGCGTGAGGTGCTCGTAGCCGACCACCGACAAGGTCGCGCCACGGCCCGTATTCTTGACCCCGGTCCACGCCAGCGCGGGATCGAGATAGTCGCAGCGGTTCATGAAGAACGTCCCGGTTTCGACACGGCGGCCAATCGAGAGCGCGGCTTCTTCGTCGCGCGTGAACACGGCGGCCGTCAATCCATAAGGACTGTTATTCATCAGCTCGATGGCGGCTTCGTCGCCGGAAACCGGCATGATGCCCACCACGGGACCGAAGCACTCGTCGTTCATCAGCGTCATGCCGTGATCGACGTCCACGAAAATACCCGGTGCCACGTAGGGCGTGCCGGCGCGTGCCATTTCGAAGCGCTTTTCGTCAACGACGTTTTTGGCGCCTCGGGCGAGCGCATCGGCAATGACTGCGCGCACACCGTCTGCGGCTGCCGTCCTCACAACGGGCCCCAGCGTCGTTTCGGCATTCAGCGGGTTGCCCAGCACGTATTGATTCGTCAGTGCCGCGGCACGCTCGACGAAGTCCTTGTACAGCGGCTCGGCCACGTAGATGCGCTGGATGCCGCAACACGACTGGCCCGAGTTGAAAAAAGCGCCATCCACAAGCGTTTCGACGGCGTGCTCGAAGTCGGCATCGGCTCTCACGTAGGCGGGATCGTTGCCGCCCAGTTCGAGACCGACACCGATGAACCGCCCGGCCGCGCTCTCCTCGACGACACGCCCGCCGCCCACCGAACCGGTGAAACAGACGAAGCCGATCTCGCTCGCCCGGATCACGCGCCGTACCTGCTCGTGGTCCAGATGCAAATACTGGAACACGCCCTCGGGCACGCCGGCCTGAACGAAGGCGTCGTATATCAGTTCGGCGCACAGCGGCGTTTGATCGGAGTGCTTGAGTATGACCGCGTTACCGGCCACGAGCGCAGGCACGATGCTGTTGACAGCCGTGAGCAGCGGATAATTCCACGGCGCGATGGTGAACACCACGCCCACCGGCTCGCGCGAAATGAAGCGCGTGAAGCCGGCCTGCGGACTCACCTGCACAGGCTGCAACGCCTCCTGCGCAATCGCCATCATGTGACGCGCCCGCGCGGCAAAGCCGTCCACTTCTCCCGGCGTATAACGAAGCGGCCGGCCCATCTGGCGCGTGATCGCCTCGGCAATGGCGGCCTTGTTGTCCACGAAACGATCGACGGCACGGCCCACGATTTCGAGCCGCTCGCCAAGCGGGCGCGCCGCCCACGCCTTCTGCGCAGCCGCTGCGCGCTGCAATGCCGATTCGATCTGCGATTCGCTCGCATACGGACGTCGCACGAATGCGCTGCCGTCAATCGGGCTGACGGTAACCAGTTCTTCCTTGCTCATGGCGGATAGCGTCTCCGGAATCAGATAATCTCGAAGTAGCGGGCCAGTTCCCAATCGGTCACATGGCGGCGGAACTGCCGTTCCTCCCACTCGCGGGTGGCGGCGAAGTGCTCGACGAAGGCATCGCCAAAGAGGCTCCTTGCCGCATCGGACTGGCGCAGCCGCTGCGCGGCGTCCCACAGCGTATTGGGCAACCGCAGTTCGGGCTTGAACTCCTGGGTATAGGCGTTACCCTCCACGATCTGCTCGGGATCGAGGCGCTGCTCGATCCCGTACAATCCGGCGCCCAGCGCCGCCGCCAGCGCGATATACGGATTCGCATCCGCCGAACCGATGCGCACCTCGATGCGTTGCGATTTTTCCGAACCCGGGATCAGGCGCAAGGCCGTGGTGCGATTTTCCACGCCCCATGTTGCATTGAGCGGAGCCCAGTAACCCGGCACGAGCCGCGAATAGCTGTTGACGGTCTGCGCGAACATCGACATGAATTCGGGCAGGTAGCGCTGCACGCCCGCCATGAAGCTGGCCTGCCTCGCGCTCATGTTGAAGGGACGCGCTTCGTCGTAGAACACCGGCTTGCCGGTGCCGGCCTCGCGCAAGGAAAGGTGAATATGGCCGCTCTGACCCGGCAGGTCGTGCGACCACTTGGCCATGAACGTCGCCATCAGATCGTTCTTTTGCGCGAGCGCCTTCGTGAACGCCTTGAACAGCATGGCCTTGTCCGCCATGTCGATCGCGCGATCGACAGCCAGCGCCGCCTCCAGCACACCCGGGCCGGTTTCGGTATGCAGCCCCTCGATCGGCATGTCCATCTGCTCGCTCAGTTCGAGCAGTTGCCGATAGAAGTCTCCCTCCACGGTGCTGCGCAAGACCGAATAGCCGAAGTTGCCCGGCGTCCAGGTCTTCAGATTGCGGTAGTTCTTCTCGCGCACGGAGTGCGGCGTTTCGTCGAACATGAAGAACTCGTATTCGAGCGCAGCCAGCGCTTCGAATCCCATCTCCCCGGCGCGCTTCAATACGCGGCGCAGCACGCCTCGCGGGCAAACCGCTTCGGCATCGCCCACGAATTCGGCGAGGAAAAACAGCATGTCTTCGCCATTGCCCTGTTCGAGCGGCAAGCGCCGGCAGCTCTCCGGAATGATGCGCACCGTCGCATCGGGATAGGCGGTGTGCCATCCCGTGTAACTGGTGTTGTCGTACATCTGGTCGTCGACGTCCCAGCCCAGTACGACATTGCAAAAACCAAAACCCGTGCGCAGTACGTTGAGGAATTTATCCTTGCGCAAATACTTCCCGCGCAGAATGCCATCGACATCGGACAAACCGACCTTGATATGCGTCAGCCGGCTCGCCTCTACCAGCCGAATTGCGTCTTCCACGGTCTTGATCGCCCGTTCCGGCTTCTCGTGTACTTTCATATCCGATGCCTCCGCCATGCGTCTTCCCTCTGGTTAGCTAGCCGTGAAATTCTGGCCGTCTTTCGATAATGCTCAGTTATCCTTTTTAGTTTCCGGATCATGCATTACGAAATGCTTGTGGACGGTAATTCGTTCCGGAAATGTCTTCGATACATAGCTGGCATGCCCCAGGGTCAACCCTGATCGCCTCCGCTTCAGCAGGCTATGGATCCAGTGTAGAAAGCCAGAATATGAAGCGTTATCTAAAATCGGCAAATTTCATTCCGCCCTTACATGGCGCACTACATTGCGCACTATTAAGCGTTCGCCGATAAATCCGCACCGCTCGAATCCCACGCTTTATGGCTAACCATAGTCCGATGACATCTCGACGATTCCGGACCAAGTTTGCCGAATCTTGATAACACCTGTGAATTTTGCGTTCCTAGCATAAGTTCACGGTCCTCCACCGGGCCGTTGCGAAGCGCGCGAAACATCTACCCTGCCTTACAGAACTGAAATGTCTCGCTGCGGCCCATCGGCCATGCAGCGGTCGAATCCATCCAGCATGCATCCCGGCTATGGCCCGAATCGAATCGGAGCGTCAAGGAGACGGTCAATGAGCGAAGCTTCCCAAAGTCAGCATATCGGCACGGTTACACACCACGAACTCCGGCAATCGCTGGGGACGTGGCAGTTGTGGGGTATTGCAGTCGGGCTCGTGATTTCCGGCGAGTACTTTGGCTGGAGCTACGGCTGGGCGAGCGCCGGCACGCTCGGCTTCGTCGTGACGTCGATCTTCATTGCCGCGATGTACACGACGTTCATTTTCAGCTTCACCGAACTGACCACCTCGATCCCGCACGCGGGCGGCCCGTTTGCCTATGCACGCCAGGCGTTCGGACCGACCGGCGGCTATCTGGCCGGCGCGGCCACGCTGGTGGAGTTCGTGTTCGCGCCGCCGGCCATCGCGCTCGCCATCGGTGCCTATCTCCATGTGCAATTCCCCGGGCTCGAACCGAAACACGCGGCCATGGCCGCGTATCTCGTGTTCATGGTGCTGAACATCCTGGGCGTGCAGATCGCGGCGGCGTTCGAGCTCTTCGTCACGCTGCTGGCCATCTTCGAACTGCTGGTGTTCATGGGCGTGGTGTCGCCCGGCTTTCGCTGGGAGAACTTCGCCAGGGGCGGCTGGGCCGGCGCGGATCACTTTTCGCTCGGCACCCTGCCGGGCATCGTCGGCGCCATTCCGTTCGCGATCTGGTTCTTCCTCGCCATCGAAGGCGTGGCGATGGCCGCGGAAGAAGTCAAGAATCCGAAGCGTTCCATTCCGATCGCCTACGTGGCCGGCATTCTCACGCTCGTCGTGCTCGCCATCGGCGTGATGACGTTCGCGGGCGCGGCCGGTGACTGGACCAAGCTCTCCAACATCAACGACCCCTTGCCGCAAGCGATGAAATATATCGTCGGCGCGAACAGCGGCTGGATGCACATGCTCGTGTGGCTCGGCCTGTTCGGTCTGATCGCATCGTTTCACGGCATCATTCTCGGCTACTCACGGCAGATCTTCGCGCTCGCGCGCGCCGGCTATCTGCCGCAATGGCTCGCCAAGGTCCACCCGCGCTTCAAGACCCCGCACCGCGCGATTCTCGCGGGCGGCGTGGTGGGCATCGCCGCGATCTACAGCGACGAGCTGATCCAGTTCGGCGGGCAGACGCTCACGGCCAACATCGTCACGATGTCGGTGTTCGGCGCGATCCTCATGTACATCATCAGCATGCTCGCGCTCTTCAAGCTGCGCCGCACGCAGCCGAAGCTCGAGCGCCCGTTCCGCGCGCCGCTATTCCCCTGGTTCCCCGCATTCGCGCTCGCGGCCGCGGTGATCTCGCTCGTGACCATGGTGTACTTCAATTTCCTCGTGGCGGTGCTGTTCGCGGCGTTTCTCGCCATCGGCTACGGCTACTTCCTGCTCACGCGGAATCAACGCGAAACGGCCCCCGTGGATGCGCTGATCGAAGACTAGGCCGCCCCGCGCCGCGAAACGCCCGACTCCCCTCCCTTTTTGAAGCGCTATACTCGATTCATGGAGATGACCGCAGCCTCGCCGAACGATCCGGCCGTCAACCCTGCTGCGCAAACCTGTCCGTGGTTGCGCAGCGTCGTCTCGCACGACGCCGACGAACAGGCGAGCACGCTGATGGGCTGGCGCCAGATCTACGACCAGCTCACCGCTGGACGTTTTGTCGGCGAGCTCGCGGAGATCCGGCTCGACGACATGCGGGTGTTTCGCGAGAGCACGAGCCAGTCGTTGCGGCAAACCTGCGAAGTGCCCGAAAACACCTGCTGGTTCGGCATTCCGCTGGACCGGGACCGCGCGGGACGCATCCAGTCCAGCGTGATCGGCAAGGACGCGCTCGCGTGGCGTCCGAGCGGGGTCCAGTTCGAACTCATGACGCCGCCCGACTACGAAATCTACGGCATCGTCGCCACTCATGACGCGCTGCGCCGCTACGCCGAAAACGTGGCGCATACCGCGTTGTCCGATGCACTGCCCTACGCCGAAGTCGTCGTGATCGGCGACGAGCGGCGCGAGCAGTTGTGCACCGCGCTACATGCGGTGCTCGAAGAAAGCGCGCAAGGACAAGGCAGTCTTTCGCCTTCCGTGCGCAGCAATCTGCAATCTTCGTTGTTCACGCTGTTGTTCGACAGTGGCGCACTGCATAGCGACAAGACGCCTACGACGATTCCTTCCGGTCCGCGGCGCCAGTGGATTGTTTCCGCAGCGCGCGAGTATGTGCTGGCCAATCGTGACCGGCCCGTGGGTGTGCCCGAACTGTGCGAGGTTTTGCACGTCAGCCGGCGCACGCTGCAGTATTGCTTTCAGGATGTGTGCGGCATCGCGCCGAACCACTATCTGCGGGCGATTCGGCTGAATGGTGCCCGGCGCGATCTGCGGCGCGCGCAGCATGACGAAAAGTCTGTTCAGGACGTGGCCGCGGATTGGGGTTTCTGGCACCTGAGCCAGTTCGCGCTGGATTATCGCAAGCTCTTTGGCGTGCGGCCTTCCGATACGCTCAAGAGCGCTATTGGTGAGGATTACGATTTATCGTGATCGTGTTTCGTGTTGTCGTGTCGATCTGCCCAGGTTGCTGCAGTCTACGGCGTGACCATTCCTTTGTCAGTCGCCGCCTTGACGACCGTTTGACACACAAAAGGAACGCATCAACCACGAAACGACTATTCGTTTAAAAGACATTTTAGCTCATCAAAAAAATCGAGGCAGCCGTATAACCCCACAAAGCAGGGTTAAAATAAAATCTATATGTGGCACAAAAATTTTAATCAAGATGATTTCCTACCTCCTCTTCGAATTTTTTATTTTGCATAGCGTCTCTGCAATTTCCCGGTGAGAACTGCCTCTCTTGAAGCAGGCCATGATCTCTTTCAGAGTATTTCCCCAAAGATCACTATGCTGTTGAAACGTAGATTTTCAGATTTTTCGTCGCTCCTTTCTTTGTCAACGTGGCCGCATCCCGGGCCGCCCAAGCCTCGCTCAGTGATTGGGATACTTCAATTTACCTGGACTATCGCGCTGGCATTTTGCAAAGCGTGACGATTTCGCAGACATTCATCCGTCAACTACACCAGTGATCAAAAATCATCTACCAGAGCCGCTCTCCGACGTACTTACTGCACAATCACGGAAAGAACCTGGTGGCTCGGTTTGGGCAACGGCCCAATTCGACTGATTTCCCGCAGTTAGCAGTATTTTGAGACTTCCCGTGCGCATAGAATCGTCACGGATTCCTTTTGTTGTATTGATCCGCCAGATTGCAGGAATCGCAATAAATATTTCACGACAAACAAAGCATGCCGAACTCATACTAGGCAATCAGGATAATTTATAATGCCTTATAACGCTTCAGTAGCCTCCACCTACGCACGTATCCATGCAAGACTCACGAGTATCGGCCGATGTGCGGAGTATGTTCGTCGCGCAATCGACAACGGCGGACAACCGATTGCCCACACTGCCCGCGCAAAGGACATGGGACATGCGCTAACCGATGCGGGCTTCGGTGAAGTGCCGAACGCCACGCCGCAGGCGGGGGACGTGGTTGTGATTCAACCCGCGCCGGGGCACCCTGACGGACATGCCGCAATCTACGATGGCCAGCGTTGGGTCTCGGATTTCCGGCAACAGCATGGGCTCTACCCAGGCCCGGCATACCGACAGGCGCGCCCGTCCTACAAGATTTACCGTCACAACTGAGGCGCAACATGAGACGCTTTCTCTATCTTGTACTCGCTGCGCTATCGTTCACGATGCCTTTGCGCAGTGCGCTCGCGACCGGTGCGGCGAATGCACCCGAAGCGCGCGCAAATGCCTTCTATTCGTGGTTTATCGCGAACGACACGGACAAGTCATATCCGCTCAATCTGCCGGCTATCGAGCAATTCGTAAGTGCAAAGACAGTCAGCCGACTTCGCGACGATTACGCACGCTCGGGTCCACCCGGTGGTGTCGATTACTTCCTCAAGGTACAGGACTATGACGGGCGCGATTGGTCCCAGCATATCGCAACCCATGGGGCAATCATGCTCGGCGACGTTGCGGTCGTGCCGGTCACGTTTGGTTCGAATGCCAAAACGAGCGTCCTCGTATTCATGCGCCGGATTGATGGCACATGGGAAATTACCAAGGTAGACGATACAGAGGACTACCATTAAATTGCCTTCAGACGGACCACGCTTCATACAGCGCGTTCTCAGCGAGTAGTCTGCTTGCGTCACTGTGCCTGGGCGGTTTCGCGACGTCCGGTGATGCTCCCAACACGTTCGTACTATTGCGCCGACACCACAACAAGAAAATGCCAAAGAAGCCAGCCCCTACCCTTCAAATAAAACCCCTTGCCCTCGCCGATTTGAACAGGTAGTCTTGCGCTGTTCTACGACGCAGCACGGGAGAGATCGTCCATCGCGACGACGCCGACGGAGCAACCGCCCCGGAAACTCTCAGGCAAAAGGACCGTGCAGCGGGAACATCTGGAGAGCGGCGCTGCACGCGCCCACCGAAGGGGAGCCTGCCACCACAGCCGGTCGGCACGCGAAACTCTCAGGTACATGGACAGATGGGGCATTGGCGCCGGTTGAGATCGGCCGGCAATGCTCAACACCACTGGACATGTCATGTCACGAATCGCCATCATTGGCGCCGGCATTACCGGCGTCACGACCGCTTACGCCCTCGCCCGCCGCGGTTGCCGCGTCACCGTGCTCGAACGCCACCGCTACGCGGCCATGGAAACCTCGTTCGCCAACGGCGGCCAGCTCTCCGCCAGCAACGCCGAGGTCTGGAACAGCCGCGCCACGGTGCTCAAAGGGCTGCGCTGGATGTTCAGGCGCGACGCACCGCTCCTGATGAATCCCAAGCCGGGCTGGCACAAATACAGCTGGATCGGCGAGTTCCTGCGGCAGATTCCGCACTACCGCGACAACACGATCGAAACCGTACGCCTCGCCCTTGCCGCTCGCGAGCACCTCTTTTCGATTGCGGAACGCGAAGGCATCGATTTCGACCACGAAAAGCGCGGTATTCTGCACTTCTATGCAACGCGCCGCGAATTCGAAACCGCCACAAAAGTAAACGCGCTGCTGCGCGAGGGCGGCCTCGAACGGCGGCCGGTCACGCCCGACGAAATACGTGCGCTCGAACCGGCGCTGCATGGCCCGTTTTACGGCGGCTTTTTCACCGAATCGGATTCCACCGGCGATATCCACAAGTTCACGCGCGGCCTCGCGCAAGCATGCGCTCGTCTTGGTGTGGAGTTTCGCTACGACACGACCGTGCAGGCCATCGTCGAGTCCGCAGACGGAACGCTTGCTGTCGGCACGCAACGCGAGGGGCAACAGGACACGGAACACTTCGACCGCGTCGTGATCTGCGCAGGCGTGGGCAGCCGCGCATTGGCAGCGTACGTGGGCGACCACGTCAACGTCTATCCCGTGAAGGGCTACTCGATCACGGTCTGCCTCGACGACGAAGCCAGCCGAAGCGCGGCGCCATGGGTCAGCCTGCTCGACGACAGCGCAAAGATCGTCACGAGCCGGCTGGGCGCCGAGCGCTTCCGCGTAGCGGGCACGGCGGAGCTCAACGGCATGAATCGCGACATCCGCGCGGACCGCATCGAGCCGCTCGTCAACTGGACCCGCAGGCATTTCCCGGGCATGTCCACCGCGCGCGTGGTTCCCTGGGCCGGATTGCGGCCCATGCTGCCGGGCATGCTGCCCAAGGTGGGCGCCGGCCGGCAACGCAACATCTTCTACAACACGGGGCACGGGCACCTGGGATGGACGCTTTCGGCAGCAACGGCCGAGGCCGTCGCACAACTCGTGAACAACGAACAGGCGAGTTCGCCGAGTTCGCCGAGTTCACCGAGTTCACCGATTGCGCCGAACCCCGGCAAACGGCAGAACCTCGCAAGCAAGGCAAGCTGATCACATTCGCCGGCTTTTCGCGAATCTCGCCATGCGCGGGGTTCGCAATCCGGTCCGACGGGCGGACACGCGCGACTCATACAGAGAAGCGCTGTCTCGCCCTCTTGTACTTTTTTTCATGAAATGAAGAAGTCCCGCGTGGATGCGATGCCCTATCCTGTTTGCGAATCCGCTCGTTTCGCAACCCAGCATCCCCGTGGAGTAATTGATGTCACGCAGAACCCATGGCCCGCGTAGGGACTACTCATACGCAGGTTTGCTTTTTCGCAAAGCAATCGGATTCTCCATTGTCTGCGGCGGGTTCACCGTGATTCTGGGACATCTGCTGTAAAGCGCTTCTCCGCGGGACGGCAGCCCATGGCAAGCCGCCCGCGCCTCCTATCAAACACTCGTGCGCTCGGCCTGCTGCTGGATCGTCAGCGATGACTTCCCGCGTGCGAACGTCCCGATCGACGCCGCTATCTCAGGCACAGCGCGATACGTGAGCAGCGAGCCGGCAACGGCGAGCAGCAGCGGAAACATCAGGTCGTGATTGGCGTGTGTGAACTCCACGATCAACACCACGGCCGTGACCGGCATCTGCATCGAAGCCGCGAGGAACGCGCCCGCGCCGATCAGCGCGCACGCGCCAGGCACGACGCCCGGCAGAAAGTGATTCCACACGCCGCCCAGCACGACGGCAAAGAGCGCACCGTTGGTGAGGCCCGGCGTGAGCAGGCCGCCCTCGGCGCCGGCTCGCAGACTCGACGCTTCGATCGCCACTTTCAGCACGAGCAGCGCCGCAGCGAGCCCCATGCCAAGACTGCCGTCGAACGAGAGCGAAGCCGCACCCTTGCCGTTGCCTGCGAGTTGCGGAAACCACGCGAGCAGAACGCCGATTGCCGCGAAGTTCAGCACTGAAAGCAGCACGAGACGTCCACCGCGCGGCGCATGGGCACGCGCGCTCGAAGTGAGCTTCACGAAACCCCAGGCCGCAAGGCCGAAGAGCGGGCCGCAAACGGCGGCCCAGACCAGCAGCGGGCCGTCCAGCACGAACGTGGGCACCAGGTACTGCTGATCGTTGCCGAGTCCGCTCCACGCCACCACGGCGGCAACCGTCGAGGTGACGAGAGCCGCGATCAGCGCCCGCGGCGCGAACGTGCCGAGCAGCACCTCGAGCACGAACACCGCGCCGCCCAGCGGCACGTTATAGACGGCGGCAAGACCTGCCCCGGCGCCGCAGGCGACCAGCAAACGGCAGTCGTCCGGCGTGAGGCCCGCGCGGTTCGCGAGATGCCCCGCCAGCAGCGAGCCGATCTCGCGCGGCGCCACTTCGCGGCCGAGCGGCGAGCCCAGCGCAACGGTCACGATCTGCAGCAGCGCATGCACGAGCGTGCTGATCACCGGCATGCGCGGGTCTTTCGCGCCCACGGCCTTGCGGATGCTCACGAGCGGACGCCCGAAGCGATAGAGGGCGGCCCAGCCGAGGCCTGCCACCAGGCCGCAGAACAGCAGCACGAGCAGCCGCCGCTCGGGCGAAGCCGCGCTCACACCCTCCAGAAAGCTCTCGTGCCCGACCCATTGCCCGATGTCGTAGCCGTAGGCGAGGTGCTGGATCGCGTGCAGCAGCAGCGCCAGCGCCATGCCGCCCAGCCCCGCGCCGACGCCGGTCAGCACGGTGACGAGCGCGAACGTGAGGGGTTTGCTGATCGTGGGGGAAGTGGGGCTGGCGTTCACGGCGGTCTGCATCGATGGATTAAGGGATAACCCGAATCGTACAGGCCCCGCGTGATGTTAATGGTGAATTATTTAGATAAATTCATGATCTAAACGCATCAAAGCCTAGAACCGGTGCCGCATGCCGATCCCGGCCACCATCTGCTGATCCGTGGACGAAGGCGTCTGCGCCGTGATGTCCGCGCCGAGGCCGGACCCGTCGGCGCTGATGTGCTGGTAGCTGACCTGCGCGTAAAGGTCCGTCCGCGTAGAAAGGAAATAGTCGGCCATTACGGACACCTCGTGCCAGCGCGGGCGATGCTCGCCGCTCGCACTGGAGAGCGTCCCTTGCGTGAACGTGTATTCGCCAGTCACGTGAAACGCCGGCGTGAGCGTATAGCTCGCGTTCAGTTCGTAGTTGCTGAAGCTCGCGCCCTGCCCGTTCTGGACCAGCCCGAGACTGTTAGCACTGTTGATCATCGTGAGGCCGGCCAGTTGCGTGCGGGTCCAGACGAAGCCGAAGCGCGCGTTGCCCACGAGATAGTTCACGCCGGCGCCGTAGATGCGCTGCTGCGCGGCCTCGAAGCTGCGGTCGTTGAGCGTAATCGCGCCGTTCGTATTGCTGCTGCCGCCGTTGTTCGCCTGCAGATAACCCACGCCGAGCACGAGCGGCCCGTTGGTGTACGAACCGCCCAGGCTGTACACGCGATTGTCGTCGAAGCCACCCGCTTCGTTCGAGAAGCCATAGAGCGCGCCGAATTTCACGCCCGAAAAGTCCACGCTCGTGTACTTGACCGAGTTGTTGACACGAAACGTGTTGTTAAGATTGTCGTTGTCGTACGGGTGCGCCGAGAAGTTGTTGCCGCCCGGATGGACGCCGGTAAAGCTGAGCGGCGCCACGTAATCGACCACCGAATCGTACTGGCGCCCGAGCGTCAGCTTGCCGTAGTGCTCGTTCGCGAGCCCCGCATACGCCTGATAGCCGAACAGGCGCCCGCCCTGGCGCGCCGAGCCGTTCATCACGCTGAAGCCGTTTTCGAGCTGGAACACCGCCGCGTTGCCGCCGCCCAGGTCCTCGCGGCCGCTCATGCCCCAGTGGCTGCCCGTGACGTCGCCGCTGCCCGCCTGCCAGACATGGTGACCAGCGGCATTGTCGTTCCAGACGAGCCCGGCGTCGATCACGCCGTAGAGCGTGACGCTGCCCTGTGCATGAACCCCGCATGCATAGACGGCCGCGCAGCTCGCGGCGAGGAGAGTCTTCTTCATGGTTCCCTTCGAATTGTCGTGGTGCGCCGTGACGCGCGAGCCGCCCGCGCGCGCACCGGCGCGGCGCTCGCACAAGGCGGGCGCCGGCCGGGTGTCGCTATTTCAGAGCGGTGTTCTGGACGGGTTGGCTGGGCCGGGGTGACGACAACGACAGGCGGCTGGCTGTGCCCTGCTAATCGGCAAGTGCGTCGATCAGAACCTGCAGATGCCCGCGCGAGCATCGTTCGATGCGTGCGCAGACACCGAAAACTTCGGCGAGACTTGCTGCGGTCACGACCTCGCCGGGCGCACCGAAGCGGACGATGCGCCCTTCGTGCAGCAGCATGGCGCGGTCGCACGCGCGCATGGCGGCGTTGATGTCGTGCAGCACGACCACCGTCACCATGCGCCGCTCGCGCGTAACCTCGCGCAGCACCTGCATGACGTGAAACTGATGGTTCAGGTCGAGCGCGGAAAGCGGTTCGTCGAGCAGCAGCACCTGCGGGTCGCGCACGAGCGCCTGTGCAATGCCCACGAGCTGCCGCTGGCCTCCGGAGAGTTCGTCGAGCGAGCGGCTGGCCAGCGCTTCGATACCGAGGCGCTCCAGCACCGCATAGGCAGCGGCCAGATCGCTGGACGACGCGCTGGACAACCCGCCGCGCCGCAACGCCGGATCGCGCGCCGCGCGGCCCGCCACCAGCACCGATTCGAGCACCTGAAGGCGCACGCCGGCAGGCAGCGTCTGCGGCAGATAGACCACGCTATGCGAGCGCGCACTGGCGGCAGAAAGCGCGAGCGGCGCGCCGTCGAGCGCGAGGCCACCCGAAGTCGGCGCGGTCAGGCCCGCGAGCGCGCGCAGCAGCGTGGACTTGCCGCTGCCGTTCGGCCCGAGCAGCGCCGTGATCTCGCCGCGCGGCAACGGTCCCGCGCTCAGGTTCCGCAGCACCTCGCGCCGGCCATACCGCACGGAAAGCCCCTGTATGACGAGGCCGCTCATTGCGACGCCCCCTGCGAGCGCACGACGATACCCAGAAAAAGCGGAATGCCCACGAGCGCCGTGACGATGCCCACGGGAATCAGCACGCCGGGCACGAGCAGCTTCGAAGCGATGGAGGCAAGCGAAAGCATCAGCGCGCCGAGCAACAGGCTGCCGGGCAGATAGAAACGGTGATCCTCGCCGAACAGCGTGCGCGCGATATGCGGCGCAATCAGGCCGACGAAGCCGATCGTGCCGACAAACGACACGGCCAGCGCCGAGAGAACCGACACGCGCAACAGCGTGCCGAGGCGCAGGCGCCGCACGTCGATGCCGAAGCTCGCCGCGCGTTCTTCGCCGAGACGCAAGGCAGTCAGCGTCCACGCGTTGCGCATCGAGAACGGCACGGCCACGGCCAGCGCCACCGTGAGCACGCCCACCTTCGGCCAGTCGGCGCGAGCGAGCGAGCCGAGCGTCCAGAACACGAGCCCCTGCAGCGCATCGGCGGAGGCCACGAACTGCATGAGCTCGACGAGCGCATGAAACGAGAACACGAGCGCGATGCCCATGAGCACCACGCCGGCCGTGCTCATGCCGCGCCAGCGCGCCACCGCGTCCAGCAAGATCGCGGAGAGAAACGCGAACAGAAACGCATTCGCCGAAATGATCCAGGTCTGGCCAACGCCGGGAATCGTCACATCCAGCACGATCGCAAGCGACGCGCCGAACGCCGCCGCCGCGGAAACGCCCAGCGTATAGGGGCTCGCCAGCGGATTGTTGAGGATGGTCTGCATCTCCGCGCCCGAGAGCCCGAGCGACGCGCCCACCACGAGCGCCATCACCGCATAGGGCAAGCGGATCTGCCACACGATCACGCTGTTGGCCGGATCGGCCGAAGCGCGCTCGAAGAGCGTATGCAGCAGCGTGGCGACCGGCAGACCCGACGGCCCGGAGCTCAGGTCGAACGTGAGCGAGGCGAGAATCAGCATCACCACGCCGAGCAGGCACAGCACACGCCGGCGCGTGAGGCGCGCATAAGCGCGCACCTGGTCTTTCGCCGCCTGATCCGCGCTCGAAGCGCGCGCGTCCTGCGGCGCCTGGGCTACGAGAGGCATGTCGCTCATCGCGCAGCCTGTGCCGCTTGTGCAGCGGGAGCGGCCTGAGCGGCCGGCAGCGGTGCATCCACCCATTCGGTGCCGGTGTTGGGGATCGCGAGGAAGCGCCGGAACAGTTCGTCCTCGGTGGCCTCCACGTCGAGCGACTGGAACTTCTGCGGATAGAACCACTTCGCGAACGCCTCGATCGCGATGATGTTGTACGGCGAATCGTAGTAGTCGTGCGAAATGCCGTGCACGCGACCGTCGTGAATGGCCTTGATGGTATTGAACCCCGGGCGCGCGATCAGTTGCGCGAGGCTTGCCGCAGCGTCGTGCGCGCTCGTGAGCGGCCCCACGCGCAACGAAGCAAGACCCGGCTTCGTGCGGCTGCCCGTGGCGATATACACATCCGGCTGCGCCGCGATCACCTGCTCCATGCTGATGTCGCCCAAGGCGCCCGGCAGAAGACCCGCCGCGATGTTGCGCCCGCCCGCGGCCTCGACGAAGTCGCCGAAGCTGCCCTTGCCCGCCGTATGGCAGCAGCCGGCATCCCACACGCCGGCCAGCAGATCGACGAACACCTTCGGGTGCTGCGCCTCGGGAACGGTGGCCACCACCTGCTCCACGCGAGCAAGATGCGCCTGGTAGAACTGAATATAGGCATCGGCCTCTTTCTCGCGATGCAGGACTTCGCCGAGAATCCGCATGCTGGGCAGCGTGTTCTGCATGGGGTGCACGCGGAAATCGACGAACACCACCGTCGTGCCGGTGGCCTCCAGTTGCTTGACCACCGCGTTATACGGGCTCGGGCCGTGTCCGGCGATGCTGAAAATCGCCACATCGGGCTTGAGGGCCAGCGCCTTCTCGTCGCTCACGCTGTCTTCCGTGGACTTGCCGATCTGCGGAATCTGGCGAATTTGCGGGAATTTCTGGGCATAGGCGCCGTAAGTCTGCGGGTCCATGGCCGGCAGATCACCCTGCCAGCCCACGATGCGCGCGAGCGGCTGCTGCCCTTCGAGCAGCGCCACCGCCGTGAGCAGGCGCCCTTCGCCCAGCAGAATGCGATGCGGCTCGGCCGGAATCTTGACGGTACGCCCGGCCAGGTCAGTCACGGTAAGCGGCACCTGCGAACGCTGCGCGGCCTGCGGTGCAACGGCGGCGGAAGGGGCGGAGGCCGCGCGGGCGGGCGCTCCCGTCAACGCAATGGCGCCGGCGAGAACACAGGCGGCCGTGGCCGCCGCACCCCGTGCGTCCCGGAACAATCCAGAAATTGCCATGATATATTCAGATAATGCGAACGATTGCTATTTGCAGAGCGCCACTCTAACGACGCTTTGTAATGGCGATGTGTTGGAAGCCGGGCTTTTTGTAATGGAATGTATTGGCGCCCGGCGCCGACGGTAACGGCAGTAACAAGAGAAGGCGATGGATCACATTCTGGTCGTGGACGACGACCCCAACATCCGGCAACTGCTGCGCGACTATCTGCGCGAAATGGGCTACGAGACCAGCGTCGCGAGCAATGGCGCGCAGACGAAACGCATTCTCGGCACCGCGCAGATCGATCTGATCGTGCTCGACCTGATGCTCGACGGCGAGGACGGCCTCGATCTCACGCGCGAGCTGCGCCGCGCCAGCGACGTGCCGGTCATCATCCTCTCGGCGCGCGGCGGGCTGCTCGACCGGATTCTCGGCCTCGAAATGGGCGCCGACGACTACCTGCCCAAGCCGTTCGACCCGCGCGAACTGGTCGCCAAGATCAAGGTGGTCCTGCGTCGCACGCGCACCGTGCCGGGCATGCGACGCGGCGACGCCAGCGCTTTCATCACCTTCGCCGGGTGGCGGCTCGACACGCGCATGAAGCAGATGCTTTCGCCGGACGGCGTGGTGGTCTCGCTCGGTGGTTCGGACTACCGAACGCTGCGCACGCTGCTCGACCATCCGAACCGGCCGCTCGCGCGCGAGTTTCTGCTCGATCAGGTGTTCAACAAGAACATGACGCCGCTCGACCGCTCGATCGACGTGTGCGTGAGCCGCCTGCGGCAGCAGCTGCGCGACTCGGCGCGCGACCCCAACCTCATCCGCACCGTACGCAACGAAGGCTACATGCTGGTGGCCGAAGTCGGGTACGAAGCGTGACGCGGCGCTGGAGGTCGCCCGGTTGGTCGCACTTCGGTCAGCGCCTTTGGCCCGACACGCTGTTCGGGCGGCTCGTGCTAATTCTCGCGGCCGGCATGTTCGCCGGCCAGTTGCTCACCAGCACGATCTGGTTCGAAACGCACTACAACCGCACGCTGGAAATTCCGGCGCGGCTCTTCGCGAGCCGCCTTGCCGACACGGTGCGCCTCCTGCAGCACGCGCCCGATGCCGCCGCGCGCAACGCCGTCATCGCCTCGCTCGGCGACGCGCGCTATCGCCTGCATTGGGTGGACGGGCCGCCCTTGTCCGAGCCCGCCACCGATTCTCTGGCGCAACGCGCGACCGGCGACCTGATCGCGGGCGTGATCGACAAGCGCCTCGGCGAGCCCATCGACGTGCGCCTGATCGACGCCCAACTGCGCGACGACACGGGGCACCGTACCGGCGTGCTCAGCCTGTTCGATTCGCGCACGGCCACGGGCGACTTCCACGTGCAGCTCGACGTGCCCGGCGCGGGCTGGCTCGACGTGCGCTCGAACGAAGGCCAGGCCGGCATGCACATGGAGCGCAGCGCGCTCGTGCTCGACTACCTGCTGCGGATCTATCTGCTGCGCTTTCTCGCCGTCTGCGCGCTCGCCTTCGTGGCCGTGCGCTTCGCGCTCGAGCCGCTGCGCCAGTTCGCGGCCGCGGCGCAATCGCTCGGACACAACATCTACCGCGCGCCGCTGCCCGAAAGCGGGCCGCGCGAAGTGCGCCGCGCGGCCCGCTCGTTCAACGCCATGCAGCACCAGCTGATCGAAAGCATCACGGCGCGCACGCGCTTTCTGAGCGCGGTGTCGCACGATCTGCGCTCGCCGCTCACACGTCTGCGCTTGCGGGTGGAGATGCTGACCGATACGGCCGCACGCGACCGCCTGCGCGGCGACCTGGAGGAAATGGAGGCGATGGTGCGCGCAACGCTCGATGCAGTACAGGGCATCGAAATCACCGAGCCCCAGCAACGATTCGACCTGGACTCGATGCTGCACAGCCTCGCCGACGACGCCCGCGAAGCCGGCCATCGGGTGCAGATCGACGGACACGCCACGGCGCCGCTCTCGGGCTTTCCCCGCAATCTGAAACGCTGCCTGCAAAACCTCTTGGACAACGCGATCCGCTACGGCAGCGAGGCGCACGTGAGTGTCGCCGACGACGGCCGGCGCGTGCGCGTGGTGATCGGCGACAACGGCCCTGGCATTGCCGATGCGGCGCTGCGCGAGCGCGTTTTCGAGCCGTGGTTCCGCATCGCCGCTCAAAGCGGCGATGGGCCGGACGGCACCGGCCTCGGGCTCACGATTGCACGCAGCGTCGCGGCGGCACACGGCGGCACGCTCGTGCTGAACAACCGGCTGGAGGCAGGCAGGATCGTCGGCCTCGATGCCGAACTGACCCTGCCGCGCGACGACCGGATCGACGGGACGTAACGAGGGCCCCGAATTTGTCCGGTATTCGAAAGTGGATGACTGAATAGCGGTTCGCCGCCCCCTTATCATGAGCGTCAGCCTCGAACCTCATGCAACGCCTCAAGGGCCGGACGCCATGAACCAGTCTCTTCTCAAACCCGACTCGATCGTCTTTGCGGTCTTCCTCGGCGCCCTTGCGGCCCTTCCGCCGATCTCGATCGACATGGCGCTGCCCGCCCTCGTCGATATCGGGGACACACTCCACGCCACGAGCAGCCAGGCGGGCTTCACGCTCAGTCTCTTCATGGCAGGCTTCGTGATCGGGCCGCTCGGCTACGGGCCGCTCTCCGACGCCTATGGCCGCAAGCCCATGCTGCTGCTCGGCCTCTCGGTGTTCACCGCAGGCGGCCTGCTTGCGGCCCTCGCGCCCACCATCGACGTGCTGCTGTTCGCCCGTTTCGCTCAGGGCTTCGGCGCGGGCGCCGGCATGACGATGGCGCTCGCGATCGTGCGCGACCTGTTCAAGGGCGCGCCCATGCAACGGCGCATCGCCTCGATTACCGTGGTGGCCAACGTCGCGCCGGTTCTGGCGCCTTCGATCGGCGTCGCGCTGCTCGCCGCCATCCACTGGCGCGGCATTTACGGCGTGATGGCCGCATGCGGACTGCTTTGCGCGCTCGCCACCTGGACGCAACTGCAGGAATCGTCGCGCACCGCGCGCACGGGGTTCTCCCTCGGACGTCTGTGCCGCGACTATGCGACGGTCCTGCGCCACCGCGGTATCACCGCGCACATCCTGCTCAACGGGCTGGGCTTCGGGTGGATGTTCGCCTACGTGGCCGGATCGCCGCTCGTGTTCCTCAAGCTCCTGCACGTGAGTTCGCCCGCCTACGCGGCCATCTTCGCGACCACGGGCGCCGGCATCGTTGCAGGCGCAACCCTCAACGGCTTTCTCGCGAGGCACGGCGTCTCTTCAGCGCGACTGCTGATGCTGGCTGTCACGTTCGCCGCGCTCGCCGGCGCGGGACTGATCGCACTCGAATCGCTGGGCTGGGTGTCGGTCGCCACTGTGCTGCCCCTGCTGGTCGCAAGCACGTTCTGCTTCGGGCTTGCCGCACCCAGCGCCGCGCGCGGTGCGCTCGAACCGCTGCCCGAACTCGCCGGCGCCGCGGGCGGCCTGCTGACCTCCGTGCAGATGCTGTTCGGCGCCGCTTCGAGCTCGCTCGTGGCCATCCTGTTTCCGAAGCTGGGCCTGCTGGGCATGACCGGCGTGATGACGGCATGCGCGGTCGCGGCCATCGCCGTTCTGCTTGCAAACGCGAGCGCTACCCATCACCCGCACTGACGACAGGAGAGGCCGATTCGCGCCTCTCCCGCAGCCTCGCCGTCGTGCGTCAAAGCGACGCATCCTGCGTCTTTTCACCTGAATCGCACCGCGCCTGCATAGGCTGGGCGTGTGTCGCGCAGCGCGCCGAACTGTATCCTGAGTGAAGCGGGAGAAGTGTACTGTTGGCCCCCTTTCGATCGCACTTAATCTCTGCGGGCAATCAAACTTTCCATTGGTGCCCACTTCATGATCGTCCGCCCCGCGCTCAACTGGTTTCGCATGCTGTTTGTGTGGCACGGATCCGTTCTCAAGTCGATCATTCCGCAGCTCGCGTTCATGGCACTCGTCAGCCTGCTCGCCATGGCCACGCACGGGCGCCTGTTCGGCGAGAAGATCCCGCTGAATACGACACCCTTCACGCTGTGCGGCGTCGCGCTCACGATCTTCCTCGCGTTTCGCAACAACGCCAGCTACGAGCGCTACTGGGAGGCGCGGCGACACTGGGGCAACGTGCTGATCGCCGCACGCACGCTTGCTTCGCAGGTTCGCCAGTACGTGCCGGCCAATGCCGCCCATTTCGATCACTTCTCGTTTGTCCGGCTGCTGGCCGCGTTCGCCTGCACGCTCAAGCATCAGTTGCGCAGCACGGACCCCAGCGCCGACTTGACGAGGCTGCTCGGCAAGACCCAGGCATCGATCTATCGCAACCGCGTGTTTGCGCCGATCGTGCTGCTCGACGAAGCGCGCCGTCGACTCGCCGTGCTCAATCGCGCCGCCGTGCTTTCCGATACGCAACTCTGGATGATGGACAAGCAGCTCGACGATCTGGGCGCCTCGGCAGGCGCGTGCGAGCGCATTCACGCCACGCCCATTCCGTTCGCCTACGGGGTGCTGCTCCATCGCACCGTGTATGCGTACTGCGGCCTGCTGCCCTTTGGACTGATCGACTCGATCGGCTTTGCCACGCCGCTCATCTGCGTGTTCGTGTCTTATACCTTGCTCGCACTCGAAGCGATTGCCAGCGAGATCTCCGAGCCGTTCAGCCGCTCGCCCAACAGTCTCGCGCTCGACGCGATGACACGCACCATCGAGCGCTCGCTGTTCGAACTGTGCGACGAAACCGTGCCGCCGGCGTTGCAGCCCAATCCGCACTACGAACTGAGCTGACTGAGCTGACTTAGCGGGCGCAAGCCTTGGCGAGCTTGCCCACGGTCATGACCGCCTGCTCGATCTCGCCCGACCACGGGGTGCTGTAGTTCAGGCGAATGAAGTTCCGGTAGCTGTCCGTAATGGAGAACATATAGCCCGGCCCGATCGTGATGCCGTTCTCCAGCGCGAGCTGATAGAGCTTCATCGAATCGACCTGCTGCGGCAACTCCACCCACAGCACGTATCCGCCCGCGGGGCTCGAAATACGCGTGCCGGCCGGGAAAAAACGCGTGACCAGCGTGCGCATCAGGTTCGCCTGCTGCGCAAAGTATTTGCGCAAGCGTCTCAAGTGATGTTCGTAGCCATCGCGCTCGAGAAACTCCGCAATCGCCAGTTGGGGAATCACGGGCGTGGCCAGCGTGTTGAGGAATTTCAGTTTTTCGACTTCGTCGCGATAGCGGCCAGGCAAGGCCCAGCCAATGCGGTTTTCTGCCGTGAGGCTCTTCGAAAACGAGCTGCAATGCAGCACCATGCCCTTCTTGTCATACGATCTCAGCGTGCTCGGGTGCGACTCGCCGAAATAGAGTTCGTTGTAGACACCGTTTTCGATGATGGGAATGTCCGCGTCGTTGAGCAGCTCGACAAGCGCGCGCTTGCGTTCGTCGGGCATGTGAAAGCCCAGCGGATTCTGGAAATTCGGCATCACCATGCAGGCCGAAATTTTCTGCGTCTCGATGATGCCGGCCAGTTCGTCGACATCGATGCCGTACTCGGGATGCGTCGCCACCTCGATCGCCTTCATGCCCGAACGCTCGATGGCGTGCAGCATTGCGTAGAACGTGGGCGATTCCACCGCGATGACGTCGCCCGGCTTCGCCACCGCCTGCAAGCACAGATTGATCGCCTCCGTCGCGCCCACGGTCACGATGATCTCGTTCGGATCGACGGCCATGCCGTTTTCCAGATGGCGCCGCGCGATCTGCCGGATCAGATTCGGATTGCCCGGGGGCAGTCCGTTCGCCACGCCGCGCAACGACTTGTTGCGCCCCGCCGCGGAAGCGTAGCGATTGAGCTTTTCGAGCGGGAAGAGCACCGGGTCTGGATACGGCGAGCCGAGCGGCACCGCGTCGTCCACGCTGATCGAGCGCAGCGTGGAAAGCACGAGCCGGCTCACATCGACCGAAGCGGAAACGGCGATGGGCCGCGTGGGGCGCAGTTCGTTGGTGTCGTCCTGGCTACCCGCCGCGCGCTGGCTCACGAAATAGCCGGACTGCGGGCGGCTTTCCAGCATGCCCCGACTCTCCAGCAGCAGATACGCGCGTATTACGGTTGTAATGCTGATGCGATGTTGCTGGCTTGCCTGGCGCACCGAAAGAATCCGATCGCCTGGCCGGTAGACGCCTTTGCGGATGAGATTCTCGATGTCTTCCGCAAGCTTTTCATAGCGATTCACTGCCTTTTTCTCCCGAACCCGGACACAGTGCGCAAATTATATGAGGACGCCTGCCGAACTGTACTCTAGAAAGTGGACGGATTCTGTGTGCCTTGGAACATGGCCTTTGCTTTTACGCTTTCGCCTAACCCAACGTATTGCGCAACTGCACTGCGTGCACCGCGCGAGAGCGCGAAGTCAACGGAACCAGGGTCATGGACAAGGCAAAGCCCAAGGGCAAAATCGAGGCATATCATCACCCGGCCGCAGGTTGGGGCGCACTGAAATACGTCGCCATCAACCTCATCAAGGAACGCGTGTCGGGCGGCAACTATCGCACGCTGTTCAAGCAGAACCAGCCAGACGGCTTCGACTGCCCGGGCTGCGCGTGGCCCGACCGCCAGCACGCTTCGACCTTCGAATTCTGCGAGAACGGCGTGAAAGCCGTGGCGGCCGAGGCCACCACCAAGCGCGTCACGCCGTCGTTCTTCGAAGAGCACACCGTCGAGTCGCTCATGAAGCAGACCGACTACGAACTCGAACAGCACGGCCGGCTGACCGACCCGATGGCGTACGACGCCGTCACGGACCGATACCTGCCCATCGGCTGGGACGATGCTTTCGCGCTGATCGCGAAGCACCTGAACCGCCTCGATTCTCCCGACGAAGCCGCGTTCTATACGTCGGGCCGTGCGAGCAACGAGGCCGCGTTCCTCTACCAGTTGTTCGTGCGCATGTACGGTACGAACAATTTCCCCGACTGCTCGAACATGTGCCACGAGGCCACGAGCCGCGGCCTGCCTGCCACGGTGGGCATCGGCAAGGGCACGGTGACGCTGGACGACTTCGAGCACGCCGACACCATCATCATCTTCGGCCAGAATCCGGCGACGAATCACCCGCGCATGCTGGGCGAGTTGCGCGAAGCCTCGCGCCGCGGCGCCATCATCGTTTCGGTGAACCCGCTGCGCGAGCGCGGCCTCGAACGCTTCGCGAGCCCCCAGCATCCGGTGGAAATGCTGACGTTCGGCAGCACGAAGATCGCCTCGACCTTTATCCAGCCGAAGCTGGGCGGCGACTTCGCGCTCATCAAGGGCGTGGCCAAGCACCTCGTCGAACTCGACGACAAGGCCGTCGAGAACGGCACGGAACGCCTGCTCGACCTCGACTTCATCGCGCAGCACACGCTCGGCTTCGAAGCCTTCGCACAGGACCTGCGCGAAGAAAGCTGGCCGCGCCTCGAAGCGGAGTCCGGCGTCGCCCGCGAAGATATCGAAGGCCTCGCCCGCATCTATGTGAACGGCAAGCGCGTGATCGCAACGTGGGGCATGGGCATCACGCAGCACAAGAACTCGGTGCAAACCGTGCACATGCTCTCGAACCTCCTCATGATGCGCGGCAATATCGGCCGCGAGGGCGCGGGCCTGTGCCCCGTGCGCGGCCACTCGAACGTGCAGGGCAACCGCACGGTGGGCATCGAGGAAAAGCCCAGCCAGGCGTTTCTCGACCGGCTCGGCGAGGTCTTCCACTTCGAGCCGCCGCGCGAGCACGGCCTCGATGTGGTCGAGACCGTCGAGCACATGATCGAAGGCAAGGTGAAAGTCTTCATGGGTCTCGGCGGCAACTTCGCCATGGCCACGCCCGATACGCTGCGCACCTTCGACGGCCTGCGTTCCTGCGATCTCACGGTCCACATCACGACCAAGCTGAACCGCAGCCACCTCGTCCACGGCGCCGACGCGCTGATCCTGCCCACGCTCGGCCGCACCGAAATCGACGTGCAGAACGGCGTCGCCCAGGGCGTGACGGTGGAAGACTCGATGAGCATGGTGCACATCTCGTACGGCATGAACAAGCCCGCCTCGCCGAACCTCATGTCGGAGACAGCGATCATCGCGAACGTGGCTCATGCGACGCTCGGCGACGAGAAGATCGACTGGCTCGCCCACGCCGCCGACTACGCGAAGATTCGCGACGCGATCGAACAGACGATCGAAGGTTTCGACCAGTACAACGAGCGCATCCAGCACCCGGGCGGCTTCCATCTGCGCGTGGCCTCGCGCGAGCG
Source organism: Paraburkholderia sp. J12 (assembly GCF_905220215.1). Lineage (NCBI taxonomy): Bacteria > Pseudomonadati > Pseudomonadota > Betaproteobacteria > Burkholderiales > Burkholderiaceae > Paraburkholderia > Paraburkholderia sp. J12. The sequence continues at coordinate 61,038 of NZ_CAJMZC010000003.1, forward strand.
CGACTGGAAAACGTCCACGGGCAAGGCGAATTTCGTCGTGCACGCCATCCAGGAGGACACGCCGATCGCGCGCGCCAAAGCGCTGCACGGCGAGCGCCTCATGACGCTCATGACCACGCGCTCGCACGACCAGTACAACACCACCGTCTACGCGCTCGACGACCGCTATCGCGGCGTGTTCGGGCAGCGGCGCGTCGTCTTCATCAATCCGGCGGATATTGAAATGCTGGGTTTCAGGAATGGCGACTGGGTGGACATGACCACCGTCTGGAACGACGGCGTCGAGCGCCGCGCGGATTACTTCCGCCTCGTCGAATACGACATTCCGCGCGGCTGCATCGGCGCGTACTACCCGGAGACCAACCCGCTCGTGCCGCTCTCGAGTGTGGGCGACGTCTGCAACACGCCGACTTCGAAGTCGATTCCCGTGCTGCTGCATCGCTCCTGCGAGCCGGCCGTGCTGCCCGCATTCTGATCGATTTCCCCTTGACCAGCCGGGTGTGCCCCCTCTGACCGTTGTACCGGTTCTCGGGGCGCCGCCCTGTTTTCTACCTGCCTGGTGATTATCATGTCTGTCGAAGCCCTCAACCTGGCGCGCGGTCAGTTCGCGATGACCGCGATCTTCCACATACTCTGGCCGATCCTCACGATCAGCCTTTCCGCGTTTCTGCTCGTCGTCGAGATCCTCTGGGTGAAGACGAGCGATGTGGTCTGGTATCGCCATGCGCGATTCTGGAGCAAGCTGCTGATCCTCAACTTCGCCGTGGGCGTGGTGAGCGGCATTCCCATGGAATTCCAGTTCGGCACCAACTGGGGCCCCTTCTCCGAATACACCGGCCAGTTCTTCGGCAACATCCTCGGCTTCGAAGGCGCGATGGCGTTCATGCTGGAAGCGGGTTTTGTCGGCATCATGATGCTGGGCTGGGGCCGCGTGCCCAAGGGCGTGCACCTCTTCGCCACCGCCATGGTCGCGCTCGGCTCCTCGCTCTCCGCGTTCTGGATCATGGTGGCGAACTCGTGGCTGCAAACGCCGCGCGGCGTGGCCGTGGTGAACGGCAAGCTGGTCGTCACCGACTACGTGCAGGCGATCTTCAATCCGGACATGGCGTGGGGCGTCTCGCACATGTGGTTCGCCGCACTCGAAACCGGCCTCGTGGTCGTTGCCGGTATTTCGGCGTACTACCTGTTCAAGCGCCGCAACCCCGAGTTCTTCGTGCGCTCGTTCAAGCTCGCGCTCGTGATGCTCGCGTTCGTGGCGCCGGTGCAGATCTGGCTGGGCGATTCGAGCGGCGTGGACGTTTTCGCCACGCAACCGGCCAAGGGCGCCGCCATCGAAGGCCACTGGGAAACGAATGCGCCGGGCACGGGCGCAAGCTGGTCGCTGCTCGCCTGGCCCGATGCCGCGAAGCAGCGCAACGACTGGTCGCTCGAAATCCCCGGCATGCTGAGCATTCTGGGTACGCATAGCCTGCACGGCCAGGTCACGGGTCTCAAGGACATTCCCGTGGAGAACCAGCCGCCGATGATGCCACTCCTCTACTACGCGTTCCGCGCGATGGCCGGCATCGGCTTCCTGTTCATGGTGCTCGCCTTCTGGACCGTGTATGCATTGCGCCAGTCGCGCGGCCGGCTCGAAGCCCTGCTCGCACGCCGCAAGCTGCTGCTCGCCTGGGTGCTGGCGATTCCGCTGCCCTATCTCGCCGTGGAGTGCGGCTGGATCGTTCGCGAAGTGGGCCGCCAGCCGTGGGTCGTGTACGGCCTGCTGCGCACGGAGCATGCCGCCTCGGCCATTCCGGCCGCCACCGTGACGGGCAGCATGATCATGTTCGCCGCTTTCTTCGTCGTGCTGATTACTTCGTTCTTCGTGTTTGCACGGCGCTGGCTGCGCCGCGGTCCCGATCTCCAGTTGATGCCGGCCGTGGAGCCGGCCAGGCCGGCGGTCGCGCACGCAGTCGAGTACTGACCGGCTCCGGTCCGTTCATCCGCTCATTCACATTCAACGTACAGGACGTCACCATGACACCCACCTCCGTACAGGACCTGTTGAGTCACGCGTGGTTCGGCCTCATCGGCCTGATGCTCGTGCTTTACGTCGTCACGGACGGCTTCGACCTCGGCGTCGGCGCACTCACGCTGCTGCGCCGCCGCGAGAGCGACCGCGACCTCATGATCCAGTCCATCGGCCACGTCTGGGATGCCAACGAGACCTGGCTCGTCGCGCTCGGCGGCGCGCTCTTCGGCGCGTTTCCTTCGGCCTACGCGATGATTCTCTCGGATCTCTACGTGCCCGTGATGGTCCTCATCGCCAGCTTCATCATGCGCGGCGCCGCCATCGAGTTCCGTCACGCGGCTCACACCAGCAAGGCCGTGTGGGACCGCGTGTTCGGCATCGGCAGCCTGCTCGCGGCGATCTCGCAGGGCATCGTGCTCGGCAAGATTCTCACGGGCTTCGTACCGGGCCTCTCGAGCCTCGGCTTCATCGTCGCGACGGTGATCGGCGTAGTGTCCGGCTACTGCCTGCTCGGCGCCACCTGGCTCGTGAAGAAGACCGTGGGCGGCATCGAACACTGGGCACGCCGCTGCGCGACCTTGGCGACCTTTACCACCGTGGCCGCCGCGCTCGTGGTGTCGCTCGCCACGCTCGAACTGAGCCCGGTGGGCGTGACGCGCTGGCAGGAGCACGGCATCTTCCATCTGCTGATCGCGCTCGGCGTGCTCGCGGCGCTCGCCACGCTTTACGTGCTCTACGCCATCCGCATGCGCGGCGAGCACGGGCCGTTCGTGGGCTCCACCCTGCTCTTCGTGATTTCGTTTGCCGGCCTTGCCATCAGCATGTTTCCCTACATCGTGCCGGGCCAGCTCACCGTGAGCGACGCGGCCTCCGACAGCACCACGCTCACCTTCATGCTGTTCGGGATCGGCATCGTGCTGCCCATCATGATCGGCTACAACCTCTACCAGTACCACCTGTTCCGCGGCAAGGTCGTGCCCGTCAAGCACTGAATCAAGCACCAAAGCCCGAACTGTACTGCTGGAATTGCACGGGGACTGTGCCCCCGATACCGCCGGCCCTCGCCGTATGCTGGGAGGGTGTCGTATCGGGGCGCCTTCGAGGCTGCACGGCAGGTCGCCTGCCACGCGCCTGCGCCCCGGGCTCTTACCCGCTTTGCCAAGCATTGACGACGAGATCGTGAACGCCATCGCCGAACCCGTATTGCACCCGCCGATCCCGGCCACCACGAAGGCGCCCGTTCTGGACACGCTCGAACGCCCGCTACGGGACCTGCGGCTTTCCGTGATCGACCAGTGCAACTTCCGCTGCACGTACTGCATGCCGCGCGAGGTCTTCGGTGCGGACTATCCGTTCCTGCGCGCTTCGGAGCGGCTGTCCTTCGATCAGATGGTGAAGATTGCGAAAGCGTTTGCCGCGCTCGGCGTCGAGAAGATCCGCATCACGGGCGGCGAGCCGCTCCTGCGGCGCGGGCTCGAAACGCTCGTCGAACGCCTCGCCGGGCTCACCACGGCAAACGGCAAGCCGATGGATATCGCGCTCACGACGAACGGATCGCTCCTCGCAGCCAGGGCGCGCGCGCTGCGCGACGCTGGCCTGCGCCGCGTGACCGTGAGCCTCGATGCGATCGACGACGCCGTATTCCGGCGCATGAGCGACACCGACCTGCCTGTGGCCCGCATTCTGGACGGCATCGAAGCCGCGCAGGCAGCCGGCCTCGCGCCGGTCAAGGTCAACACCGTGATCGAGCGCGGCGTGAACGACGGCCAGATTCTCCCGCTCGTGCGCCACTTCCGCGGCACCGATATCGCGTTGCGCTTCATCGAATACATGGACGTAGGCGGCGCGAGCACCTGGTCGAACGCCACGGTGCTCACCGCGCGCGAGATCCGCGCCGTGGTCGAATCCGAATTCCCGCTGGTCGCGCTCGCGCCCGAGCACGCCTCGGCCACCGCCGTCAATTACCGGCACGCCGATGCACGCGGCCAGGTGGGTTTTATCGCCAGCATCTCGCAGCCGTTTTGCGGCGACTGCACGCGCGCGCGCGTGTCCGCCGACGGCCAGCTCTATACGTGTCTCTTCGCCACGCGGGGGACCGACCTCAAGCCTTGGCTGGGAGACGCCGAGCCCGTTGAAGCGCTGGCCGAAGCGCTGCGCCGCCGCTGGAGTGCGCGCGACGACCGCTACTCGGAACTGCGCTCGATCCGGCGCACGTCCGGCACGGGCAAACCCTACCCTACGGTCCGCATGTCGCTCGTCGGCGGCTGAGACGGTCCGTGCAGAGCGGTTATAAACACTGGAGAACAACACAGGAGAACGAATCATGAGGACAGCCGTATCCCAACCCGGCTCCCCGTCTGAAGACTTGCCCGACCACGATGCCGAAGCCCCCGAAGAGCCGCCGCGCGCGAGCATTGCCGCCGGCTTCGAGGTGCGCGTGCAGCGCACCAGCATCGACATTCACGCCGAAATGGCACCCATCATCCGCAATCCGAACGTCGGCGCCGTCGTCAACTTCGTCGGCGTCGTGCGCAACAGCGGCGACAGCGACGACGTGATCGCGCTCGAACTCGAGCACTATCCGGGCATGACCGAGCAATCGCTCTGGAGCATCGTCGAGGAAGCCAACGCGCGCTGGAAGGTGGACGCCGTGAAGATCGTGCACCGCATCGGGCGCGTCGCGCTCGGCAGCCCCGTCGTGCTCGTGGTGGTGGCGGCAGCGCATCGCGTGGCTGCCTTCGAGGCGTGCGAATTCCTGATGGACTTCCTGAAAACGCACGTGCCGCTCTGGAAGAAGGAAATTCGCCGCGACGGCGTCTCCGAATGGGTCGAAGCCAGAACAGGCGACGAGCAGGCCATGCTGCGTTGGGGCTAGGACCACGCCGCCTTCAATTCAAGCTACGGAAAAACCAGCGATGAAACTCACCATCAAGTATTTCGCGAGCCTTCGCGAGCAACTCGGCATCGATCAGGAATCGCTCGACATCGATGTGGCCGCCATCACGGTACACGCACTGCGCTCCCGGCTCGCCTCGCGGGACGAGCAGACATCCCAGGCGCTGCGCGAAGGCCGTCCCGTTCGTGTCGCCGTCAACCACGAAATGGTCACGGAAACATTCGTCGTACGGCAAGACAGCGAAGTGGCGTTCTTCCCACCCGTCACCGGAGGCTGACATTTCCTGAAAACCCCATGCGCTTGGCGCTTTTTTTTGGCCCTCGATGTATCCACAAAAATACAGCGAGGCAAGGCGCCATTCGCGTATCTCCAACCTACCCTACCCACCCCCACACGCTACAGAACAATGAAGAAGACAGTTCTTGCCCTCACGGCATTTGCGCTATCCGCAGGACAAAGCTACGCACAAAGCAGTGTCACGCTTTACGGTATCGTCGATACGGCGCTCATCTACGGCAACAACGAATCCACCGGCGGCAAAACGCCAACGGGCCACCCCGGCATCGAAATGGACAGCGGCGGCATTAGCGGCACGCGCTTCGGCCTGCGCGGCCAGGAAGACCTGGGCGGCGGGCTCTCCGCCATCTTCCGTCTCGAAGACGGCTTCTCCAGCGCGAACGGCAAGCTCAGCAACGCCGGGGACATCTTCGGCCGCCAGGTGTACATGGGCCTCAGTTCGACGACCTACGGCCGCCTCACGCTGGGCCGCCAGTACAGCTACATGTCGCAGTATCTCTCCGCGATCAGCGCGGAGGGCCTCGGCTGGGCCGGCAACCTCGCGGACCATCCGTTCGACAACGACGACATGATCCGCCATCAGAGCATCCGCAATTCGATCCGCTACGAGACGGTGAATTACGAGGGATTCAAGGCGGGCGCCATGTATGGCTTCTCCAACGAACCCGGCGAATTCTCGAATGATCGCGCCTATAGCTTTGGCGCGCGCTACGATCACGGCCCGGTCACGCTGATTGCGAGCTTCCTGCAGATCGACCGCTCCGCAGGCGCCTCGAACGTCAATACGGATGGCGCCGTCACCAACAACGACAGCGATGCCGTGATTTCAGGCGGCCGTCAGCAGATCTGGGGCATGGGCGCAAGTTATGCCATCGGCGCCGGCACCCTGGGTTTCGTCTGGACGCATTCGGCGACCAACGACGTGACGGGTGTGTTCCAGAACGGCAACCTCACGCCGCTCGAAGGCGACCTGCTGCGCTTCGATAACTTCGAGCTCAACGGCCGGTACTTCTTTACGCAGGCGTTCAGCCTCGCCGCGTCCTATACCTATACCGATGGCCACTTCGACTCGTCGACCGGCACCCTCTCGCCGAAGTGGCACGAGGCCATCGTGCAGGCGGACTACCGCTTCAGCCGACGCACCGATGTCTATCTGGAAAGCCTCTATCAGACAGTGAGCGGCGGCGGAGGCAATCCGGTCTTCAATGCGTCGATGTTCAACGTACCGCCTTCCGACGACAACCGGCAATTGCTCGTGGTGGCAGGCATTCGTCACCGCTTCTGATACGGGACGCCCGACTACAAAAGGCGGCTGACCATTCACATGGTCAGCCGCACAAACCACCGATCGCGATTGAATTATTTCAATTGCAATCGAATAAAAATCGGCACAAGACATTTGAAACGAATATCATCACGGAAGTCGCCGTTCAGCCTTCTCACAGGCCTATTATAAATTCTTCTTCATCGATAACGACACGTATTTCACCCTATGTCGATTGCCATTTCCAAAGAATTACCAATTCGAAAATAATTAGATTTTTCTGATTGTTTCCTTCCAGAAAATCAACTGTTTTACTGCGGATGAGCTGGCTAATATCGCATCCAAGGTCAGCGACATATCGAGTGCTCTCTGGACCTGGTCGACTTGCAGCACGACTGCCGGCCCTGCGCGATAGCGCATCTATCGCGAGTCTTTATCTCATCCGCAATGGAAGGAAATGCAAATGACTGATCTGTCGAGACGCAAGATGCTGGTGGGTGCGGCCGCTTCGGCCGCCGCACTCGGCGTGGCCGCCACTGCGAAAGCAGCCACCTTCGGCAACCCCGACAATCCCGCCGAAGGCGCGATCAACGCAAAGAGCCCCACCAGCCTGGACGATCCGGGTCCCAAGAACCCCGGCCTCGCCAGCCAGTTCCCGGACACGGGCAACCCGCCACCCACCGACGTGAACGGCATGGCCGAATTCTGGGCCTCGTTCAACAACGCGCCCAAGCGCATCCAGGACGGCGGCTGGGCCCGTCAGGTCACGCAGGAAGACTTCGCAATCTCCACCGAAATCTCCGGCGTCAACATGCGTCTCGCGAAGAACGGCATTCGCGAACTGCACTGGCACCAGCAGGCCGAATGGGCCGTGATGACCGACGGCAAATGCCGCATCACGATCATCGACGAACTGGGGCGCCCGCAGGTAGCCGACGTGAAGGCCGGCGACCTCTGGTACTTCCCGCCAGGCCTGCCGCACTCGCTGCAAGGCATCGGCCCGACCGGCGCCGAATTCGTGATCGCCTTCGACAACGGCATGGCGTCCGAATTCAACACGCTGCTGCTGACCGACTGGATCGCGCACACGCCGCCGGAAATCCTCTCCGCCAACTTCGGCGTGCCGGCCGACGCCTTCAAGAACATTCCGCTGAACAACCTGTGGATTTTCCAGGGCAAGGACCCGGGACCGCTCGCCGCCGACCAGGCCGCCGTCAAGTCTCCGCTCGGCCCGCCCACGTTCCCGTTCGTCTTCTCGCTGAGCGACCTGCCGCCGGTGCGCAAGACCGCGGGCGGCATGGTGCAGATCGCCGATAGCCGCAACTTCCGCGCTTCCAGCACGGTGGCGGCCGCGCTCGTCACGGTGAAGCCGGGCGGCATGCGCGAGCTCCACTGGCACCCGAATGCCGATGAATGGCAGTACTACATTTCCGGCGAAGGCCGCATGACGGTGTTCGATACGGGACCCCGCGCCATCACCAACGACTTCCGTGCCGGCGACATCGGCTATGTGAAGAAGAGCCTCGGCCACTACGTGCAGAACACGGGCAACACCGACCTCGTCTTCATGGAAATCTTCCGCTCGGATCACTACGCGGAAGTGTCGCTCTCCGACTGGCTGACCCACACCCCGCCGCAGATGGTCATGGAACACCTGAACATCACCCCGGACGTGCTGGCGAAGTTCCCGCGCAACCGCCCGGACATCGTGCCGGTCTGACGCTGCAACGTCCCTGCCCCAACACCTGCCCCGGGGCGTTTGCTCCGGGCAGGTGCGCGCAACGGCGGCAACGCCCGCCCCGCAACCGCTTCAACTCCCGGCAGCCACTCCATAAAGGCTGTTGCGGCCGATGGCGAACGACTTGAAGGCGTTGGCCATGCCGGCGAGTTCCTTCTCGGCGCGATGAACGATATGCCAGTTCCGCACCACGGGAAAGCCGACCACGTCCAGTACCGCAAGCATGCCCGCATTCAGTTCGAGCGATACGGCATGCGTAGAGAGGAAAGAGATTCCCATCCCCGACATGACCGCCTGCTTGATCGCCTCGGTGCCGCGAATCTCCACCGTGTCGCGCAGATCCATCACGCCGGCAAAACGTTGCTGCATGGTGCACCACGTGTCCGATCCTTTCTCGCGAACGATGAAGCGCTCGCCCTGCAGCGCGGCCAGATCGATGCGTTCCTTGCCCACGAGCGGATGCTGCGGCGAGGCGACGATCGCGAACACGTTCGGCGCGAACGGCGTGCTGCTCAGTTTCGGATCTTCCGGAGGATTGGCCATGATGGCCAGATCGACGCGGTTTTCCACGAGGCACCCCAGCAACGCTTCGCGATTCTCGATGGTGAGATCCAGTTCGACGCCCTGATTGCGGCGGGTGAATTCGGCGAGCAGTTTCGGGAGAAAGTAGCTCCCGGTGCTGACCACGCCAATGTTGAGTTTGCCGCCCGGAACCCGGCGCATGTTCGCGAGCGCCTCCTCGGCTTCGCGAAAGCAGCGGATGATCGTGCTGCAATGGCGCAGCATCTCGCGCCCCGCGGCGGTTAGGTAGATCTTCTTGCCGAGCTGCTCGAAGAGCGCCATGCCCGCGTGCTCCTCGAGATGCTTGATCTGTGTGGAAACGGCCGGCGCAGACAGATGTAGTTCGTTGGCCGCGCGCACGAAGCTCAAACGACGGGCAACGGTTTCGAAGGTTCTTATCTGGCGCAGCGTGGCATTTTTTACGTTCACGATGTAGAGGCAAAAGTCGAAGACGGTGAAGGCATCTGGAACGCCGGGTCGCGTCTCGTCGTGACCGGCGTTGGGGGGACCGCCGTAGCATAACCTCGCCGGTGGGCCCACCGGTATCACGCAATCATTGCAGGAATTTCATGTTCCCGGAGCGCCCGTGAAATGGGGACTTCGGCGCTCTCGTTACAGATGAAATCCCGTTGCGCCGCCTTGCAATAAACCGGTAATTCCACTTCGAAATCATTCGCTTGACTAAAGACATTCGAAACGCTCGCTCGTCCCGTCAAGAACAGGTACTCCGGTGAACCATGCGCATCCTTTTTGCCTCCCCGCCTCATCCCGAATCCGACTGGTTGTGCAAGGCGCTGCGCGAAAGCGCACATAGCCTGCAACGCACCCGAACCCTCGAAAGCGCCGCGGACGAAGCCGCGCGAGAGCGCTTCGACGCCATCGTCCTCGTAGTCAGCGATCCGGCGCGGTGCAGCGAGATCGAAGCCGTGCTGGAGCGCGTGTGCGCGGTCGCACGAGGCGCCATCGTCATGGCTTTGCTGCCGGCGGCCAATGCTCAGGACCGCGTGAAGATGCTGCGCGCAGGCGCCGATGCCTGCTTCGCAAGGCCGTTTTCGTTCCTCGAAGTGCACGAGCGGCTTCAGGCGCTGCGGCGCATGTCGGCCACCCAGTTTGCGCCCGTGTCGGAGCAGTTCGATATGAGCGAAGCGCTGCGGCTCGACTCGGTCACACGCGAACTCGTCAACGGCGAGCAACGCCTCCCGCTGACGAAGCGGGAATACCTCTTTTGCGAATGCCTGATGCGCGAAGTGGATGCGCCGGTCGCGCACGACCAGTTGATCCGCTACACGTGGCCCGAAAAGAGCGCTTTCGACTTCAGCAGCGTGAGCCCGCTGGTCTGGCGTTTGAGGAGCAAGTTAAAGAAGTCGCTGCCGTCGGTGCATATCAGCACCGTCAACGGCTTTGGCTATCAATTGCGCTTCGCGTAAGCGAAATATAAGGAGAGAATCATGCGCCCGTGATCACGCGAGTCCGACTGCAGGACCCCGGCCGCCCTGCGCGGCCCATAGCGGTAACTTGAAGTACCGGCCCATAACGACAACATGGCCGGCACCCGTGACGGGGTGCCGGCCATGTCGTGTGCAACGGCGCAGCACGCTGCGCCCCGTACGTCACCCATTACGAATGGGCGTAGACCGTCGAATTCAGGTAGGCAAGCTGGCCGTCCTGCTCGGCCTGGATGAGTTCGTTGTACACCTGTGCACGGGTCTTCTCCGCGACCGGCTGGCCATACGGCGGCACCCATTGACCGGCCTGCGCGGGCTGGCCGGCTTGTGCGACCTGCGCGGGTTGAGCCGCGGTGTTGGCGTCGTTCGATTGAGCAAAAGCAGTAGTCGTAGCCGTGGCACCCAGCATTGCGATCGCGATCATCAGGTATTTCATGACGGTTTTCCTTGAAACGGTGAGGGAGAGAGCCTGACGGCGTTTGCGTTGCGCCGTTCGGTGATCAAACGATACGCACCTGCCTCTAGCCGGGCCATTTCATCAAGATGAAATCAAATTTAAACGGCGGCGCGCGGTCGGCGCATCGCCCATGAGATCGCGTGTCATTCGAGCGGGCGCGAAACCGGGTACCCTGTCGTGCCGGCCCTGCGTAGCGGCCGCCCCTCCGTCCCGTTCAATCACCCGGATAATCGATGAAACCGATGCCCGTGACCACGCCGATACTGGCCGCCCTTGGGGCCGCCCTCGCCCTTTCCTGCCTGCTGCCCGCGGCCGCTTCGGCCGAGCCCGTGGCAACGCCGGAACAGCTTGCCGCCCCCGGCACACAAACGGTTCTCTCCCTGGAGGCCAGCGGCGTGCAGATCTACGAATGCAGGCAGGATCAGGAGGGCAAGCTCGCCTGGGCGCTCAAGGCGCCCGAAGCCGATCTCTACGACGATGCCGGCGTGCTGGAAATCCATCATTTCGCCGGTCCGTCCTGGCGCGCGAACGACGGCAGCCAGATCGAGGGCAAGCTGCTGCGGCAAGTGCCGGGCGACAGGCCCGGCAGCATCGCCCAGTTGTTGCTGGAGGCTAAAAGTGTAGGCTCGGACGGCGTCCTCTCGAACGTCCGCTTCGTGCAGCGCCTGGCCACGGCGGGCGGCGTGGCCCCGGCGCAGGCGTGCGCCACCGCGGGCCAGACGGGCCGTTCGCCCTATATCGCGCGCTATGTTTTTCTAAAGTGACGAGGCGCGAGGCGCACCGTCTCGCGAACCGCGCGTCCGGCGAAATGAGGGCGGCGCCTCGTAACCCTCCGGCTGCTCGCTCCTGAGCGCATGGAACATGCGCCCCAGCCGGCCATAGGCCGTGTCGTACGCCACCAGCGGCGCAACGTGCAACTGGCAGTCGTGCAGATTCACGAAATCGGCGAACTGGTGGTAGGTCGCTTCGTCCAGGCACCAGCGCCCCGACCGCTTGCCGGTATCGAGCACGTGCGCAATGGCGCGTTGCGCGCGTGCCATCGCCTCCTTGTCGAGAATTCCATATCCGCTATCGCTCAGGAATCCTGTCAACATGAGCATGCGCGTCATGGTCTCGGCAGCACCGAACCAGCCCTTGCCTCGCCGCAAGGCTTCGAGTGCGCCATGAAAGCGAAGGGAAATCAGGTCTGCCCGAGCCCGGCTCATGGGCAGGAGTGCCGCCTTTTTCGCGCGGGCCTGGAGGCCTTGCTTCAAGCGGTTATACGGGTTGGAGTGTGACATGGGCTATCAGGAAATGAAGGGTGAAACGCTTTGTCAACCAGCATAGCAATGGCCCCTTGACACCCATCTGTTGAAACCGTGAAAAACGTTTCATTCGCCCCATAAAACATCCTTCATCAAGGCGAAGAGTTATTTCAACAAGCAGTGCGAAATGCTGCGGCACAATCGTTCGACCTGTCTGTCCTCTTCCCACTCCTCCAGACCATGAATCAGCTACAAGCGATGCGCGTGTTCGTACGTGTAGTCGATCTGGCCAGCTTCAACCTCGCGGCCAGACAGCTCGGCATGTCGGCGGCGGCCGCGACGCGCAGCATCAACACGCTGGAATCGCACCTCAAGATTCGCTTGCTCAACCGCACCACGCGCAGCTTTTCGCTGACCGAAGTCGGGCGCGAGTATCTCGAAGGCTGCCGCACGATCATCGAAAAGCTCGACGAAATCGAGTTCAACCTCACACAGTCGAGCAGTTTTCCGAGCGGCAAGCTGCGCATCGGCGCGCCGGCGACTTTCGCAAACGCGCGGCTGGGCATGCTGCTGGCCGGCTATCGCCTCGCATACCCGGACGTGGATTTCGAGGTCACGACCTTCGACACGCAGATCGACCCGGTCGAGAACGGCTTCGACGTCTGCTTCGTGGACGACCGCAGCTTCAGCAGCTCGACGCTCGTGACGCGCTCGCTCACGCGTGTCGAGGAAGTGCTCGTGGCATCGCCTTCTTATCTGGCCGCGCACGGCACGCCGCAAACGCCCTCCGAGTTGAACGACCACGGGCTGCTGGCCGTGACCGACGGCACATCGAAGAGCTGGGAATTCGCCAACGACGAATGCGTGAGCCGCGTCAACGCCGGGAAGACGCTGAGCTCGACCAGCAGCACGCTCGTGCGCACGGCTGCGCTCCAGCACATGGGCATTGCCCTGCTCTCGCGCGAATTCGTGCAGCGCGACCTCGACCGCGGGCGTCTCGTGGCCTTGCTCGCGGACTTCAAGATCAACGGCGGCCCTCGCAGTCTTTCGATGCTGTATTCGGGCCGCAACTATCTCTCGATGAAGGTGCGCAGCTTCGTGGACTTCGTCGTCAACGAGTATCGCCATGCCGGCAAGCGGGCGAGGGCGGCACAGGCGGATTAAGCGCCATGAAAAGAAGCCTGCCGATCCCCGCAGCGAGCCCGAACCCGCCTGCGGGCGCTCAAACCATGGCAGGCGATCAACAAACACAACATCTTGCGTTCGACCTATATTTCGAATATATTGGAAATATGGAAGAGAACGATGTTATCCGCGCTCTCGGAGCGCTTGCTCACGGGCTACGTCTGCGTGTGTTCCGGATGCTGATCGTAGCCGGTCCGGATGGACTGACGCCCGGCGCCATCGCCGAGCAACTTGACGTTCCCAACGCAACCCTCTCCTTTCACCTGAAGGAGTTGACGAATGCGGGGCTGGTTACGCAGGAACGCGACGGGCGCAGCCTGATCTACCGCGCGGCGTACGAGCAAATGAACGGGCTGCTCGGCTATCTGACCGAAAACTGCTGCCAGGGCCAGCCCTGCCTCGAACCGGGCGCAGGGGCATGCCGGTGCTGAGCCGCCAGAACGAACCATCGTCAGAAGCGCCCGACTGCTGCCGGGACTCACCGCCATGACCACGAACATACTCATACTCTGCACGCACAATTCCGCACGCAGTGTGCTCTCCGAAGCGATGCTGAATCACTGGGCGCACAAGCTCGGCAAGGACGTCCGCGCGTTCAGTGCAGGCAGTGCGCCGAGTGGCCGGATCCACCCCTTCGCCATCGAAGCGCTGACCCGTGCGGGCATCGATACGCAAGGCTATCGCAGCAAGAGCTGGGATGAGTTCGTTGCGAACGGCGCGCCGCAGATGCGCATCGTCATCACGGTCTGCGACAGCGCGGCTGCCGAAGCTTGCCCCTTCTGGCCGGGCAGCCCGGTCAAGGTCCATTGGGGTTATGCGGACCCGTCGAACACGCCGGGCGGCGACGAAGGCAAGCGACAGGCGTTCGAACTCACACGCCAGGCGATCGGCTATCGCATGTTGCAGTTGCTCGCGCTGCCACTGGGCTCTCTGAGCGACGCCGGGTTGCAGCAGGCACTCAACGACATCATGCAGAGCTGAACCCAACTCTATCGATTAGTCTCATGAACACCCCCCATGTCGCCGCTTCGGAGAAAACTGCCTCGAAGCCGGCCATCGGCTTTTTCGAACGCTACCTGACCCTCTGGGTTGCGCTATGCATCGTCGCGGGCATCCTGCTCGGCCAGCTATTGCCCGCGGTATTCCAGGCGATTGGGCGGATGGAGTACGCCCACGTCAATCTCCCGGTCGGACTGCTGATCTGGGTGATGATCATCCCGATGCTGGTCAAAGTCGATTTCGGCTCGCTGCACGAAGTGCGGCAGCACATCCGGGGGATCGGCGTCACGCTCGTCGTGAACTGGCTGGTCAAGCCGTTCTCGATGGCGTTGCTCGGCTGGCTCTTCATCAAGCATCTTTTTGCCCCGATGCTGCCCGCCGCGCAACTCGACAGCTATGTGGCCGGACTGATTCTGCTGGCCGCGGCGCCCTGCACGGCAATGGTGTTCGTCTGGAGCCGGCTGACGGGCGGCGATCCGCTCTTCACGCTCTCGCAGGTGGCCTTGAACGACAGCATCATGGTGATTGCGTTTGCGCCGCTCGTCGGCCTGTTGCTCGGTATCTCCGCGATAACGGTGCCGTGGGCGACGCTGCTCACCTCGGTCCTGCTCTACATCGTGATCCCGGTGGTCCTCGCACAGATCCTGCGTAAAGCGCTGCTCCGCAAGGGGCAAACCGCATTCGACGCGGCAATGGCCAGGATCGGTCCCTGGTCCATTACGGCGCTGCTCGCGACGCTGGTGCTGCTGTTCGCCTTTCAGGGCGAAGCCATCCTGGCGCAGCCTCTCGTCATCGTGCTGCTTGCCGTGCCGATCCTGATCCAGGTGTTCTTCAATTCGGCGCTGGCCTACTGGCTCAACCGTGCGGTCGGCGAGAAGCACAATATTGCCTGCCCCTCCGCCCTGATCGGCGCGTCGAACTTCTTCGAGCTGGCCGTGGCCACCGCGATCGGCCTGTTCGGCTTTCATTCCGGCGCCGCGCTCGCAACGGTCGTGGGCGTGTTGATCGAGGTACCGGTCATGCTGATCGTGGTGCGTATCGTCAACCGCTCGAAAGACTGGTACGAGTGTGTATAAGGATTACGAAATAACTCCATGAACATCTATCACAACCCCGACTGCGGGACCTCGCGCAACACGCTCGCGATGATACGCAACGCGGGTGTCGAGCCGACGGTCATTGAATACCTGAAACAGGCCCCTTCGCGTGACGAACTGCGCGAGCTCATCCGCCTCGCGGGGCTGAGCGTACGCGATGTGTTGCGTCAAAAGGGCACGCCCTACGCAGACCTGCACCTGGACAATCCGGCCTTGACGGACGACCAGTTGCTCGATGCGATGATGGCGCACCCCGTGCTCATCAACCGCCCCTTCGTGATGACCTCGATGGGTGTGCGGCTGTGCCGCCCGTCCGAAGTGGTGCTCGAAATCCTTCCCGTGCCGCAGCGCAGCGCCTTCACGAAAGAAGACGGCGAGCCGGTGATCAACGCGGAGGGCAAGCGTGTCAGACTCGATAGCTAAACTCGCGACTGAACTGCCTCAGCTCGACCCATCACTGTTTCGCCTACCCGATATCGAGCACCTGCGGCCCGCGAAAGCCTCGACTCACCCGCCGCGCATCCTGCTGCTTTACGGTTCGCTGCGAGAGCGCTCGTTCAGCCGCCTGTTGACCGAAGAAGCCGCTCGCCTGCTCACGGTCATGGGTGCCGAAGTCCGCACGTTCAACCCGAGCGGCCTGCCGCTGCCGGACGACGCGCCGGACACGCACCCCAAGGTAGCCGAACTGCGCGACCTGGTGCTGTGGTCCGAAGGCATGGTGTGGTGCTCGCCGGAGCGGCACGGCGCGATGACGGGCATCATGAAGTCGCAGATCGACTGGATTCCGCTCTCGGTGGGCGCGATCCGGCCGACGCAGGGCAAGACGCTCGCCGTGATGCAGGTGAGCGGCGGCTCGCAGTCGTTCAATGCGGTCAACCAGATGCGCGTGCTCGGCCGCTGGATGCGCATGCTGACCATCCCGAACCAGTCTTCGGTCGCTAAGGCCTACGCTGAGTTCGACGAAGCCGGCCGCATGAGACCGTCTGCCTACTTCGACCGCGTGGTGGACGTGATGGAAGAACTGGTCAAGTTCACGTTGCTGACCCGCGACATCGGACCGTATCTCGTGGACCGGTATAGCGAACGCAAGGAAAGCGCCGCGGAACTGACCGGGCGCGTGAATCAGGCCAGTATCTGACCCACGACGGGTTGCGAGCCCGATAGTAAGTTAAAGCAGGTGACGCATTTGCTCCGGCTGCCGGATGGTCACCTGCCGTACCGTCTTTCGTGCCTCGCGATCAGAAGCTATGCCGCAAGCCGATGCGCGTAACAAGCTGCTTGTCGTTCGACGACGGATTGAACCCGGCAATCTGCGCCACCGCACCGCCCCCCGCCTTCTGAAGCGCCGCCAGCACATAGACGGCAGTCCGCTTGGACAACTCGTATTCGGCGCTCAGATTCAGTTGCTCGTACCAGGGCTCCTGGCCCGTCGCATGGTCGCGGCCATCGGTATAGGTGAAGCCGGCACCGAGGTTCAACTGCGAGGTCGCCGCGAAGGTACTGGCGATTTCGTAGTTCTGGAACTTCACGTCCTGGCCCGCGTCGCCCTGCTGGAAATCCACGTCCGAGAAGTTGCCCATGAACTTGAAGGCATTGACCTGATACGAGAGACCGGCCACGAAAATGTTCTGGCTGCGGGCGTTCTGCAGATAGCTGCCGTACACGGCATTGGTGTAGCCGTCGCCGTTCTGGTAGCTCTGAATAGCCGTTTCCGGATCGTTCACGCGCAGATAGCCCACACCGGCCGAGAAGCTGCCGCCCGTCCACGCGCCTGCCGCACTCCAGGCGGAATCGTTCGAGAACTGCCCGGGCTTGCCGCCGAACGAGTACAACGCCTCGCCCGTGAAGCCGCCGATTTTCGGGCTGGTGTACTTCACCGCGTTGCTGACCGCGAACCCGTTGTCCAGGTTGTCCATGTCGTTCGGATGCGAGAAGTACCAGCCGCCGTACTGGCTGTTCAGCGAATAGGGTTCGAGGAGATCGACTACCGGATCCCACTGGCGGCCTAACGTCACCGTGCCGGCCGTGGCGCTGGCGAGACCGACGAACGCGTTGCGCGAGAACGCCAGGCTGCTGCCGAGCGCGCCATTGGTCGAGTCGAAGCCGCTTTCCAGATCGAATACGGCCGAAAGACCGCCACCCAGATCCTCGCTGCCTCTCACGCCCCAGCGGCTACCCGCGCTCACGCCGCTGGCTTCCTGCCACAAACGCTGCCCGTTCACGTTGCTGGCGAAGTCCAGGCCGGTATCGATCACCCCGTACAGCGTGACCGTGCTCTGGGCGTGGGCGGCGCTAGCCACACCGAACGCCGCCACCACGCCTGCAATATACTTTGCCACCGCTGCTCTCTTCACGATTCCTCCGATATTGATTCGCATACCAAATTAATTATCAGGCCGCTTGATAAACGCGAAAACCTGCGGTGGACTATATCGGAGCAAAAGGCGATACGCGCTGAAACCCAGTCTTTCAGCCAGTTTGTCTCAATTACGCATCAGGGGTATCGCGGATCAAGGCTTTGTTCTGGCATAGCGATCCCACACAGGCTTTTCCTCTCGCGACGCATTAACTTTCCTTCATCGATATAACAAACACCCGCTCTTCCCCGCCAGGTACGCTTGATTATCGACGAACGATGCTCGTCGTCATTCGATACTTCACTCAACGGGAAAACGATCATGAAACTGGTACTCAGAACCACCCTCGTGGCAGCGCTTGCGGTCTGCAGCGCCTCGGCCTTCGCCGGCCCGCACCTCACGCCCGCGCAATGCAACGACTATCCGTTCACGCCGCTCAAGGGCGAAGTGACCCACGCGCAACTCATGCAGGAACTGGCGGAACTCGAATCGGTGGGCTATGACCCGTCTGCCGACGACGAGTTCTATCCCCACGAACTCCACGTCGCGCAACGCAAGCTCCAGGCGGAATACCATGCGGACTGCCTGCCCGCAGGCGCGCAGAATGCCCCGGGCACGGCGGCCAATGGCGTACCGGCAACGCCGGCAGGCTGAGGATCGGGATGACGCCCGGGGAGTCGCTCCGCGGGCCGTTACTGGGTCAGCCGGTGCAATGCGCGGTGCAGGGCGAGCGCGAGGTCTTCCGCGCGCAGCGGCTTGCATAGCAGTGCCACCGCGCCCACCTCGCGAGCCTCGCGCTCGAGCGCGGCATTGCCATATCCGCTGCACAGGATCACGGGCAAGGAAGGCTGAATGGCGCGGATACGCGCCGTGAGTTCCAGCCCCGTGAGATCGGGCATCGTCTGGTCGGTGAGAACCGCATCGAAGCGCGCAGGCGCCGCTTCGAATGCCGCGAGCGCCGCCAGGCTCGAGCCGTAGCCCACGGGTTCATAGCCCAGTTCGGCCAGCACGTCTTCGGCGAGCGAGACAAGCACCGGTTCGTCGTCCACGATCAGCACGACCTGGCCATCGCCGCGCGGTAGCGACTTCGGCATTTCGTCGGTAGCGGGCGGCGGCGCATCGGTCACGGGCAGATAGACGTCGAATTGCGTCCCCTCGCCCACCACGCTCGCGATATGAATGCCGCCGCCGTATTCGCGCACGATGCCATCGACGAGCGACAGGCCCAATCCCGTCCCCTCGCCGGTTTTTCGCGTCGTGAAGAACGGATTGAAGATGCGTTCGAGCATGTCGGGTGCAATACCCGTGCCGGTATCCGCCACGGTAAGCCGGAGACATTCGCCAGGGCCGACCACGCCATTCGACAGCGTAGTAGCAACAGGCAGGTGCGTCCTTTCGAGCACAACCGTCAGCTTGCCGCCGCCCGGCATCGCCAGCACCGCATTGCTGCACAGATTCATCACGACCTGGTGGATGTGGGTCGCATCGCCGGCCACGTAGGCGTCGGCAGCTTCGAGGCTCGCCGCGAGGTCGATGCTTTCCGGCAGCCTGACCTTCAGCAAATCGAGCGTCTCCATCACAACCGGTTGCACGCGCACCGGTACGCGTACCGTCATGCCCGAGCGGCTGAACGTCAGGATGCGCTCGACCAGCGTACGCGCCCGATTGCCCGCGTTGAGGACATGCTCCACGTAGGACCGCACTTCGCTGGCCGCCGGCAGCGCGCGAAACGCGCGCTCGCCATAGCCGAGAATCGCACCGAGTATGTTGTTGAAGTCGTGCGCGATTCCGCCGGCAAACGTGCCGAGCGCTTCGAGTTTCTGCGACTGCCTCAGTTGCGATTCGAGGCGCCGCCGCTCTCTTTCCGCTTCGCGGCGCAACGTGATGTCCTCGACCGTCACGACGAGCATGCCCGCCGGTAGCCGTGCACCGACGGCCAGCGGCGCCTGATCTCCGGCCACGCGTGCCATGCCCACATCGGTCCACACGATTTGACCGTCGCGATGCAGGTAGCGCACCTGAAAGCGGATCTTGTCCAGCGCGCCCGAAAACAGTTGGTTGGCGTGCTCGCGCGTCGATTGCACGTCTTCGTCATGTATCAGATCGAATGCATTCAGTCGTGCGAGATCTGCAGCCGAATAACCCACCATGCGCTGGAAGGCCGGGTTCGTCGCCTGACACGCCCCCTCCCCGGTCAACACGACGATGCCCAGCGGCGCATTCTCGAACACCGCGCGCCATCTTCGTTCGCTCGTGCGCAACCGCACATTCACTTCTTCCAGACGGCGCATCTGCCGGATCAGCGCATAGGCCAGCAACGCGACGAAGGCCGAGATCAAGGCAGTGCGAACGAACGCGTTGATCGACGTGGTACGCCAGTCGGCCAGCGCCACCGACTGGTCGCGCGAGACCTGTACCTCCAGCGCGAAGCCGGGCACCGGCTTCACCACCGTGCGCACCTCTTCCGATGCGCGCCCCGGTTCTGCGGCCGGATACTGGACAATTGGAATGCCGCCGTCGCGAAGGAGCTCGATCGAAGCGCCGGGCCCGAGATCGGTGCGCCGGTAGAAGTCGCGAAAATAGTCTTCCTCCACGAGTGCGCGCGCTACCCCGGCAAAATTGCCATCGGCATCCTGCAGGCGAATCGCCATCGCAAACGTGGGCCTGCGGCCCAACAGGCTTTCCAGCGGCTCGCTGATGACGAGCGCATTGCCCGAAGCGTTCCTGAGTTCCTGAAAGTAACGGCGCCCCGAGATATCCGGATCGGATTTCGACAACACCATCGTGGACGCGATGCGCATGCCGTTCGTGTCGGTAATGGTGAGCTCGCGAATCTGCGGCAGTCCTTCGATTTGCCGGCGCAGGAAGGCCGTTTCGTCTTCGGGGCCGATGGTCTGCGTCTTCGCTTCGCGTTCCCACACAGCCGTGCGGCGCAGAATCAGATCCACTTCCTGGAGAGAACGGGCCGACTGCTCCGCAATGGCGTTCGCGAGGCTCGACATCTCGCGATCGTTGTCCGCCAGCGTAAAGCGCCGCGCGCGCCACGCATCCCAGCCCGACGCCACCCAGACCAGCAACACGATCAACGCAGCGCCCACGGCAATCACGCGGTACAGATTCGTTCCGCCGATGATCCGTCTGGTTCGTTGCGCGTCGTTCATGATGCTCGCGAGATTAAGGAATGCGATCGTTATGATATACGCAACATCGCGTGCATAGCGCAATGCGAAGTAAAGCACTCGGGCATTTCAAATGTAACCCGAAGCCTGCCGGCTGAAACGCGCGCGTAACCCCACGGGTTTTCAATAGGTATCGACAGGAAGCAGCGTTTTTCAAGGAGAAAATCCGTGGGTTCATTAAGCATCTGGCACTGGCTGATCGTTTTGCTGCTGGTAGCAATCGTCTTCGGCACGAAGAAACTTCGCAACGTCGGCAGCGATCTGGGCGGTGCCATCAAGGGATTCAAGCAAGGTATGCAGGAGTCCGACTCACTTCCGCAAGTGGAAGCACCGGGCATCGCTGCCGCCACCAGCGGCGCGAAGGACAGCGTCCACACGCCGCCGCTCTGAGACGGGCGATCGATCAAGCGCTAAGGAATCTGCCGCCATGCTCGATTTTTCCTTGACCAAGGCCGCCGTGATCGGCGTCGTCTCGCTCGTCGTGCTCGGACCGGAGCGCCTGCCGCGTGTGGCCCGCACCGCGGGCGCACTGCTCGGCCGCGCCCAACGCTATATCGACGAGGTGAAGACGGAGGTCAACCGCGAGATCGAGCTCGACAAGCTGCATCAGTGGAAAGGCGATATCGAAGCGGCAGCCGCCGAAGCCCGCAACGCTGTCGACGAGGGACTGCGCGAGCAGCATGCGCAACTCCAGTCGGTAGTCGAAGCCGTGGATGCCGAAGGCGCGGCTTTGCGCCGTGCGATCGAATCCGATTCGCCGTCCGGTCCGTCGATCGAGGCACTGCCCGAACGGGAGGGCTGGCTGAAGCCGCGTCATGATCTGACGCCCCAGCGCGCGCCGCGCAAGAACTGGCGCATCAAGCGTGGCGCAGCGTCCGCATCGCGGCGATGGGCAACGCTCGCGCATGGCGGCAATCGCCCGCCGCGCACCTTGAGGCGCCCCGCGCTCGCGGCCGGTCAACGCCGCTATTTCCTTTAACCCGCCCCACCGCCCATGGACCTCCGCGTGAGTGAACTTCAGCAGACTCCGAACGAGTCCATCGCCAGCCCCTTTGTCGCCCACCTCGTCGAACTGCGCGACCGGATCATCCGTGCCGGCGTAGCGGTGATCGTGGTGTTTCTCGGCCTCGTGTACTGGGCGCCGGACATCTTTCGCATCCTCGCCCACCCGCTCATGGCGAATCTGCCCGCCGGCGGCAAGCTGATCGTCACGGACGTGACCGGCTCGTTCTTCGTCCCAATGAAGGTCACGATGCTCGTGGCTTTCGTGATTGCGCTGCCAGTCGTGCTCTACCAGATCTGGGCCTTCGTGGCGCCCGGCTTGTATCAGCACGAAAAGCGTCTGGTCGCGCCGCTCGTCGGCTTCAGCTATGGGCTGTTCCTGTGCGGCATGGCATTCGCCTACCTGATCGTGTTTCCGACGATCTTTCGCGTGATGGCGCACTACAACGCGCCGCTCGACGCGGCCATGAACACGGACATCGACAACTATCTGAGCTTCGTGATGACGATGTTCATCGCGTTCGGCGTGACGTTCGAAGTGCCCGTCGTGGTCGTGCTGCTCGTGCGCATCGGCGTGGTTTCGGTGGAAATGCTGCGCAAGAGCCGGCCCTATGTGGTGGTGGGCGCGTTCGTCGTCTCGGCCGTGGTGACGCCGCCCGACGTGCTGTCCCAGCTGATTCTCGCGCTGCCGCTCATTCTGTTGTACGAAGCAGGCGTGATCGTGGCGCGGCTCGGCGGGCGCAAGCGCAGTGCGACGGACTAGAGCGACGCGGCGCTGAACCGCTCCACCGGCGCGGCGAAGATATAGCCCGCGCCCCGCTCGGTTTTGATGAACTGCGGATTCGAAGGGTTCGCCTCGATCTTGCGGCGCAGCCGCAGAATCTGCACGTCGATCGACCGGTCGATGACGTCGTCGTAGAGGCGGCTCGCTTCGAGCAATTGCTCGCGCGACAGCACGCGCCCGGGCGCCGCGAGAAATGCGCTCAGCAGCGAGAATTCGCCGTTGGTGAGTTCCACGCGCAGGCCTGCCGGCGAGGTGAGCTTGCGTGTGCCGGTATTCAGTTCCCAGCCCGCAAAGCGGTAAGCGCGCACGTCGGGCTGGCGCCCCGTGAGCAACTGGACCGCCGCTGTGCGGCGCAAGACGGTGCGAATGCGCGCGAGCAACTCGCGCGAGCTGAACGGCTTGGTCACGTAGTCGTCGGCGCCCAGTTCGAGCGCCATCACGCGGTCGGCCTCTTCGATCCGTCCGGAGACGATGATGATCGGCAGCGACGAATGATCGCGAATGCGCCGGGCAATCTGCATGCCGTCCTCGCCCGGCATCCTCACGTCGAGGATGATCAGATCGATGGCATGTTCTTTGAGCGCCTCGGTCATCTCCTTGCCGCTCGAAGCCACGGTCACGCGCATGTCGTGGTCCCGAAGGTAGTCGGCAATCAATGCGGTCATCGCGGGGTCGTCGTCCACCGCAAGAATATGAGGCGGGTTTTCGTTACTCATGCGTAGTGCTCCCATGGCAACACAGGGCCATGGCGATGAATTATAGCGTGGGCGCCCAGTGGGAATCCGCCTTGCCGGCAGGGTTCACCTTCCTGATGCGCGCCTCGACAGGGAAAGAACGAGCAGGGGAACAGGCAGCGTCAGCAAGAGCAGTATCCAGACGAGCACATACACCGACTGTACCCCGTCGTTCTGCAGATTGACGAAGAGCTTGACCGGAATCCCCTGCGGGAAATAAGAAAATACGGCAACAATGCCGAATTCGCCGATGATGCGAACCCACGCGACCACCGCCCCGACCAGAATCTCGCGCGCGGCGAGACACAAACTCACGTGCCGGAACGTGCCCCACGGCGAACACCCCAGATCCTGGGCCGCCTCTTCGAGCAGGCGCGGGACGTTTTCAAAGGCGGTCCGCGCAGCCATGACGAAATAGGCGAGGCCGCCATAGACCTGCGCCACGATGAAGGAAGACGCGTTGTTGTTGAGCGAAATACCAATACGGTCGAGCAACTCGCCCACCGAACCATACGGACCATAGACCGAAACGAGCAGGATGCCGGTGGCCAGCGACGGCGTCAGCAGCGAAAGCAGAACCAGGGTCTCCACGGCTCCCTTGAGGCGGCATTCGGTTCTCGCCAGCCAGAACGACAGCGGCAGGCCAAGGCCCACGATGGCGATCATGGCCACCGCGCTCAACGTGACCGACACCTCGACAGCATGCCAGTCGCCATACGCGGCTTCCAGTTGCGTCCAATGCGTTTGCCCCACGAGCGCTACCAGCGGCAGCACCAGTAAAACCAACGCGGGCAGCAACAGCGCCCCCGTGGGCGCGCTATTGAAGCGGACCGCCTTTGGGAGGTCCATAGCCGTTCTGTTTGAAAAGCGCCTGCCCCTCGCTGCTCAGCGCGAAGTCCACGAACTGCCTTGCTTGCGTGGGATCCGGGGCATTCTTCAGTACTGCAGCATAAAACACCAGCGGTTGGGGCCGCAGGGTCTTTACGTTGCCGTCCGCATCGCGCAGGTCGAAGGAAACCGTGTCGTACCAGCTCTGGCCGTAGGCCGGATTGCTCAGGTTGATCTCGTCGGGCAGCGCGATGTATGGTAGTCCCGCCGAAATGACCGCGCTCTCATAACCGGAAGACGCATCCACCTGCCCGGCTTCCAGCCGCGTCAGCAAACCGCCGTCCGCAAAGACTTCCTGCGGATTTTCGATCTCGCCCAGCACCTGCTTTGCCAGTTCCGGCTGACCGTAGTAGCGCTGCGCGAGCAGCAGGGTAAAGACGATGTTCTGCCCTTGCGGGTCGATCGCCGGATCGGTGCGCCCGAAGCGCAGTCCGGGCGTGAGCAGCACCTTCCACCATGGGTTGGCGCCGCCGGCCCGGCTCGCCGCCAGCGCCTTCGCGAACGGGCTGCGCGGGTTATACGCGATCACCATGCTCGTGCTCGCGACCGGAACGGCCTGATCGATCAGCCCCGCCTGCTTTAGTATCCGCATGGGGCCCGGCGTGATCGAAACGAACACGTCCGCCACGATCTTGCGCGAGGCGAGGAGTCGCGCCATACCGTAGGCACCCTCGCCCTGCCCCTGATACTGCACATGGTTCACCCGTGCAAAGGCCGGCCCCAGTGCCTTGTCCATGACTACGCCCATGGATCCCGCATAGGTCACGCGTATCGACTCCTCCGCCCGGGCGCTGCCGATCGTCAGCGCAGCAAGAAGGGCTGCCGCCCCCCATACGGTCATGCGTCGTTTCACTTTCATCCTGTTGCGAATCCTCTCGCGATTCGTTGTGGCAACACATTATTCCTCGACATGCAGCATGAAATATAGCGATCCGCGAGGACCCGGTAGAAGCACAGTTCGCGAACCGCGCGAGGAACACAGTCGAAAGCGCGCACCGCCCGGGTGCGATCCCCGGTTGCGGATCAGTTGCCAGGCAGGCCCGGAATATTCACGCCGAACGTCTGCAGAATCAGCACGATGTTGAGCACCAGAATGATCACCGTTCCCGCAATGGCCGCCGTGCTCACGAGCCTGCTGCTCGTGTAGGCGCCCATGATGTCGCGCCGGCGCGTAAACATCACCAGCGCAATCATCGGCACCGGAAGCGCGAAACTCAGGACCACCTGGCTATAGACGAGGGCATCGGTGGGGTTCAGGCCCAATGCGACCACGATGAACGCGGGCGCCATGGTCACCACCCGGCGCAGCCACACAGGGATGTGGAAACCCACGAAGCCCTGCATGATCATCTGCCCGGCCATCGTGCCCACCACCGAACTGGAAACGCCCGACGCCAGCAGCGAAACGAGGAACACCCCTGCCGCACCCGCGCCCAGCAGCGGCGTGAGAATGTGGTAGGCCGTTTCGATTTCGGACACATCGGAGTGCCCCGCATGAAACGCGCTGGACGACATGACGACCATTGCCATGTTGACGAGCCCGGCCACGCTCAGCGCGATGAGCACCTCGCGATTGGAAAAGCGGATCAGCATGCGGCGGCCTTCTTCCGTGCGCGGCACCACGCGCTTCTGGGTCAGGCCGGAGTGCAGGTAGATGGCATGCGGCATGACCGTCGCGCCCAGAATCCCGACTGCAACCGTGAGCGCTTCGCCCGAGTGGAGCACCGGCACGAACGTGCCGTGCAGGGCCGCGCCCCACGCCACCGGCGCGATGAACAGTTCGACCACATAGCACAGCGTAATGGTCGCAACGAGGCCGCCGATAATCAGCTCGATCGGCCGGAAGCCCTGTCTTTCGGCAAGCAGCAGCGCATAGGTCACCACGCCGGTCACGATCATGCCGTCGATCAAGGGGAAATGGCACAGCAGCGACAAGCCGATCGCCCCGCCCAGAAACTCCGCGAGGTCGGTCGCCATGGCCGCGATTTCGCTCACGGCCCACATGCTGTACACCACGCGCGGCGGAAAGTGCTCGCGGCACAGTTCCGCGAGATTGCGGCCAGTCACGATGCCAAGCCTGGCGGACAGTGCCTGAAACAGCATGGCAATCACATTGGCGGCCAGCACGACCCACAGCAGCGAATAACCGAATTGCGCACCGGCCTGAATATTGGTGGCGAAATTGCCCGGATCCATATAGGCAATCGACGCCACCACGGCCGGTCCCGCAAACAGCAACCGGCTCAGCCCGCTGCTTCGTCGGCGGCCGGCCAGGACATCGTGAATTGCCAGCATCGTTCTATCGGTCAATCTTTGCGACATTTCACCCGTGTTCATGACAAAAACCTCTCGACGAATATTGAACGGTAAAAATCTGGGACCGTAGCCGCGAGCGCGAGCCACAGCGTTCCGGGATATCCCCGGTGCCATATCGGGTTAAACAAGATCAGTGAAAAAGTTACGATAAGCTTCCCATCTCGAACGAGACGGCAGCTCTTGTCGAATCGCTGCGGGTGCCCGATCTGCCGGGTCAGCGCCGCGGATTCATATGGTCGCAAGAATACGGTATGAAGCCGTTCTCGCGGCATCACCAATCCATGAAGGAAAATTCATGGATTGAGCCATGCGATTTCCCCCGCCCTTTTTAAAACTGTCCGAAAGCGGCAGCCGCGCTGTTCGGCATTGCGCTTTATGTCCACCGGCTGAAACTGCCGTTCGAGGCCGCTTCAGGTCAACCCTCACGCCAGATAACAGATTGGTAATCAAGGCGTCATTGGGCTGGAAACTTCAACCTCATAGGATGCATGCACCTTCATACCGTGCCAGGAACATGATGCTCGCCTCCCGCTCCCGAATTGCAACCGTTGCCGCAACCGTCGTTGCGATGATCGTACTGGCCGCCGGTGCCACCCTCGTCTTCATCCAGTCCGGCTGGTACGACGTATCGGCCAGTTCGAAAGACAACCCGCTGCTGGCGTGGATGCTGCACAGCACGTATGAAGCCTCGCTGCACCGGCACGCGAAATCCGATAGCGCGCCCGCCGATCTGCTCTCCCTCGAAAACATCCGCGCGGGCGCGCAAATGTACGACGCCAGCTGCGCGGCGTGCCACGGCGCCCCAGACCGGCCGCTCAGCCCCATCGGCCGCGGCATCCAGCCGGCGGCGCCGTCGCTGCTGGCCGCGAGCCGCCGCAATAAGCCCGACCTGATGTTCTGGACGATCAAGCACGGCGTGAACATGACGGCCATGCCCTCGTTCGGCAAGACGCAATCCGACCAGACGCTCTGGCAGGTGGCCGCGTTCATCTTCGCCGAGCGCGGCGTATCGAAAGACCATTACGACCAGATCGTGCACGGCGACACGCCGGGTGCCTATGCGGCAATCTCGCAGACAGCCGTCGTGCCGCCGTCCCACTAGCGGTCCCCTGCCCGCGGTTCCGAAGTGGAAATGTCCGAAATTCCGAAGTGTCTGTCCAAACAGCCGTTCGCATGCAAGCTAAAGTCCCCCTAACGACAAAGGACGGACTGTCACGCGGGCTGGAGGTCAGATACACGGGGCAGACACGATCGACGGAGGAATATAGTGGACGTACTCACAGCCATGCGGGTGTTCGTCAAGGTAACCGAAGCGAACAGCTACGCGAACGCGGCGGATGCGCTGGACATCAGCGTTCCGCGCATCAGCCGCATCATCAGCGACCTTGAAGAGCACCTGGGTGCGCGGCTCTTGCAGCGCACGACGCGCAGAATGTCGCCCACCGAAGCGGGGCGCCTTTATCTGGACCGCTGCCGCCAGACTCTGGGCGAGATCGAGGAAACCTACTCGATGCTTTCCTCGAACGCGAGCAGCACCTCCGGGCGGCTGCGTATCGTTGCGCCCGCACTCTTTGCCATGCGCAAGCTCGCGCCCATTCTCACGGCTTACCGGCAAGCCTACCCTAACGTCACCGTCGACCTCTCGCTGGCCGATCGGGCCGTCGACCTGATCGAAGAAGATTTCGATCTCGGCATTCTTGCCGCGCGCAACGTGACGGGGCAAACGCTGGTGTCCCGGCACCTCACGTCGACGGACTATTACACCTGCGCTTCGCCGGAGTACGTGGCGCGTCACGGCACGCCCGCTCATCCTCAGGACCTCGAACGACATCTCTATCTGGCGTTCCGGACCCGCCACACGAGCAACGAAATCGTATTCCACGGCCCGGACGACACGGAAACCATCGTCGCGCCCAAGCCCGTCCTGTGCACGGACAACATCGGCATGGTGCGCAAATGCGCGCTGGCCGGCCTCGGTGTCGCGACGCTCTCGGCCTATCTGGTGGACGACGACATTCGCACCGGCAAGCTGCAACGCCTCCTGCCCGACTACAGCCTGCCCGACCGCGAGTTTCGCATCGTCTACTCGAACCGCAAATTTCTCCCGCTCAAGGTGAAGGCGTTTGTCGAGCTGGCCGTCGAGCACTTCCAGCAAGAGTGATCCTCCTATGTCTATCGCCGCGCCGCCGAACCTCCCGGACGACATCCGACTACTCGAATGCGAATGGAAGCCTTTTGAAAAACTGATTTTCGAGTTTTCTTTCCAGCCTCGACTCACTATGCTTTCTCTTTCGCGAAGCCTATGGTTCCTATAGGCGTACAGATCGCTATAAATCCTGGGAGCACAGTGAAAAAGAACCCGGTTTTTTATGGATCGAAACCGGATTTGCTGCTCCAATTCCGCTCCGGCTGCGCGCGTCGCTGCAGCCGCCTTGAAGTGCCCGCGTGGAAACCATGCTGAAAGGGCACACCCCGGAGTCACGCATGTACGCAGACAGCATCGATAAATTCGCCAAAATCGGCGCCCACAAGGCGTTTTCCATTCTTAACACGCCCCTTGCCTTTCTGATTGGTGCCGCCATGGCCGGCGCCTATATCGGATTCGGTGACATCCTCATGTTCTCGGTCGGCTCGCATGTCGATCCGGCCTACGTTCACCTCGTCATGGGCGCCGTGTTTGCCTGTGCGCTCACCATCGTCATCTTTGCCGGCTCCGATCTCTTCACCGGCACGGCCATGTACATGCCGTTCGCACTCCTGCGCGGCGAATCCGGCGTGGGGCAGGTGCTGTTGGTGTGGGTGGTGAGCTGGATCGGGAACCTGATCGGCGCGGCGGTCCTCGCCGCAATCCTCCATGCAGCCGGCGGCGGCGTGCTGCTGACCGATGGATCCGCGGTGTTCTTCAAAGCCGTGGAAGTGAAGATGTCCACGCCGGCGATGCCTCTCTTCGCCAAGGGCCTGCTGTGCAACTGGCTGGTGTGTCTCGCCGTGTGGATGACGAGCCGCACGCAGAACGACGGCGCCAAACTCGGTCTCATCTTCTGGCCCGTGTTCGCCTTCGTGGCGAGCGGCTTCGAGCACAGCGTGGCCAACATGTTCGTCTTCGCGCTCGCGCTCATCGGCAGCCATCCCGCCGACGTCACGCTTGCCGGCGCCATCCACAACGAAATCTTCGTCACGCTGGGCAACCTCGTGGGCGGCGCACTCTTTATGGCCATGGGCTACTGGCTGCAGGAAGGCGGTATCGGCCATCCCTCGAATGCGAAGGTGCCGACTGCCGTCACGACGGTACGCACGCACTGATAGCGGTTCAGGCAGGCGCTCAGGGGACGGTTGGACGAACTGTCATGCGCCTGCTCGCCCATTGAAAACGACCCGAATATTCCGGGCAATCTCTGATGACTTGCGACGACGCCTGAGCGGGCGTCGTCATCCGCATAAACGCCGTGTACCGCGTACGGCGTACAATCGCCACCCGTCTCTTGTTCTGACCTTCCCGCCTGACTCGCTGCGCTCGCTCGTATCCACCTGGACCGTGAAGCGGCTGGAAATGCATCTCCCTCTTTTTCATGAATGTGTCTGCACGTCGATGCAGGCGCCGACCCGCATGCACGCGGAAGCGGGCAACGCAGCCCGAAGGATTCATCGAGGAAGTCGCATCCAAACAACAGCGCGCGCATGAAACGGCCTCACGCAGGCGGCTTCTTTCCGCTTTCTCAACCGTGCTCCTGCGATGCAGCAAGCA
Organism: Paraburkholderia sp. J12; assembly: GCF_905220215.1. NCBI lineage: Bacteria > Pseudomonadati > Pseudomonadota > Betaproteobacteria > Burkholderiales > Burkholderiaceae > Paraburkholderia > Paraburkholderia sp. J12. The sequence continues at coordinate 91,237 of NZ_CAJMZC010000003.1, forward strand.
TTGGGAAAGATGTGTCTTTTTTGTGAACGGAAATTTCGAATTCTGAACAATTCAGTTTCATACGACGAAGCCCACGCTCATTAGGGCTATCCCTATACTCCGCCCGTTCCACAGTCGCCGTAATCGTTGCGGGGAACGGAATCTAGAACGGAGAAGAATCTCATGAACTACCGGCAATTCGCCGTCGCGGCATCGGTGCTGTTCGCCAGTGTCGCCGCACATGCTCAAAGCAGTGTGACGCTGTTCGGCGTCATCGACACCGGCGTGGTCTACAGCAGCGACGCCCGCGCCAACGCAGCGAAACCCGCCGCCGGCGGCGGAGCGCAATGGCAAGAGTTCGCAGGCAGCGTCTACACTCCGCGCTGGGGCCTGCGCGGCACGGAAGACCTGGGCGGCGGCCTCTCGGCGGTCTTCTGGCTGGAAAACGGCTTCAATTCCGCTAACGGCACGCTCAAGAACGGCGGCGACCTGTTCGGCCGGCAAGCCTGGGTGGGCCTGAGCTCCACGCAATACGGCACGCTCACGCTCGGCCGCCAGTACGACTTCATGGTGAGCTATCTCGCGCCGCTGAGCGCAACGGGCTCCGGCTTCGGCGGCAACATTGCCGAGCACCCGTACGATAACGACAACCTGAACAACGACCTGCGCCTGAACAACTCGGTGAAGTTCAGCAGCGCCTCGATCAACGGTCTGAAGATCGGCGCGATGTACGCCTTCGGCGGCGAAGCCGGCGACATCTCGAACAACAGCGCCTACAGCGCGGGCCTCGCCTATTCGTTCGGCCCGGTCAACCTCGCGGCCTCGTACCTGCAGATCAACCGCGATCCGAATGCACAGAACGCCACCGGCGCGGTCAGCACCGGCGACGGCGACGCACTGACCATCGGCGGCACGCAGAAGATGTTCGGTCTCGGCGCGCAATACATGTTCGGCAAGTCGTCGGTCGGCCTCGTCTGGACGCACACGTCCACCGACAGCGTGTCGAGCCTCTGGTACGGCGGCAGCACGAGCAACGGCGCGCTGCCCGGCCCCTCGAACGGCGCCGGCAACTACATCAAGTTCGACAACTTCGAACTCAATGGCCGCTACTTCGTGCGTCCGGACTTCAGCCTGGGTGCGTCCTATACGTACACCATGGCAACGTTCAACTCGTCGGCCACCAACGCCCACCCGCACTGGAACCAGGTCATGGCGCAAGCCGACTACCTGTTCTCGCCGCGCACGGACGTGTACCTGGAAGGCGTGTATCAGCGCGTTGGCGGCGGCAACAACATCTCCGCCTTCGACGCCGGCGTCTATACGCTGAACCCGTCGACGGGCAACCAGCAGGTGGTTGTCGCGGTCGGCCTCAAGCATCGCTTCTAAGCGTTGGCTCGATGCGGGCGAGGCTTCGGGTGCCGCGTGCATCCGGGGCCTCGCCCGTTGTCGTTTGCGAATCGTATGCGAGGTATGAAAACGACTGGAAACGAAGGATCCGGCGCGACGGAATAATCCGGATGAGGTGACTGTTCTCTTGTTTCGGGCGTGCGGCAAGCACGAACCCTTCTCCCCATTGCAACGGAACTCTCGCCATGATCCCATCGCAACTTTCACGCCGTCAGCTGCTGACGGCCGGCTCGCTCGGCACGGCCGCGCTCATGATCTCGAAGCTGGGCCTCGCCGCCTCGACCAACATGCCTGCCCCCGGGCATCCCGACGACGCAGCGATCCTCGCCTACCTGGGCACCTCGCCACTCACGCTGCCTGAGCTGCCGTTCGCCCAGAATGCGCTCGAGCCCGTGATTTCCGAACGCACGATCGGCATCCACTACGGCAAGCATCACCGGGCTTACTTCGACAATCTGCACAAGCTGCTCGACGGCACGCCGATGGCCTCGCTGCCGCTCGAACAGATCGTGCTCGAATCGCACGGCCGGGCCGATCTGGAAGACGTGTTCAACAACGCGGCGCAGGCGTGGAATCACAACTTCTACTGGAAGTCGCTGAGCCCCGTGAAAACGGCGCCGGACGAGAAGCTGCAGGCTGCGATCGACAGCAAGTTCGGCTCGCTAGAAGCCCTCTCGAAGCAGCTCGTGACCACTTCGGCCTCGCAGTTCGGCAGCGGCTGGGGCTGGCTCGTCGCGGATCGCGGCGAACTGGCGGTCGTGAAGACCGGCAACGCGGAAACACCCTATACGCGCAGCGGACAGCTGCCGCTGCTGACCGTCGACGTGTGGGAACACGCCTACTATCTGGACTATCAGAACCGCCGTCCTGACTATCTGATGGCGACCATCGGGCAGCACCTGAACTGGAAGTTCGCTTCGGAGAACTACGCACGTCTCCGAGCTTAGACGGCGTGCGAGCGTGTTGCCCGCGCAGCGGGCAACACTTCGTCGCTCTTTATTCAGGACTCCGCTATGAACGTGCTGACCGGCTAGCCGGCAGCAGGTTCGAACCCGCCGTCTGCGATCTGCTTCGCGATCGCGGTCAAGCCTTTGGCGTCCGGGTCGCCAATCAAGGCATAACCGAGCTGATTGCGCCGCCAGGTGACGACGGCCATGGAGTCCACCTGTGCAGCGCGCGGCGACGCATCGGCCCCTGCTTCCTGCATCACGCACAGCGCGACCGGTGCGCCCTGCTGCGGCAGATACACGATCTGCACCAGCGGGCGGCCCTGAAACCGCAGGCGCTGGATACGCTTGAACGTCAGCCCGGCCGGCCGTAAATCCGGAATCGCAATGGCGAGGCCATCGTCGCGATGGATTTCCGCCACGGTCTGCGCCACCACCGGGTCGTTCACGGAGACATGCGCGAGCGTGTCGCGCGTGTAGAGCGCCTGATAACCCGCCGCAGCCGCGACCCATGACGAAGCGAGGCTCGCCGGCGGTTCGACGGGCCGTGTCAGAACGTGCAAACCGACGCCGGCCACCAGTAAGCCCGCCGCGAAGGCCGCGCCCAGCCAGTGCGGCGCAACCTTCGCCGCCGCAACGCCGCCGCGGTCCCGGCGCTGATCGGCCAAGGCACGTTTATCGGGTTTCGCCGACGTATTGCGCCGAAGCGCAGCCTGCGCTTCAACGAAAGTCCGCAGACTATCCGGCAGCGGCGGCACATTCGCATGCTCGAAGGCCGTCACATAGGGCAACTGCGACGCGCGCAACAACCGCACCTCTTTCGCGATCTCCGGCGAGGTCGCCACGAGCCGCTCGACTTCCACGCATTCCTCGCGCGTCAGCCTGCCTTCCACGTAATCCAGCAGTTGCAGGGAGGTGATCTTCATAGCGCCGTGCCTTTGCCGAGCACGGCCAGTTTCGCTTCGACCGTGCGTGCTTCCTCGAACCGCGCGCCGATAGCAACCCGGGCACGATACAGCCGGCTCATGATCGTACCGATCGGCACATCGAGCACTTCTGCGGCTTCACTGTAACTCAGTCCCTCCACCGCCACCAAAAGCATCACCACACGTTGTTTTTCCGGCAGCGCGAGCACTGCCCCGAGAATCTGGCCATGGATCGCATTCTGTTCGGGTGTCTGCGCACTCGGGTCGGCCACCTGGGCGAGCAGGTCGTCGTCCCATTGCACCATGGCGCGGGTGCGTACCGCCCGCATGCGCAGTTCGTTGATCCACGTGCTGTGCATGATCGAGAACACCCAGCTCAGCGTGGACGATCCGGGCCGGCATTGATCCGCGCGCTCCAGTGCGCGCACGCAGCTGCGCTGAACCAGGTCCTCGGCGTCCTGGCGGTCGCCCGTCAAACGCAGCGCAAAGGCCCACAGGCGCGGCAGCAATTCGGGCAGCACAGTCGCCACGTCCGGACTGGCATCCGGCGAGCCGGGCTCGTGCGCGGTCCATCGCTCGCGTAATCTCATCCAGAACATAGTGGTGTGCTTAGCCCGCGTCGATGTCTTGTGCGACGGCGACCCGCAAGGGTGCGGGCCAGCCGGCCGGAGTCCGGCATGGCGGCATTATTCAACGTCTGGCGTGCGGCGAATAATTGGACCTTTTTATGGTCATCATTGACGGCTGCTATGGGAAGCGGTGCATGTTGTGAAACGCTTTCAATATCCATGCAAGAACGGGATGGGCTGCCAGGCGGCTCTATGTTTTCCTTTTATGCGAGGCCCGTCAATGTGGGCAGTACAGCGGCGAATGCCCCATGGCGATGGAGAGCGCCGTGCGCCGACCGTTTTTTGAGTCTCGGTCAATCTCGTGGAAGGTCTCGAGAGCGGCAAGCTAAAGGCTCCGATCATCGCCCATCGCTTCGATCTCGAATACGGGCAGGATGCCTGCCTATCGTGCTGTCGCTGCGGGAACTGCGGAGACTGCGGGGCGGGTGGTCATCAATATGTAGTTCTTCGTTTGGAATTTGCCTCGAGAGACAGACCACCGCGAGCACGGCCTGTCTCTGCGCGGTTGTCATGTCCGCGAGATTGGGACGGGTCGTGACAGTCGCAGAGCCTGGACGGGACCGTATAAGGCATAACGATGACCGAAAGATGAAGCGGGCTTGATCGCCGACAAGATATCCTGGCTTCGTTAGCGTTAACTTGCCGAGTCCACCAGATCAGGGAGACACCGTCATGCCGGCCGTCCATCCACGCACGCGCCAACCGTTACATCATCCACAGCAGGTCGGCTGGCGCGAAAAGCCTGCCAGCGTCGTTCCACCTTCGTCGCAACAAGCCCTTCGGGATGCGATGAAAGAGGAAGGCGTCTCTTCCGCCGACTACGACGACCTTCTATGGATCATGGCCCAGGAGTCTGCGGGCATAGTCGATGCACGGAACGGTGGTTCTACGGCTCGCGGCCTGTTCCAGCTTCTACACGCACAATACGAATTAAACCCGCACGGCGAAGCATCGTTCGGCAACGCAGTCGAGGAGTGTCAGGGCGGAATCCGCTACATTTACGGGCGCTATCAAACAGCGCACCGTGCACGCGACTTCTGGAAACGTCACCACTGGTACTAACCCATGCGCAAAGCACTCATCCCCATCGCGCTGTGCGTCCTGTCTGCTGTGTCAGGCGTTGCGCACGCGCAGCGTGCGCCCGCGCTCGAGGACTGCCCGGCAACGGTCCAGGCGAAACATGCACTGCCGCGCCTGAGGTTCGACGCCCCCTCACACGCATACCGTAGCGCCATTAAAGAAGCCGCGCGTGGTCCGATCAATTTTGCAGGACACTACATACTCGCCGAATGGGGCTGCGGTGCCGGTTGCATTATGGCGGCGGCTGTCGATACGGCAACCGGCCGCGTGACTTCATTGCCGTTCACCGTTTCCGACTGGCCGCTGGACGTGACGAAGCCGCTAACCTACCGCGCGAATAGTTGCCTGCTGATCGTCCGGGGAAGTCGCAACGAGAGCGCGGAACACGGCACCTACTACTATCGCTTCGACGGCAACGCATTCCGGCTCGGCGCAACAGTCTTGCAACCGGCACACCAGGCGCACCGGAACACCCAGATAACAAATCCGTAATTTCCGGGTCAGCAGCAGGTAAGCGCCCGATTCCCATACTTGTGTCCATCCCGCCGCCCCGCGGCCGCCGGCAAGCGTCATACCGGTGGCCGCGGGTCGTCCCTGCCTCGAACCGGACACCGTCATGTGGATCGTCAAGCTGGCCCTCAGGCGCCCCTACACGTTCATCGTGCTCGCCGTGCTGCTCTTCATCCTCGGGCCGCTCGCGATCATGCGCACGCCCACGGACATCTTCCCGAACATCAACATTCCCGTCGTCAGCATCGTCTGGACGTATAACGGGTTTTCCGCGGAAGACATGGCGCATCGCATCACCTCGAACTACGAGCGCGCCCTCACCTCCGACGTCGACGACATCGAGCACATCGAATCGCAGTCGCTCAACGGCGTCTCGGTCGTCAAGATCTTTTTCCACCCCGGCGCCGACATCAACCGCGCAATCGCCGAAGCCGCGTCGAACTCCGCGTCGATCCTGCGCATCCTGCCGCCGGGCACGCTGCCGCCCAACATCATCACGTACAGCGCCTCCACCGTGCCGGTGCTGCAACTCGGCCTCTCCAGCAAGACACTGTCCGAACAGTCGCTCTACGACCTCGGCAACAGCTTCGTGCGCACGCAGCTCGCCACCGTCGAAGGCGCGGCCGTGCCGCTGCCCTATGGCGGCAAGATTCCGCAGATCATGGTCCAGCTCGACCCGAAAGCCCTGCAGGCGAAGGGACTCGCGCCCATCGACGTGGTGAACGCCGTCAACGCACAAAGCCTGATCCTGCCGGGCGGCACTGCCAAGATCGGCACGCGCGAATACAACGTGGAGATGAACGGCGCGACCCAGACCGTCCAGGAACTGAACGACCTCCCCGTGAAGACCGTGAACGGCACCGTGATCTACGTGCGCGACGTCGCCCACGTGATCGACGGCTTCGCGCCGCAGACCAACATCGTGCGCGCCGACGGCATGCGCGGCGCGCTCCTGACCGTGGAAAAGACCGGCAGCGCCTCCACGCTCACGATCGTCCAGCAAGTCAAGGACATGCTGCCGAAGATCGCTGCGGGCCTGCCGGGTGCACTGAAAATCACGGCGCTCTCCGATCAGTCGGTGTTCGTGAAGTCGGCCATTTCCGGTGTCGTGCGCGAAGCGCTCGTCGCCGCGGGCCTCACGGCCGCGATGATCCTGCTCTTTCTGGGCAGCTGGCGCGCCACGCTCATCATCGCCGTGACAATTCCGCTCGCGGTGCTCACGTCGATCATTGCGCTCTCGGCACTCGGCGAGACCATCAACATCATGACGCTCGGCGGCCTCGCGCTCGCCGTCGGCATACTCGTGGACGACGCAACGGTCGCCATCGAGAACATCACGCATCACCTCGAACGTGGCGCGCCGCTCCACGACGCCATTCTCAACGGTGCGGGCGAAATCGCCGTGCCCACCTTCGTCTCGACGCTGTCGATCTGCATCGTGTTCGTGCCGATGTTCCTGCTCTCGGGCGTCGCGCGTTATCTGTTCGTGCCGATGGCCGAAGCGGTGGTGTTCGCCATGTGCGCGTCGTACTTCTTCTCGCGCACGCTGATCCCGACGCTGGCCATGTATCTGCTGCGCGCGCGAGCGAAAAATGCTGTGCCCCGGCGGGGTCTCGCAGGCGTATTGAGCCGTTTCCAGGCCCGCTTCGAACGGCGCTTCGAGGCCCTGCGCAACCGCTACCGCGGCGTGCTCGCGGCCGCCGTTTCGCGGCGCGGCCGCTTCATCGCCGTGTGGCTCGCGCTGTGCCTCGGCTCGCTCGTGCTGGTGCCGTTCGAGGGCCGCGACTTCTTCCCCTCGGTCGATACCGGCGAAATCCGCCTGCACCTGCGCGCCCCCACGGGCACGCGCATCGAACAGACCGCGCGCATTACCGACGAGGTGGAAGCGAAGATCCGCACCGTGATTCCGGCGAGCGAAGAAGCCCTCGTGCTCGACAACATCGGCCTGCCGGTGAGCGGCATCAACCTGACCTACGACTCGTCCGATCCGATCGGCTCCGAGGATGCGGACGTCCTCATCACCCTGAAGCCGGACCACAAGCCCACTGCGCAATACGTGGCAAAACTGCGCAACGTGCTCAATGCGTCGTTTCCGGGTGTGACCTTCGCCTTCCTGCCCGCCGACATCGTCAGCCAGATTCTGAACTTCGGCCTGCCTGCGCCTATCGACGTGCAGATCGTCGGCAACAAGCTGGCGCAGAACCGCGTGGTGGCGAACCATCTGCTCGATGAGTTGCGCGGCGTGCGCGGTCTCGTCGATGCCCGCATCCAGCAGCCCGGCGACGAACCGACGCTCAACGTGAACGTCGATCGCACCAAGGCGATCCAGGCCGGACTCACGCAGCGCGACGTCGCGCAGAACCTGCTCATCGCGCTCTCGGGCAGCTCGCAGACCACGCCCAACTTCTGGCTCAATCCGAAGAACGGCGTGAGCTACCCGCTCATGGCCGAGGTGCCGCAGTACGACATCCACTCGCTGCAGACGCTCGCCAATATCCCCGTGACGACGCCCGCGGTCGCGTTCAATCCGCAGAACCAGATCGGCACGCTCGGCACGATCTCGCGCAGCGAGGAGGAGGCCGTCGTCTCGCACTACAACGTGCAAACCGTGCTCGACATCTTCGCCTCGACGCAGGGACGCGATCTGGGCGGCGTAGCCGACGACGTAAGCCGGCTGGTGGACGCGGCGCGCGCGCAACTGCCGCCCGGCTCCTCGATCGTGATACGCGGCCAGGTACAGTCGATGAACACGTCGTTCGCGGGCCTCGGATTCGGGCTCGTGTTCGCCATCGCGCTCGTCTACCTGCTGATGGTCGTGAACTTCCAGTCGTGGGTCGATCCGCTCATCATCATCAGCGGCCTGCCTTCCTCGATGGCGGGGATCGCGTGGATGCTGTTCGTCACGCAGACCACACTGAGCGTCCCCGCGCTCACCGGCACGATCCTCTGTATCGGCATTGCGACGGCCAACAGCATTCTGGTCATCAACGCTGCGCGCGAAGCGCTCGACGGCGGCATGGCGCCGCTCGCCGCTGCGCTCGACGCGGGCTTCAACCGCTTCCGCCCGGTGCTCATGACGGCGCTCGCCATGATGATCGGCATGCTGCCGATGGCGCTCGGCCTCGGCGACGGCGGCGAGCAGAATGCGCCGCTCGGACGCGCCGTGATCGGCGGCCTGGCGGTCGGCACGATTTCCACCCTTGTCTTCGTCCCCGTGGTGTTCGGCATGGTGCACGGCTGGCTGGCGAAGCGCCGCGCCGCCCGCCCCGCCGACGCGACGGACACCGCACTCGATACGAATACTCACGCTGAATAAGGATTCCTCATGACTGCGTCCACTCCGCCCGACGACCGCGATACCGCCGGCCAAGAGCCGGCGGCGCAAGCCGGATCCGCTCCTTCTACGCCTTCCGCGCCCGACGCCGAACCCGCGCCGGCTGCCGCCCGCGTGCCGCGCCGCGCCATCGCACTGGCCGCAGGCATCGCCGCCGTGCTGCTCGTGGCCGGCATCGTGCCGCGGCTCGACGCGCGCCGGGCACAAGCCGCGCAGGTGAGCGTCCAGCACGAGCTGATCGTCTCGACTCTCACGCCGACGCGCGCACCCGCCACCCAGGAACTGCTGCTTCCCGGTTCGGTCACGCCGTGGGCCGACGCGGCAATCTACTCGCGCACGAGCGGCTATGTCCAGAACTGGTACGTCGATATCGGCGCGCATGTGAAGTCGGGGCAGTTGCTCGCACAGATCGACACGCCCGAACTCGACGCACAGCTTCAGCAAGCCCACGCCGACGAAGCCACGGCTCAGGCGAACTACCAGTTTGCCGACAGCACGGCCCAGCGCTGGCAGACCATGCTGCAAACGCAATCGGTCTCGCAGCAGGACACCAATGCGAAGACCAGCGACGCCGCCGCGAAGCTCGCCACGCTTCAGGCGGCGCGTGCCAACGTCGCGCGGCTTTCGGAGCTGGTGGGTTACCAGAAGGTGAGCGCCCCGTTCGACGGCGTGATTACCGTGCGCAACGTGCAGGTCGGCGCGCTCGTCACGGCGGGCGGCACGCCCGGCCTCGCCACCCTGCCGGGCGAGCTTTTCCACATCGAGCAGACCGACCGGCTGCGCGTGTACGCCGACGTGCCGCAGGACGACGCAAGCCTCGTCACGCCCGGCACCTCCGTGTGGCTCACCACGCAGCAGTATCCGGGCCGCCATTTTCCCGCCACGGTCGCGCGCGACTCGCAGGCCATCGATCCCGTGAGCCGCACGCTGCACGTGGAAGTCGATGTCGACAATCGCGACGGCGCGCTCATGCCGGGGGCCTATGCGCAGGTTCATTTCGCGCTCGCCACGGCCACGCCCGCGCTCGAACTGCCGGTCAGCACCCTGCTCTTTCGCCCCAACGGGGTAACGGTTGCCGTGGTCGATGCGCAGAACAAGGTGCAATTGCGCGAAGTGACCATCGGCCGCGACTTCGGCACTTATGTGGAAATCGCCACGGGTCTCGCGGCCACCGACCGCGTCATCAACAACCCCGGCGACGCCATCGCGAACGGCCAGACCGTGAAGGTGGCCGCGACTGCGCCGGCCGCCGGGGCTTAAGGCGGCTCATCATGACCGACAAACTCGACACACCGATGGCCGCCCTGCGCCGTATCGCGGCAGCCTGCCTCGCAGCCACGCTGGCCGCGTGCACGACGCTGCCGCATTACAGCGTGCCGGACGTTGCGGTACCGTCGCACTACGCTTCGGCACCGCAGCCCGCGCAGGGATGGTCCGTCGCCGCGCCCGCCGATGCGCAGCCGCGCGGGCCCTGGTGGAACCTCTTCGGCGACAACACGCTCGACGGGCTCGAATCGCGCGTCGATATTTCGAATCAGACGGTGCAGCACGCCGTGGCGCAACTGCAGGCCGCCCGCGCGATGCTCGCTTACCAGCGCGCCGGCTACTCGCCCGTCGTCACCGCAGGCAGCGGCGTGCAGCGTTACCGCACTTCGCAGAATCTCATCGACCATTCGCTGGCCGGCAAGACGATCCCCGACTATTCGGCGGGCGTGGGTGCGAGCTGGGAACCGGACCTCTTCGGCCGCGTGAAGGATGCCACAGTCGAAGCGCGCGATAACGCGCAGGCCAGCGAAGCCGATCTGGAGTCGGTGCGTCTCGCCGTCACGAGCGAGCTGGCCACCGACTACTTCGACCTGCGCTCGCTCGATCGCCAGAAGAAGCTGCTCGACGACACCGTGACTGCCTACGCCGCCGCGCTCGGCATCGTGCAGCAGCAACTCGACGACGGCGCCATCGATGCCTCGGCCGTGGCCGAGGCGCAAACGCAGCTGGAAAGCGCGCGCACCGCCGACCAGGACATCGACGTGCAGCGCGCCCAGCTGGAGCACGCCATCGCCACGCTGACCGGTGTACCGGCCTCGTCGTTCGCGCTGCCCGCGAGCACCGCGCCCGCCGTGCTTCCCGCCATTCCGGCGGGCGTTCCCGCGGCGCTCCTCGAACGCCGGCCCGATATCGCGGCGGCCGAGCGTCGCGTGGCCGCCGCCAATGCGAAGATCGGCGAGGCCCGTGCGGCCTTTTATCCGGACCTCACGCTCTTTGCCTCGGCAGGGCTCGAAAGCACGTTCTACGCGCCCTGGCTCACCGCATCGAGCCTCTTCTGGTCGCTCGGCGGCCAACTTGCGGGCACGATCTTCGACGGCGGGCGGCGCGACGCCACGCTCAAGGGCGCCGATGCGCAGTACGACGCAACGGTCGCCGGCTATCGGCAAACCGTGCTCACGGCCTTCCAGCAGGTGGAGGACAACCTGAGTGCACTTGGCACGCTGGCCGGCGAAGCGGCCAGCCAGCAACGCGCGACGCAAGCCGCCGAGCTTTCCCTCAAGCTCACGACCAATCGCTACCAGGCCGGCGCCGTGAACTATCTGGACGTGGTGACGGCGCAGACGATCGCGCTCCAGAACGAGCGCAACGAAGAGACGATCGAGCAGCGCCGGCTGGAAGCGAGCGTGCACCTGCTCGAAGCGCTGGGCGGCAACTGGAACCGCACGACGCTCAGCGGCGCGGGAACGCCAGGATGAAGCGGTTGCCGTCCGCGCCGCTCCCGGCGCGCGCCGTGCCGCCGTGCAGCGTCATGATCGTGCGCACGATCGCGAGACCCAGCCCGGCCGAGGCACCGGCATGCCCGTCGCTATGCCGCGACGCGTCGGCCCGGTAGAAGCGGTCGAAAATGCGTTCGAGCAGCGCCGGGTCGATCGGCGTGCCCGGGTTCGTCACGGCCACTTCGAGCATTTCGTTCTTTTGCTCGACGCTCAAGGTGATTTCGGAACCGCGCGGCGTATAGCGCAGCGCGTTGGCGAGCAGGTTGCTCACGGCGCGGCGGAAAAGCTCCTTATCCGCGCGCAGGCGACCGCTTCCCGCGACGTGAATAGACACGCCCGCATCTTCGGCCGGCCCTTCGAAATAGTCCGCAATCTGCTGCAGGGCTTCGCGCGCGTCGAATTCGGCGAGCGTCGTGATGAACTGCGGATGCTCCGCACGCGCGAGAAAGATCACGCTCTCGATCATGCGTGAAAGTCTGTCGCACTCCTCCAGATTCGATTCGAGTAGCGCCTCGTACTCCGCCGTGCTGCGCGGCCGCGCAAGCGCCACTTCGTTCGCGCCGCGCAGATTGCCCAGCGGCGTGCGCATGTCGTGCGCGAGATCGGCCGTGTATTGCGACATCCGTTCGAAGCCGCCGTGCAGGCGGTCGAGCATGGCATTGAGCGACTGCGTGAGCGCTTCGAGTTCGCCCGGCGCGCGCTCGATATCCACGCGCGTATCGAGCTGGTCCACGGTGATGGTGGAGGCGCGCGCGGCCATTTCGCGCAGCGGACGCAACGACTCGCGCACGAGCAGCCAGCTCATCAGAAAGGCCAGCAGCATGCCCGCGAAGCCCGCGGCGTAGAGCCGTTCGCGATAGCGGTCGAGCAACCGCCAGCGGTCGGTCATGTCGCGTGCGATCACGACCGTCACCGGTGCGCCGTCGCGCAGGGTCGCGTCGATGGCCAGCCCGCGCACCGGCGTGCCGCGCGCGTTCTGCCACTCCACCACATCGCTGCCGGTGATGCGTTGCGTGGCGCCCAGGCGCCGCGCGAGCGCCACCGCCGGAAACCCGGCATCGGCCACGCTCGCGGTGTTGTGCTCGACGAGGTTCGTGCCGCTGGCGTCGCGCACCTCCATGGAAAGCGCAGGATTGCCAAGTACCTGACTCGTCAGCCGCTCCGCGTGATCGCGCACGTCGGCGGTGGAGCCCAGTTCCTCGGCCAGTCGGCGCGTGTGCCGGGCGATCAGCACGATGTCGAGATCGTCCTGCTGCTTGATTTCGCTGTTGAGCGTGTAATACAGCGAACTGCCGACCAGCGCGAACACCGCGAGCGTCGTGCCCGCGAAGCTCAGCGCCAGGGTCGTGGTCAGCGAGCGCGCGGCCATCAGTCCGGCTCTTTGATTTCGGCCACGTAACCCGCCCCGCGCACGGTATGAATGAGCTTGACGGGGTAGCCTTCGTCGATCTTCGCGCGCAGGCGCCGGATCGCCACTTCGACCACGTTGGTGTCGCTGTCGAAGTTCATGTCCCACACATAGGAGGCGATCTGCGTGCGCGTGAGCACTTCGCCCTGGCGGCGCACGAGCAGTTGCAGCAGCGAGAACTCCTTCGGCGTGAGGTCGATGCGGGTGGCGCCGCGCCGCACGCGCCGCCGCGTGACGTCGACTTCGAGGTCGCCCAGCTTCATCACGTCGGTTTCGCGCGGCGGCCCGCGCCGCGCGAGCGTGCGCACGCGTGCCAGCAGCTCGACGAACGCGAACGGTTTGACCAGATAGTCGTCGCCGCCCAGCTCCAGGCCCTTGACGCGGTCGCTGATGTCGTCGCGCGCGCTCAGGAACAGCACCGGCGTCGCGTGCGTGGCGCGCAGCGTCTTGAGCACCGCCCAGCCGTCCATGGCCGGCAGCATGACGTCCAGCACGATCACGTCGTACTCGGCCTCTTTCGCGAGGATCAGCCCTTCGGCACCGTCCGCCGCCACGTCCACCGCATAGCCCGATTCCTCCAGGCCACGCTTGAGGTACGCGCGCGTCTTGGGTTCGTCTTCGATCACGAGGATCCGCATGGCCAGTCTATTCCTCTGTCTGTCTCGTACGATTGTAAGTGCTTCCGGATGAAAATACGGGCGGCGCGCAACGACGCGACAAACCCGCTTCTTTTGCACCGCGGCGCATGCCATCGAATACGAAGCTTACAGCTATGAAAACGAGCGCCTCATCCCGCCATTCCCGGCAACCGGTCCGTGCGCCTGCACGGGTTGCGCCGCCCGATTCGGACTAGACCGATACCGTGCACAAGGCCGCTTCGGGACAATGGCGGTACTGGGTGGCAACAGAGTCGCCGCCCAGCCTCCTGTTGGTGATTCTCTCTTTGCGCCGCCCTTCCCGGGCGGCGTCTTTTTGACACCACGGCCCGACCGTGAGTGCACGCCCCCCGGAATTCCCTCATGAAAGATCGCGCGACCGTATTCTGCCGGCGCGGCGACCGGATCCTCCTGGTCGCGCGCTCACAACAGCCCCGCTGGACCTTGCCAGGCGGCATGGCAAAGCGCGGCGAGTCGCTTTATGAAGCCGCTCGCCGTGAACTGGCCGAAGAAACGGGGCTCGTCTTCGCCGGTGCGCAGCACCTGTTCGCCGTGGAGGGCGCGCACAAGCGTCATCACGTTTTCCTCGCCACGCTCGATGCGCAAGCCGTTGCCCAGCCGGCAGGGGAAATCGCGCACTGCGCGTGGATCGACCGGCAAACGCTCGGGTCGATGAAGTGCAGCCGGCCTACGTGGGCCATCGTCGAGCTCGCCTTCGCCTGGATGGAACTCGACGATGCACGCGAGGCGCCGGTGCACGCAGCGTAATAGACGACCGTGGTCCGTGCAGCGGACCACGGTCGCGCTAACGCCTTCAGATCTTCAGCTTCGTGACCTTCGTGCCGTTGATGGAAACATCGCCCATCAGGCCGGCATTCGTCAGGACAACGACCTCGACCGGCGCGGTGGCCGTAGTCGTGTCGATCGCGCCATTCGCGCCTACGTTCAGGAGGGCCACCGCCGCGCCGGCACCGGCCGTCCAGCCTTCCGACTGGCGGAATTCGTTGAGCGCGTCCTGCGTCATGAACAGAAACACGACCGACTTCGACTGCGCGCCGGCCTGCAGACCCACCGAAAGCGACGACGTGTTGTAGTAACCGATCGTAGCGCCGCCCACGCGCAGCGCGCCGTTGCCCGACTGGCCGCCGACGATGAAGCCGGCCTGGATCACGTCCGGAAACACCAGCACGCCGCGCGACTTCGCCACGAGTTCGCGCGAACCCTTGACGGTGGAGTAGAGGCGCGTGAGCGTGCCGTCGACGCTTGCGTCGATGGCCTGGCGCTTCGACGCATTGGTCGCGGCGTTATCCGGCTTGTCGGGTGTCACGGTGCAACCGGCCAGCGCGAAGGTACCAATCGCAAGCGCGGCTGCCGCTTTGAGTGTGATTTTCTTCAATTGCATTCTTCTTCTCCGGCAGATGATGTGCGAACCCATGTTCGATCGGTGAACCGATCGCGACGAACGTTATAGCACGCACGTTACGCTTCTGTTCAATTCGTGCACTTATTTCATGCGCCAGGACCGGCTTGATTTCATGGGCGCCGCGACCACGCTAACCTGCAGGCGCGTGGCGTCAACAGCCGGCTCGACAGCGGTCGACAGCTCGACCGCGGCTTTGTTTTTTGGGCCGGCTTATCTCTCTCAGGTTCCGGTTTCCGGTCTGCCGCCGGTTCGCTCAATGCGGCTTCCTGCCGAACTCATCGCCCAGGTTTGCCGAACATCCGCGACAATGCCTGCGCCAGTTCTTTCACTACCTTGTCCGCAGTGGGCCGATGGAGCAGCGCGATATCCACGGTTTCCACGGGCGGCAGGCCGCTCTTGCGCGTCAGCACGGTATGTTCGGCAGTGACCGCCCGCAGGGGCAGCAGACTGATGCCCAGACCGTCGGCCACGGCCGCCTGGATGCCGCTCAGGCTCGAACTGATGAAGCTCATGCGCCAGCGGCGCCCGAGCCCTTCGATGGCGTTGGTCATGTCGTCGCGATACAGCCCGCGCGGCGGAAAGGCCACGAGGGGCACGGGATCGAGATCGATCGACGGATTTTTCGCACTGTCGATCCAGCGCAACTGCTCCGGCCACGAAGCCACCGCCTCGCGGCTGTTGCGTCGCTGCTTCACCAGCGCGATGTCGAGATCGCCGCGATCGTAACCGCTGGCCAGATCGCGGCTGAAGCCGCTCGTCACCTCGAGCTTGATTTGCGGATGCTTGCGATTGAACTCCGCCAGCACATGCGTGGTCTGTCCGCCGACGAAGTCCTCCGGCAGCCCGAGGCGCACCGTCAACCCCACCGTCTCGCCGGCGAGCGATTCGAGCATTTCGTCGTTGAGCGCCAGCATGCGCCGCGCGTAGCCGAGCAACGTTTCGCCCGCGTCGGTGGGACGCACTTCGCGGCTGCCGCGCTCGAGCAGCTTGTGTCCGGCCATCTCCTCCAGACGCTGCACCTTCTGGCTCACGGTGGACTGCGTGGAATGAAGCCGCGCCGCGGCCGCCGTGAACGTGCCGCAATCGGCCACCATAACGATGGCCTTGAGCAGATCAAGATCGAATAGCGGCCGATGGCCTTTTGCATTGCCTTTCATCCGGCCATTTTACTACCGGGCTTTGTGCGTCTGCGGCGTGCCGAGCGTGAGTTTCATGTGGCGGTTGACGTCCTTGTACAGCAGGTAGCGGAAGCGCGACGGACCGCCCGCGTAGCAGGCCTGCGGGCAGAATGCGCGCAGCCACATGAAATCGCCGGCTTCCACTTCCACCCAGTCCTGGTTCAGGCGATAGACGGCCTTGCCTTCGAGCACGTACAGGCCGTGCTCCATTACGTGCGTTTCCGCGAACGGGATCACGCCGCCGGGCTCGAACGTGACGATGTTGACGTGCATGTCGTGGCGCATGTCGCTCATGTCGACGAAGCGCGTCGTGACCCAGCGCCCCTCGGTGCCGGGCATGGGGATCGGCTCGATGTCGCGCTCGTTCGTCACGAACGCTTCGGGCAGCGGCACGCCTTCCACTGCTTCGTAATGCTTACGGACCCAGTGGAAGCGGGCACAATCGCCCGAGCGGTTATGCAGCGACCAGTTCGTGCGCGGCGGAATGAACGCATACCCGCCCGGCGACAGCAGGTGCTGGACGCCATTCAGCGTAAGCGAGATCTCCCCTTCCACCACGAAGAGCACGCCCTCGGCGTTTTCGTCCTGTTCGGGACGCTCGCTGCCGCCGCCAGGCCCCACTTCCATGATGTATTGCGAAAACGTTTCAGCAAAACCCGAGAGCGGACGCGCCAGCACCCAGAGACGGGTCTTGTTCCAGAACGGCAGATGGCTCGTGACGATGTCGCGCATCACGCCTTTCGGAATGACCGCATACGCCTCGGTGAACATGGCGCGATCGGTCAGCAATTCCGTCTGGGCGGGATGGCCGCCGTGCGGAGCATAGTAAGGAGTCTTTAACATAGGGTACCTTCTATAACGATGGATACGGCTACTTTTGATGAAACCGCACGTGTTACCAGGCCTGCGAAACCACGAACTGCGAGCCGGCGGCCTCCGACCCGAACTGCCCACGCCGCACGACGATCCGCTCCGCCGGCGAGGTTGAAACGGCCGCCGCCGCATTCTCCGCGTCGACGACGACAAACGATGCCTCGTTGCCGGCCTTCAGGCCGTAGTCCTGCTTCCCGAGTACCGCCGCCGCGGCATGCGTTGCCATATCGAGCGCCACCCGCAGTTCTTCGTCCGTATAGAAGCCGGAGCGATAGCCCACCAGCATGGCCCGCTGCAGCATGTCGCCGTTTCCGTACGGCCACCAGGCATCCTGGATGTTGTCGTTGCCGGTGAACACGCGCACGCCCGCAGCGCGCAGTCGTAAAACCGGGGGAAAAGCCCGGTCGCCTGGCGCGTTCGTCATGATCGAGACGTCTGCTTCAGCCAGCGCTGCGGCAATGCGGTCGACCTTCGCGGCATCGACATCGCCCAGCGCATAGGCATGACTCACCGACACCCGGCCTTCGAGCCCGCAAGCCCGCGTGCGGGCCGCAATGCGATGCAACTGGCGTATGCCCTGCTCGCCGGCCTCGTGCAGATGAATGTCGATCTTGACGCCACGCCGCTCTGCAATGCCGAAGACGATGTCGAGCTGGCCTTCTGCGTCGCCGTCCAGTTCGGTCGGATCGATTCCGCCGACCACTTCCACGCCTTCGCATGCGGCCCTGTCGAGCAGATCCGCCGTGCCTGGGCACGACAGGACCCCGGCCTGGGGAAATGCAACGAGTTCGATGTCCATGAGTTCACGGCACTTTTCGCGCGCTTCCATGACGGCATGAAGGTGGGTAAGGCCCGTCGTCGCGTCGACGTCGACATGGCTTCTCATCGCCACCGTGCCGAACGAGGCGGCCCGGCGAATCAGCGCTTCGGCGCGCGTCGCAATGGGTAATGCGCTCGCCAGCGCCTCTTTTTCGATGGCAAGACGCTCGCGCAGCGTTGCCGCCGGGCGATGAGGGCGCCAGCGGTCGCCGACAAAACTCTTGTCGAGATGGATATGCCCGTCCACGAAGCCCGGCAGCACGAGTTGCCCTTCCAGATCGACGACCTCGGCGCGGCCGGACTCGGGACGCTCGGGGCCCACCACGACGAAGCGTCCATCGTGCACGGCGAGATTCAGAGGGGTGCCGTCGGCGCCGGTGGCGTTGACGAAAATGCGGTCGATCATAGCGATAGCTGGGCGAATCGGAGCAAATCGGGGCGCGCACATTGCGTCCGGATATCGATTGCCGTTGCAACGCCGCGTGTTCTTGTCGAGATGAGTCTCGACAAGATATCGGACGCCATTTGCATTTACAAATTAAATGTTGGAATGCAATCCATTCATTTTCTGGATGGGTTACCCCTCGACGATGACAATGTCACTCAACGCCGCGATAACCCGGCAAAATCGTGTCAGAATCCCTGCGGTCATAGCCACGAGCGGGAGAGATTCAATGATTCAGGGACGCAGGCAGATTGTCATCGGCGGGCTACTCGGTGCGGGCGGGCTGGGCATGTCCGCGCGCGCCTTCAGCGACACCGGTTCCATCGCCCGGCAATTTGCCGAGCGGCTGAGCGCTCACGATATCGAGGGCTTTGGCGCGCTCTTCGCCGACGACTACGTCAACCACCAGACCAGCGCTGCGGCACCCCCTTCGCCTAAACTCACGCCGAAAGAGGCAACGGTCGCCTTCTTCAAGGCACGCCTCACGGGCATGCCGGATCTCAAGGTGGAGATCGAAACGCTGGTGGCGTCCGAAGACAAGGTGGCCGCCAGCTTCGTCTACACCGGCACACATCAAGGTGTGTATTTCGGCATCGCGCCGACCGGCAAGTGGTTGCGCTTTACCTCATGCGATATTTTCAGGGTGCAGTCGGGAAAGATCGCCGAGCACTGGGGCATGGGCGATATTGCCGGCGTGCTCGCCCAGCTCAAAGCGTAGGCGGCACCAACCGTCTTCGCCTGAGCGCCAGGTACGCAATCGAGCAATTGCAACGCGCCGGCCCGCTCGGCGAAACCGTCCGCGTGACGCTCACGGCGCCGACCACTAGCCTCGCGCGATTCTCCATCAGGATGTGCCCGCGGTAGCACAGGATGGCCCGGCTCTCGCGGCTCTTCCTGAATAATCGCGCCTCCAGATCAGTAGTCGACTCGTGCGTGGCATTGCCACGTCGCTTGCCTTTCTAGTCGGTGTCCACGTAGATGACACCGAACAGCCCGTTGAGCCGTTTCAACGCATCATTCGCCGGCAACCGGTTCGGCGACTATCTGATGGATCCTCCACGCGTCGCTCCGCCGCTCGAATCGACCACTTATTTCTATTTAAAATCAGCGGTTTAGACCAAGATGCGCGCGGCGGATTTTGAAGAATCCCGGGCAGGCGTCCGATTGTTCCGAGTGGTTCGACAGTCCGCGTCCGAAGGGCATCTTCTGCATTTTCCTCAATTTCGGGTCCTGGTTTTGCGTCGCGCTCCCGGACTTGTCCTACCTATTTGGCGTGCCGTTCTCCGGGTGGCCGATGTTTGGTGGCCGCTCTGAAATCCATACTTTCATTCATGGTGAGCGGGTGCGGTCAGGACGGTTAGGCCCACGAAACCCCAAGGTATCTGCCGGCGCGGTTGTCAAGTCCCGACGCCGATTCCTGCCTGTCCGCCTATGACTGTCCCGATAGACGGACTGCCTGGCCTTCCTGATCAAACTGAACTGAAGACATTCTCTGGAGAATGAAATGCATAAACTCAATCGACTGACGCTGATTGCTGCGACTGCTACCGGTCTGGGCGTGTTGTGCGGACAGGCAATGGCATCGGCCGTGTTGCCAACCACTTCGGTTCCGATCATCAACGATAAGGGTGCCCGGCACCGTCAACGACGCGAACTACGGCTACATCATCAGGAGCACGCACACTGAGACAACTTTTCAGTCGTCACTGTTCCTCGATCACGGCTACCGAAAGAATACCGACCTCGCTGTGTTCGATTCGACCGGCAATGCTGCAGTCGCCAATACGCACGCGTTTTCTTTCAACGTGTATTCGCAATTGAACACTTCGTCGGCAATCACGACCTCGCAGGAAGTGCCGTTCAACGATACGGCGCAGTTCTACGTGCACTATTTCTAACAGCAACAAAACCGCATTCCTTTAACCACGAGTATTTATCATGCGTATTTCCAAACTTGCAACCTGTTTGGCCCTGCTGGGCACCTTTGCCTCAGCCGGTACCGCTCACGCCCAGTCGACCAACGTCAATGTGCAGGGCCTGATCGTACCGCCGGCGTGCTCGGCGCAGTTTGCCGGCGGCGCCGATCTCGACTGGGGCACGATTTCCCACAACTCGCTGAGCGACAAGACCATGACCGTGCTCAAGTCGAAGAGCGTCACGCTGCAGACGCAATGCGACGACGGCCTGACGACGCACATGGCGCTCTGGGCAGTGGATGCCAATCCGCAGTCGGCACTGACCGGCATCCGGGTGCCCGGCACCAACGGATTAAACGGCGATGACTCGACCCGTATTTTCGGAATCGGCATGGACCCGCTCACCAACCAGAAGCTTGGCAACTTCACGATGATTCCGACCACCTCATCGTACGATGGCACGGTCAATTCAAAGAATTACGGTTTTGTTCGTACGTCTACGCATACCGAGACGAACTTTAGCACCTCGTCCTTCACTGACAATTCCGGTTATGAGACGAACACGGACCATACAGTGGTGGATGCGGCCAATAATCCGGCGGTCGCCAATACGTTTACATACTCGTTCGATGTGTATCCGCAGTTGAACAAGAAATCGGCGATTTCGAACTCGCAGGAAGTGCCGTTCAATGGTACGGCGCAGTTCTATGTGCGCTACTTCTAACCAGCGCTTCGACGCGACGGCCGTGCAGTGTCCTCGCGACGCCTGCCGAGGTAGGCACGGCGCTGGCACGAAGAAACAGGTGGCAACAGGATCGACGCGCCGGTTTCGGGCGGCACGGCAGATGCGACAGCCGGCCCGCCACGCGGTCGTGGCGGGCGGCGATGCCTCGACCATCGAGGCGGCCACCGCGTCGATATGAGCCTATGCCGCGCGCGTGACGTGCATGGGCGAAAGCGGCGCGGGCTGGTTCGGCGACCGCCACGGCAGAAGGCGCGTGTTGATTGTCTCGACGATCGGCATGGGCCTCGTGCCCACCTATGCAAGCTGGGGGCTCGCAGCGACCTGCCTGATGATCGGCCTGCGGCTCGTTCAGGGTTTCTGCCTCGGCGGCGAGTTGCCGGGCTCGATCATGGGCAGCGCGTTTCTACTGTGACGGAGACCGCAAGCCGTGCCCACCATCACCGGTAGCGGGCCAAATGTAAAGCGCAACCGCTCCGCGCCCGGACGCCTGACAAGCTCTTGCAACGATCCGGTTACGGAACCAGAAGGTGTTCGAGACAACCGGCGTTCCCGGCGTCAGCGTCTGGTCCAGCAAAGCGCTGACACGCGCCATCTTGCCCGGCATCAGGTAGCAGATGATTGCGTTCGCAACCGTTAGCTCGCTTCGAAAGAAGCTACCCCATTTCAACGAGACGTTGCGAAGCCGATATGTCCTGAGCCGCGACACGAGGTAGGGAAAGGGAGAAATCTCTATGCCTCGTATCTGCGCCTCGGGAAACTCCTTGGCCAATGCGATGAGGAGCGTCCCCCAGCCACTTCCAAAATCGTAGATAACGGGCCGAGGTGGAAGAGCGGCGTACTTGAGCAGGGCGACGATATCCTTCACTTCGGATTGACTCGATGGCAACGATGGCACGCCCGTCAGGATCGCCATCAACAGGAGCGACAAACAGACAACGACGGCCACCGAGATCAGCGCCCACGATAGAAAAACTGTCATAGTCTGGTTTCGCTGGATTGGAATCCCGAGTCGAACAAGGATGCCAGGTTGCCTTGCGACCCGTTTCCGGCTAAGGCATACGGGCCGCGAGGCCAGCAACAGCACCGTTATGCCGTCGCGTTTTCGGTGTTGAGCTTCGACACCACTCCCGTCGTCACATCGTAGCGATAACCTTGCCGTTCGAGCTGGGCATTGATCGCATCGACGATCAGTTGCTGCTGGACGTCCTTGCGCAGCAATTCGTGCTCCGGCCTGGCTTCGCCGAGCTCGGCGACAAGCCGGCGCGTCAACGCGGCTTCGCCTGCACTGCGGGCATGTGCGACCATCGTCTTCTCGTTGGACTGAACCAGTTGCTGCTTCAGTCCGTTCGCATACTCGGACCACTTCTTCATGTTCTCCCGCGCTTCGTTCATCGCAGCGGTGTGGGTCTGCGCATCGCGCGACAACTGGGCCTTCAGGTCCTCCAGGGCCTGCGAATCGGCACCCGCAGCCGATGCCGATTCGGCAGCCTCAGCCGGCTCGCTCGCCGCTGCGCTTTCGGCGAGTTCGGCGGCGCGCTGCACGGCGATATCGGCGCGCTCTTGCGCCTCGGACAGGCTGACCGTCAGCCTTTCGATTTCGGAGGCGTTCGCGTCGCGCTCCCCGGTCAGGCTGGCAAGCTGCGTCTGGGCATTCTGGAGTTCGACGGCAGCGGCGTCGCGTTGCGCGTGCGCTCCGGCGATCTCTTCGCGCTGGGCGGCATGTGCTTCCTGCTCGGCCTGCAGCGCGGCGCGCGTCGCTTCCAGTTCGCTTTCGAGTCGGGAGACCGCTTCCGAATGCTCGGCCACCAGTGCGGCACGCTCCGCTTCGCCATCGAGGTCCGCCGTCGCGCCGTCGCCCTCGTGCGCGGCGTCGGCCTCCTCGCGGGCGCGCGCTTCGCGCTCCGCGGCGAGTTCGGACAGCGCGCGCTCCAGCTCCGCTTCGAGAGCCGCAACACGCTCCACGAGCTCCTGCGCCCGCTTCTCGGCTACGTCGGTCCGTTGCACCGCAAGGGCGATGTCTTCTTCCAGACCGGCCACCGCATCGACCTTCGCGTCGTGGGCGCGGGTCATGTGCTCCAGCTGCCCCTGCAGCGTATCGAGCTCCTGAACGGTGTTCTGCAGTTCCGCGAGGGCGTCGTCGCGCTCGGTGCACGCATCGTCGACGCGCTGGCGCATGGCGCCGAGGCGTCGCGCGACGGAGCGCTCGGCCTCGTCCTGCGCCGAGGTCCACAGACGGTCGAGCGCCTCGCGCATCGTATCCGTCACGGTCTCCGGCAACGCCGGACGCTCCACGACCTGCGGCACCCGCCGCGTACGCTCTTCGCGCCACTTGCGCAAAGACGCAGCCACGCCGACGACCGATCCGGTATGCACCTCGGACCAGATGGCCAGTGGGGATACCGTCTGGCCTTCGTCCGCCATCCGGTTCGCGATTTCAGCAATCTGCTCGTCCGTGATCGTAATGCTGCTTGACATATCTGCCTCGAAAAAGCGCGAGCGGTGACGAAAACCGTTTCGTCGTTCGACCGGTAGGCGCGCATGCGACCCACCTCGCGTAATACCAGATTGTGGGGTAACGGCCCGGCGGTTAATCGGCCGAAATACCGGGTGTACGGGCGGGTATTCATGCGATCAGGGTCGATCGGCTGCCCGTTTGCGCCGCCGCCACGGCATTCCGCGGATGCCGCAACTCCATCGCGCCCTCCTTTAGCCCCATGCCTTGCAGGCATGCCGGCAAGCCTACAAAGTCTTTTTCGTCTGCGCGGGCGGCAACTAGAGTACGGCACATGGCAGCACGCACGGCACGACGGGCAGAAACGCCGTCCTGTGCGAGCGCATCCGGGCATGCCGCGCAGCGATGGCTCGCGGGCACGGCCGGACCCTTCCACCGGTTCGTCAGGAGATCCGTCATGTCCCAGCTCACGGGCAAGACCGCGCTCCATGACGGCAATCGCCGCGGCTACGCCGACTATCCGGCCGTAAGCGCAGCGGTTGCGGCGCAAGCCCCGGTTCCATCGATCAAAGGATAACGACCATGACGACCGAAGCTCCCGTGCTCTACGAGTCCAAAGCCTCCCCCAACTCGCGCCGAGTGCGAATTTTCATTGCCGAGAAAGGCATCGAGATCGCCACCCGCGCCGTCGACCTCGGCGCAAAGGAGCAGTTCTCCGAAGCCTACAAGGCAATCAACCCGCGCAGCCAGGTCCCGGCTCTGGTGCTTTCCGACGGCACGACGATCGCCGAAGTCACGGCAATCTGGCGCTACCTGGAGGAAGCCTATCCGCAAAGGCCGCTGCTCGGACGCGACGCGCAAACGAAAGCGCTGGTCGCCATGTGGGAGCGGCGTGCGGAACTCGACGGCTTCGCTGCCGTCATGGAGGGCGTGCGTAACGCGGCAGCGGGCCTGCAGGGGCGTGCGCTTTCCGGTCCTCATGGGTACGAGCAGATTCCGGAAATCGTGGCGCGCAGCAGCAAGCGCGTAGCCAACTTTTACGACGACTTCAACGCGCGGCTCACCGCCGAACGTTTCGTGGCCGGCGATGCGTATTCCGCCGCCGACATCACGACGCTGGCGACATTGGACTTCGCAACGAACGCGTTCCGGATGCCGGTGCCTGAGCACCATCGGGCACTGCGCCGCTGGTACGAGGAAGTCACCGCCCGGCCGTCGGCCAGCGCGTGAGCTCCAGCCGACCGGAGTGGCAGAGTGGCAGCGCGACTGCGCCCATGCACGCGAAGCCACCCCGCCGGCATCCGAAGCGACGGGATCCAGTTTGATCAGCAGTCCTTTTTACCAGGCGAGGTCTATCATGTCCCTCTCTGTGCCTCTCCCAGAACGTTCGCTGCGATGGATACAGGTTCTGCTCGCCGTGGCCTGCGGCCTGACCATTGCCAACCTTTACTACGCGCAACCGCTGACGGGTCTGATCAGCACCGGCCTCGGCATGCCGCATTCGTCGGCCGGCCTGCTGGTCACCCTGCCGCTTGCGGGCTATGGCACAGGACTCCTGATGATCGTGCCGCTCGGCGACCTGTTCGAGAACCGGCGCCTCGTGCTGCTCCTGCTCGGCATCGAGCTGCTGGCTGCGCTGGCGCTGAGTTTCGCGTCCTGGCCGCCGCTCTATCTGTTCGTCGCATTCGTCATCGGCCTGGTCGCGTCCGCCGTGCAGCTGCTCGTGCCCTACATCACTTACCTGGTTCCCGAAGCCGCCCGCGGGCGGGCAGTGGGCCGCGTGGTGAGCGGTGTCATGCTCGGCATCATGCTGGCGCGGCCGGCATCCAGCCTGATCGCCCATGCCGCGTCGTGGCGCGAAGTATTCCGCGTTTCCGCGCTGCTGATGGCCAGTGTGATGGTGGCGTTGCGTCTTGCGCTGCCGACGCGCCAACCCGCGCCAGGGCTCACCTACGGCGTACTGTTGCGCTCCATGCGCACGCTGTTCGTGCAGACCGAATTGCTGCGCCGGCGCGGCATCTATCAGGCGTTCCTGTTCGGCGCGTTCAGCGTCTTCTGGACCGCGCTGCCGCTCTGGCTGAGCGGACCCGCATTCGGCCTTGGCCAGCAAGGCATCGCATGGGTGGCGCTCGCGGGCGTGGCCGGTGCAATCGCGCCGCCTTTCGCGGGTCGCCTCGCCGACCGGGGACTCGCGCGCACGGGCACCGCCGCCGCCATGCTGCTGGCCTCCGTGTCGTTTGCGCTGAGCCGCTTCGCACCGGCTCACACACCGCTGTCGCTCGGGATCGTCGTTGTATCCGCGATACTCCTCGACTTCGCGGTCTCGGCAAACCTGGTCCTGAGCCAGCGCGCCATCTATTCGCTCGGCGCCGAACAGCGCAGCCGCATGAACAGCCTCTTCATGACGACGTTCTTCGCGGGTGGCGCGATCGGCTCGGCGCTCGCCGGCTGGGCATACACCCATGCGGGCTGGACCGGCGTCGCGGTATTGGGCACGCTGCTGCCCTTGATTGCCCTCGCCTACTTCGCCACGGAACGGCGGGAAACGGCTCCCGCTTGCACCGCCCCCAGCCTGCCCTAAGCCACGGCAACAAGAGGGGGATAACGCGGCGCAGGATTTTTCAGATCCCTTCAGCCAGTTCCAGCAACGCTTCGCCGGATCAGGGGTATCGTCAACGCTGCCTTGACCTGCCGGATTCACCCATTTGGAGGACACGAGCCATGACCCGCCACACGCACCAGACCGCGCCGACCCAGTATGTCGAAGCGAACGGCATCCGCTTCGCGTATCGCCGCTTCGGCAACCCCGAGGCAGTTCCGCTCGTCATGAACATTCATTTCACGGGCACGATGGATCACTGGGATCCGGCCATCACCGACGGGCTCGCCCAGGGCCGCGAAGTGATCCTGTTCGACAACGCCGGCATTTCGGCCAGTTCCGGCACTGTCCCGGAATCAATAGAGGAAATGGCCGCGAATGCGGCCGCGTTCATCGAAGCGCTGGAATTAAAGCAGGTTGACGTGCTGGGCTTTTCGATGGGAGGGCTCATCGCCCAGGAACTCGCCATCGCCCGACCCGGACTCGTGCGCAAGCTGATTCTGGTCGGCACCGGCCCGCGCAGCGGCGACAGCATGGACTCGCTGACGCCGGAAGCACAGGAGATCTTCGGAGCAAGCTATGAGGAGCCCGATCATCTCTGGCTGCGCGTGCACTTCGCGCCTTCGGCCGCGAGCCAGGCAGCCGGGCATGCCTTCCTGAAGCGATTCCGCCTGCGCACGGAAAACCGCGATCCCGAGGTCAACGAGACAGTCGCGCCGGCCCAGCTCGCCGCACTCGCGAAATGGGGTGCGCCGCGCGAGAATCCCTACGCTTATCTGGAAGCCATCAAACAGCCCACGCTGGTGGTCAATGGCGACAACGACGTCATTATCTATTCGATCAACTCGTGGATTCTCCAGCAGCATATCCCCGACGCCCAACTCATCATCTATCCCGATGCGAATCACGGCTCGCTCTATCAGTACCCGGAGCGATTCGTTGCGCACGTCGCGCAGTTTCTCTCAGAAGAACCCTGATCTGCCTGACCAGCCGGACGCCGGGCAGGACTCCGGCTGGATTGCGACCGAGCGGCGCGGTCGCAGTGCTTGCTCGATTGGGGCGCGGCGGCGCCGGTTTTTTTTTGCGCACTTCATGTAAGTGCGCGCTCTTTTGTATGTCGATATCACAATGATCCGTGGGAATAAAGTGCGCCAGGCCGTCGCCTGCAAGATCATTGATTTTTAAAGAAAATTTTCATACGCAGACAATTCAAAGTCCAATAGCTGAACCATCATGCAGCTTGCCCTCGTTGAGCGGCGGCCCAATTCTTCTCGAACGTCATGGGGCTGACGTAGTTCAATGTCGAATGCAGCCGGCGAGTACTGTAGAAACCAAGCCAGTCGACGATTTCATCCTTCGCAGCACGCCGCGTCGCTAAGTGCCGACCATGCGGTCGCGCGACCTTCAGCGAACCCCACAGGCTTTCGGTCGGCGCATTGTCCCAACAATCGCTATGCCAGTTCATCGACGAACGCATGCCACCGGCATCCTTCCGTCGAGGTGCGACCTCTCTCTTAACCTGACGCCACAAAATAGAGTGGCCGAGATTGTGAGAGCCACGTGCACATATTTGAGCAAGACTTCATATACTGAAGCGGGTTGTTACGTCCTTGGTACGCGACATCACGCCCGGCTCATCGAACATCAATGCATCGAATATGGCGTTCGCACGCAATTGGTGCGGTGTATGGCCCGTTGCGTTCTTGATAAATCGCCGGAAGCTTCGGGCGTCGGAATATCCAAGCCGTAGCGCGATTTCCCTGATGCTGTACGTTCCATCGCCGAGTAGCGTAAGGCTCGCATCCATCAGCATTTCTTGGCGTAAGTCGCGAAAGCGCGTACCTGCAGTGACCATCCTTCTCCGTAAGGTGGATGTGCTAATGTCCAAGCAGGTTGCTAGCACTTTCTCGTTAAGCTTCGTGAGCAACCCGCCTTGACCGGCGCACTCGAGATAGTGCCGCCCGCGGGTACATGAAAGCCAGTGCTGGGAGATACCCCACCAGATGTCGTCAGCAGGCGAACCCTGTCGCTGTTCGGCGAGAAGAATGGCGGGGAAGATCAACGCCGTCGTGCGACCAAATCGCACCGGCGCGCACATGGAATAATGCTTTTTTCCTATAAGCCAGTGCCCTTTGTTGCGAGTCGTCACTTCAAATGCGGGTAACGGCTGCCCCAAAAAGTAGCTAAGGATGCCAAAGAGTATACCCAGGTAGATTTCCTCAACGGAATGTGTGTTCGCACCAGCAAACTTCTCATCGCAATTAACACTCAGCGCTGCGTATATCCCCGACGTTCGAAGACATATTCGGAGAGGGTCGTTGAAGCTGTGAAATTCGGAAATCCCCCTAATCGCTGCGTCCAGTGTACTGCAACCAAGCGCTATGCGCGCAGCCAGAACTTGTCGACTGCCAGACATTGGGTATCGCCCAAGCCCCAGAAAGGTGTCACCCGTCTCAAGAGTCGCGATGAGATGCACCAAGCCGAGCTGCGCGAACGAGATATATTCAGCCGATTCATTAATTAAACTCTGGTTGAATAAGTTCCCCCGATGCAAACCCAGGGCCGCCAAAGAGTCCGAGCGCGCATAAGCCCACGAAATAGGGATACGTTGGAGTACTCCACTGTGCGGACCATTCATTCAATTCCCCCTCATGCATGCCGTTTCACTGAACACCCCCAATCGGCTCGATGGCAGTACGCTGCGGTGTTTAACACGACAAGAACTACCGCCTGGTGGCAGCCGGCATCTCCTTGGAGAATTCAGCGTAGCCGACCGCGCCAGCGAGGATCATAGTTTCGACCACGGCGGTCACCATTTAATCGCGGCCCGTTCGGTGCATCGATTGCTTCACGTGATGCTTGCCGCAAGATACTCGATCAACAGGCTGTACCGTCTGACATGTTTGCTTGCACTTCTCGCAACGACCTATATCTATTGCCAGAGTCACCACTGGGCATCAATGACCACCACGAACACCAAATCTTTCTTTTTCCTTTCACAAATCTCCCCCCCCAAGCTCACGCAATTGAAGCATTATCTCCGGCGCCCCAAGTGTGCTTCGAGTGGTCAAAATACCGCTATCAAGGCACTGCCACTGGTCGGGTGTGATTTCCTCAGAGAAGCTACGCTCGCAGGCACAGATCCAATCAAACCGCGCTGCGCGATGTATTGCGGCGAGAGCATGGCGAGAACGCACCATGGGATCGTAGTGCCCCAAAGCGGGCATCGCGCTGCCATAAGCCTACCGCATGGCAAGCATCTGAAGATCGTATTTTTCGCACTCCCCTCCCTACGCTAACCTATCCATATCGACTCGCCGCTGACAAGTAACACAAAAACGGCGAGTCCGATACTGCAATCCGTGACAGGCATCGTTATCACCGGGATGCTGGAATAGTTCCCCTCAACAGTTGTTTGCTTGCATGAGAAGTACAGACGAATAACGTCGCATACACTCTCGATCAAGCACAAATTTTACTAAGGAGTTCAAAATGAATACGCGCAATGCAATCGCTCTTTCTATTCTTGCCTTGGCTTCCGCGGGTTTCGCCTCCGCGGCTTCTGCACAAGCCCTCACTCGCGCCGAAGTGCGCGCGGATCTGATCCGCGTCGAGCAGGCCGGTTACAGCCCGTCGATCGGTAACGACGTGAACTATCCGGAGGACATTCAGGCAGCCGAGGCTAAGATCGCTGTGCAAGACAGCCAACGAGCGACGAACGATGCTGTGGGGGGTGCAACGATGACCGGCACTTCTGCCTCCGGCTCCCCCCTGCACCTGCCTAAGCCCTCGCCGTCGTCGTGCGTCGGTCCCGCGAGCTATTGCAACGTCTATTTCGGAAGTTGATTGTTTTTTGTCGCCCATTCAAAACTATCGCGCGATAGGCCTGCCCTCGGTACACGCCCCATTCTGCGATCAAATCGAGGACTTTCACCGGCGGCGAGCGGCTCATTGAATCGAGCCGCTCGCCCGCAAACCACCCTGCCGACCACGGAACGACCCGAATCTTCAAAGCCTGCATCTGCAAGATGGGTTTCAGCGTCTTCTAAACGACGCCGTCCTGGACCCACCTATCTGCCGCCTCAAAAGATTCAGCAACTGACGCTTTCTGGCATGACACATGCCGCCCTACACTTCAAGCAACATATAAAAAGTCGCTTCTCTTCGCTTCGGCAAACATCAATGCACGGGCCGGTTGTCTTCCTGCGGCAACGCGGCGGCTCCAGCGGCGCAAGGAGCCTGGCATGACTAATGTGCTCTCCAACCAGATCGTCATTGGTAGCAACGCCTATGATGAATACACCCATGTTACCTGGCTGGATCGGCACGTCTACCGCCGCATAGTGCAGCTAAGTAACGTCTGCTTGCAATAGCAGAATGCGACTCGCCAGTGCAGGGACAACCGATCCTCACGAGGAAAAAGAAACAACACTCAGCGGTGCGAACCGTAATAAGGTCGCATGGAACTTCTTTTCGCATCATTTCAGGTTTTCAAAGTGATGCAAAAACATACATCCCGATGCGTGATGTCAATGTCGTGTCAAGTCCATTCGGACTTGGCGCACCGCATGCAAAGCAACGCAGTTAAGCAATCCGATGAGGATGAGACATGGACATACATGACAACCTGATCGAACAGGTGCCGCGCTTGCGACGCTATGCGCGGGCGCTGGTCAACAACCGGGAACTGGCCGACGATCTCGTGCAGGACACGCTAGAGCGCGCGCTCGGACGTAGCAAACTGTTTTGTTCGGGCACCGACCTGCGTGCGTAGTTCTTCACGATCATGCATAACCTCTGCGCAAACCAGGTACGCAAGTCGTCGTCGCGTGGCACGCACATCTGTCTGGATAACGAGAGCGTGTCCGAAGCCGAGTACGCGATTTCTACGGGCCAACTGGGTATGCTGGAAGTGCGCGACCTCGACTATGCGCTGCAACGCCTTGCTGCCGAGCAGCGTGCGGTGGTGTTACTTGTGGGCCGGGAGGAAATGGGTTGCGCCGATGTGGCACTGCCTCTCGATATTCCGGTTGACACGGTGATGTCGCGGCTGTCGAGAGGGTGGCAGAGACTGATGGCACTCATGGACTGGAGGACGATACGCTTGTCGAAGCGCGAGTCAGTGACTAACTCTTGCCAAACCGCCTGATGCGCACCCGCTACGACCGCGTGTTAGCTAAACCGTCGCTGGCATCGATATCGCCCTGATGATGAGGCTCGATATCGACGGAGGAACGTAACTTTCATGTATAACCGTCATGATGCCATCGCCGAATACTCCAGGCAGCTACCATGCCGCCACCTACTGTTTTAGTAGTCTCGCACACCGTATGATGATCGTTCCGCTGCTGCCATGTACCAACCGCTCTCACTCACTTCGCCGACTCGAAGGCCGCATCGTAAGGCATGCTTGGGCAACTGCGCTTTTATGGCCGCTGCGTCTTCGATGCGTATGCGCTGCGGACGCACAACGATGTCCATGATGCACTGAAGGCGCTGATCGCGTTCACGGTCGAGTGGCAGCGCGTGTCCGACAAACCAGCGTCGCCGTTCGGTCGCCGGCCCACGACGTACCCTGCGGTCTCAATACGGAGGTAGTGTGCGAGGGAGCCCTACCGCGGCCCTTTCCATGTGACGTGCGTACGCCCGGTAACTTTCAGACCGACGTACCTGCATGCGTATTCGAACCGATGCGGCGAACCAGATGTGCGAACAACGTCCCCAGGATCAGCAGCGTTGCGCCGGCAACACTGTTATCGGCACGCAGCAATGCGTCGGTGACATAGAGCGTTATGGAGGTCAACATCATCTGACAGGCGATGCGTATCGGCTTCGGGTTCATCGCTTCACCTGGCTTGTGTGCGACTATCAGAGGAGGGGGCGAATGATGGCCCTGCCCAATACCACGGACGAAGCCGGTTCAATGGCGGGATCGTCCTGGCGGCATCGGGCGGACCATCGACAATCAGCTGCCCGCGAAGATATTGCAATAGCTCACGGGACCGACACAGGCCGGTCGCACGTCTCCCGCCGCGGCAACCGGCGCGCCGGCCGCGGAGGTGCCCGACATCGACGAGCCACCTACCGAACTGTCCGCCTGCAGCGCGGCGACCTTGGCCTCCGCGGCCTGAATGTCCTGCGGATAGTTCTCTGCCGTCCCATTCGGGTTGTAGCCCGCCTGATCGAGGCGGATCAGGTCCGCGCGCACTTCGGCGCGTGTGAGGCCCTGTGCGAAGGCGGTCACCTCGATGCCGAGGCTACCGATCAACAGAATGGACAGTGCTGTTATACGGATAACATACATTTCGAATTCCTTATGTAAATCGATATTCAACTGAAAAGGAACCGATGCGCCGATTTCTCTGTATCCCACAACCGCAAAAACGTGACCGAGGCGACTATTCCAGGCAGCTATCTGCTATCGGCGTCGACTGGTTCTGCTACTTCGCGTTGATCGTCAAGATCCTCAGTAGCGAGCCGATGATTCAAGATTAATGGAAGGGATGCTGCACGAAAAATACGATGTTGCAATGCGTGCCATGTCCTGCAGCTATGGCAATGAAGTCATGTTTTCAGCATCCGGCCGTGCATACCTGGTCAGCCTGGATTGCATAGCTGGGCGTCTTCGTGTCGGATGCTGGCGCCTCTTCTACGCATCGGCGCTCCGACACGAGTTGCAGGCCTGCAAGAACCCGCTTCGCTATCTGGCGGAACCGCTCGACAGTTTCGTTTGATGGCGCCCCGACTGGACGGATGAGTCGGATCTGCCTTTGCACCACGACATCGCATACCGGAAGTAGAGAAAATTTTCCGCTGCGGATTTCCTCGATGACCGACATCAGAGGCAGGTAAGCTACGCCGCCTTGCATCAACAATAAGCGCTTGATGCCTTCCTGACTGTTCATGCGGAACCGGGGGTTGATCTTCAATCCGATGTCGGCATAGGCAGACGTGACGGCCGAGCTCAACCCGGAATGCGGGTCCGTGAGAAGCAACTCCCGATCGACCAGGTCACGTGCGACCGTACGCCGGCTCAGAAGCGGATGCGCCGGTATCGTGACGGCAACGATAGGATCGGCACCGAGGACTTCCGTTTCGAGATCGCCCTGATCGAACTTTTCTTCGACTATCCCAAACGAATTGACGCGCCGACGCACGGCGAGCGCCGCATCGGTCGAGCTCGCGAGCATTACTTCAACATTGAGATCCGGGAAGTCGTTCTGCAACTCGTGAATGATGGCCGGCACGAGATATGCGGCGACGCTTTCGGTCGCGCCAACCTTGAGCGTTGCATCCGTTCCGTTGGTAAGCTGCTTGATTTCGCGCTGCGCGTCGAATGCGAGACCGAAGATCGTCTCGGCATAGCGGAACAGCACGCTACCAGCGTGCGTCAGGATAACCCCGCGCGAATGCCGATCGAATAGCGTAACGCCAAGTCTCGCTTCGAGGTCCTTGATCTCTCTCGTGACGGCAGGCTGACTGACGCATAGCTTCTCTGCGCCGCGGCTCACGCTACCTACTCGTGCGACCTCGAAGAACGCCATCAGGTGTGTGAAATTCATGGTTGCTTCTCCACGTTATCGGTGACGTCGCCAATCTGGTGTGAACCTGCATCGAATGTTCCCGCGATGGACGACGGGAATTTATCCACGCGAACTGGATGGTCTCGAATCGATTTGATCGTGCGCGATTGGACCCATATTGGCGACTCGTTGCATGTTGCATCGAGTGTATGCAGCCATTTGCGGATCAGAAAGCGTCAGTTGATGAGTGTTTTTGGGCAGCAGACAGTGAGGGAACTCGAAGGTGCTGCTTGCTTGAAGCCGCGAAGATAATTCGGAGAGGAGAGTTTTGAGGGAGGCAGAGCGTGAATCCTCGTCGGGCTTGACTAGACTCGATCGTGAAGGATTGTTTTGTACTGCTCCTGGAATTAAAGAAGCTAGACGGGTTACCGTTGCTGCAGCGTGACGAGACGTGTATCGATCGACTCGGTCATCGTGCGGGCAATTCGACGTATTCCTTCCGTCATCTGGTCGTTGCCCGTTCCGCCGAAGGACAGCCGGATTTTCTGGCTAACGACATGTTCGGGGTAGAACAGTGCCCCAGGAGCAAAGATGACACCGCGCGGAGCGGATTGGTCGAGCAGTTTTGCGGTATCGCAGTCAGGCAGCGACCCCCATGCGAACATCCCGCCCTGTAGCGGGTTGGTATCGACAATGAGGTCCCTCAGTTCCCGCCGCAGAATACGCAGCATTGCGGCTGCTTTTGCATGGTAGTGACGGCGGATGCGGCCTAGCGCAACTTCGAACCGACCGGTGTTCAGATAATGATAGGCGACGAGTTGCGTAAGGTGCGACGCGAAATCCGCCGACCGGAACCGCCTGGTCGCATGCCTGAGGAGCGAAGCGTCAGCAACGAACCATCCCAGGCGCAGCGTTTGCGGAAACAGGCTTTCAAGACTCGACGCGTAGATCACTTGCCGGCGTTCAACGTCGTTCGCCAGACTGATCAGTGGCGGTGGTGGAGACTCATGGAAATAGAGCTCTGCATA
Source organism: Paraburkholderia sp. J12 (assembly GCF_905220215.1). NCBI lineage: Bacteria > Pseudomonadati > Pseudomonadota > Betaproteobacteria > Burkholderiales > Burkholderiaceae > Paraburkholderia > Paraburkholderia sp. J12. The sequence continues at coordinate 125,876 of NZ_CAJMZC010000003.1, forward strand.
CCCATCATCCTCGAGTACGAAGCAATCGTAGGCCACGGCAAGCTGCAGAATCTGCTTGCGTTTGCGCAGCGACGTGACGAACCCCGTCGGGTTGGCGAAATTCGGTGTGATGCAGAGGAGCGCAGGCCGATGCCTCGCCAACGCGAACTCGAGCTGGTCAAGCATCACGCCGTCCCGATCGACCGGCACTGGCACCACATGAGCGCCGGCCCGCGTGAGCGTATCCACTGATGAGGGTGGCGAAGGCGTCTCGACGAGCACACGGTCGCCTGGAGCAAGCACGGCCGCAGCGATGGTCATCAGCGTGTGCTGGAGATTGCTCGTCAGTACGAGTGCACTCGCATCGACAGGAATGCCTTTCGCTCGCATACGCTCCGCAAGCAGTTCACGTAACGGCAAGTATCCTTCTGGTGCGTTCTGCCGGAAGAGTTCCGTCCCGGAGGCCTTCGCCACGCATTGCATTGCTTCGCGGATGCCCGCAGTATCGATGACGCGGTTGCTGACCGTACCCTGGGCAAACGAAATCAGGCCGGAGGCGGCCGCCATATGGCCTTGTTCTAGCCCGGACAGAATGCAGGCATTCTTCCAGCAAGGATGATTGTGGAGGTTCATAACGGTTTCTATCCAGTCTGCATCCGCTTTCGCGGGCCATGATGCGCGTGCATGGGCGCACGCCGACCTGTGGATAGAAGATATTTCCAACGAGACGGTGTTGACAGCAGCAGATCGCGTTTATTTTGCGGCAGCAGTTTTCGGAAGAGGTTATGTGGTCGTCGTCGACTTTCGGCAGCTCAACTGATGTTCGGGCGGGTTGCGTCGTCGACCGGCAGCAAAGGCTGGGATGGCGAAGGCAACGCGGCGTGGTCATCCCGCGACAGTAGTGTGTCGAGGAGTTCGCCCAGCGTCTTGATCGCGTCGGCCATCTTCGGTGTCCATGGATGTCCGCAGTTCAAGCGAATGTAATTTCCATAGAGGTTGCCGCGGCTGAAAATGGTGCCGGGGGTCACGTTGATGCCATGCGTCAGCGCGCTGGCATGCAACTGCATCGCATCGACTTCCGCCGGCAGGCGCAGCCACAGAAAGTAGCCGCCGGCGGGCCGGTGATAACGGATGCTGCGCGGCAACGCAGCCTGAATGGCCTCCTCCATCGTTTCCATTTGATGATTGAGGGTCGTTCTCAGCTTTCGCAGATGTTTCTCGAATCCGCCATGCTGCAAATATTCGGCCAACCCTGCCTGAATCGGTCCGCTTGTCGAGATACTGGTCATCAGTTTTTGCCGCCGCACAGCGTCCGCGAAGCGTCCGGCCGCGACCCAGCCCAGGCGGTACCCCGGTGCGAGCACTTTCGATAGTGACGTGCAATGCATCACGAGTCCTTCCGTATCGAATGCTTTCGCCGGGGGCGGGCGCTCGGGACCGAAGTACAACTCTCCGTATACATCGTCTTCGATCAGCGGGCACTGGTATTTCGCCAGGAGTGCGACGAGCGCCCTCTTCTTCTCCCGCGAAAGGGACGCACCGGTCGGGTTCTGAAAATTCGTCATCGCCCAGACAGCCCGCACGGGATGCGCCCGGAGTGCGGACTCGAGTACGCCCAGATCGAGGCCAGTGACCGGATCCACCGGAATTTCTACGGCGCGCAGGCCAAAGCGCTCGACGGCCTGCAACGCGGCATAAAAGCACGGCGACTCGATGGCCACGATGTCGCCGGGTTTGGTGACGGCAAGAAGGCACAGGTTCAACGCTTCGAGCGCACCATTGGTGATCAGGATTTCGTCGAGCGTCTGCGGCGCCCCCATCGTGGTGTAGCGCAGTGCGATCTGCCTGCGCAAATGTTCGTTTCCCGGCGGCATGTCGAGCACCGAGTTCCACGGGCCGAGCGTGCGACCCGCCTGGGACATGGCCCGGGAAAGTCGATAGAGCGGAAACAGCATCGGCGACGGGAAAGCCGAGCCGAGCGGCACGATCCCCGGGTGCCGAACCGCGTCCAGCACCGAAAAGATTACGTCACTGACGCTGACGAGAGCCGGCGCCGGTGACTCGTCGCGGGCCGGGTTCTGTTGAACGTTCGCGACGACGCCCTGTGCGACGTAATACCCCGAGCGTTCGCGGACCTGGATGAGCCCACGCTCTTCGAGCAGGTAATAAGCGCGGAATACTGTGGTTTGACCAATCCCATACTGGGTAGTCAGCGTGCGGACCGACGGAAGCCGTGTACCTGCCTTAATGCGGCCCGCAGCAATCTCCGTCGCGATCGTATTGGCGAGTTCTTCATAGCGCTTCATTATCGCCTCACGGACGGACACTGGAAATAAATCGTACGCGTTAGAATCGCACTCCCATTCCGCCGTGCCGGCCACTCCGCGATCTCACACATGGTGAATGACCTCGACGTACTAAGGCGACTGGATCTGTACTGGAGCACCCATGCTTTCCGGCTGCCCCGGAACGATCACCAGATAGCGCCGCTCTGGGGTGGCTGTTTCACTTACCAGTTGCCGAATAGCCCCATCGGCATTGACGATTGCGCTACCCGCTGGATTGGTCATGAAGGCCGCCAAGGGCTGCAGCACTCCATGCCCATCGGGTGAATGCGCCAATGCCAGCACATAGGGTGACTTCGGCACAAGACCCGTAACTGCGGCCTGTAGCACCTGCACAAGTCCTTGATCAAACAAACTCACGCTAGTCATCGGCGCAGCACCTGGTGCCGCCAGTGAGATGTGGGCCGTCTCCCCCGCCAGGCCGAGCGGCTGGAGGTGCTCTCGATCGTCTCCGGGCGCCGCAGCGCCGGACACGTAGGTCACTGCCTGGGGGGCCTGCCCGATAGGGATCGTGGCGATGACACGGTTTTCCAGCGTGTCGATCGCAACATAGCATCCTGATTCTCCAGGCCCACGTAGACCCGCGTTCCATCGCCTGACGGCCATATCCCATGAGGAAGCTTCCCGACTGGAATGGTCGCCACCTGCGCAAAGTTATCCCGGCGGAAAGCCAGAACCTCGTTGAGGCCACCGACCGTGACGTATGCGAATCGGCCCTTCGCGTTGTCCGCGAAATTGACATGGTTGGTGATCGGACCGGTGTCGAGAATCTTCAACGTGTTGAACGGTGGTCGACCATTGATCACAACGGTTTTGCCAACATCCTTGAGTGTGTACCAAACCTGCTCGCCATCCGGGCTCGCCGCGATGTTCGGGCAAAACGGGCTGGGCTGGGGAACCCGCCCGACCTCACTGTGGGACTTAACGTCGAAGACCACCAACTCGGGTATGAAAGAGGAACACACGTAGCCGTACTTCCCGTCGGGAGAGAAAATTGTCATGCCGGGGCCATTCGGCGTGTGGATACGCCCAATCTCCTTGTAGGTCCGGCCATCCAGCACGGCCACGTAATCCTCGCCGCGCACGGTTACCCAAACCTCGCTGCCGTCGGGGGTGAAGAAAGCCTCATGCGGCGAGCGACCGACGTAGGTCGTGGCCTTCACTGTGTTTGTCTTCGTGTCGATAAAGGTCACCGAATTCGATCCGATCGACACTACCGCGATCGTCTGCCTGTCCGGAGAGAAGCCCATACCATGCACAAGGACCTGGCCGCGATAAAGTGGGCTGAAATTGCCCGGCTGCGGGTCTCCCAACCGAATAACGCCCAGCAGTTCGTTCGACGCGGGGTCGATGACCGAAACGGTATTGGAAAATTGCTCCGCCGCATACACCCGATCAGCATGGCTAACCGAGATGTTCGACGCGGAGGTCGCAAAAGGAGCTTGTCCAGCTTGCGCAGCACTGGCCAGGCAACAAACGCTGAATGCGACAGCCAATATCTCTTGGGTCTTCATTTCGACATATCCTCCATCGGATGACCGGTGGGAGTTGGGCCCGAACCCGGTGCGAGAGACGCCCCGGTCTGAGTCGGTGCCGCTGTCGGGGGTGGTAGCTGCTGCCCCAACGCCAGCCGCATGGCGGCGATCTCCTGCTGCTGATCGACGATGATTTCCTGGGCGATCCGGCGCAGTTGCTCGTTGCGCCCGTAGCGCAATTCAAGTACCGCCATGTCAATGGCGCCCTGATGATGAGGGATCATCGTCGCCGCGAAATCCTCATCCACATCGCCTGTCGGCTTTGTCACCATCCCCGTCATCATCTTGTCCATTGCTCGCTGGTTCCCAGCCAGGAACAGCCGTTCACTTTCTCCTGCGGCCGCAGCTCGAGCGGAACAAAGACCGGTATCCGCTACGATTGCACGCTCGCTATCCTTGCCGCTCGCAGTTCGGACAGCGCTTAAAGAAATCGCGGCGATAACCGATAAGACACCGCATAATAGCGAGCCGAAAAAATTCCCTTTTACCATATGGAGTCCAGAATATCTTGAGAACTTCTGCGAAGCGCTATTCGGTGAATGCCCATCGAATGGTAAGGCGAGGTTAAGTCGATGCGACGGCGTTTCTGATCTTTGTGCCCGTATCGGGATCTATGTTGTCCCAATACCAAAGGAAGCGCTCCCGTATTTCTTCGAGCCGAAGTTGCCGATATTGACCGACGAGAGTCTGGATCAGGCGAGCCCGCTGGACTTCACTGTAAACCTCTCGCACAAGCACGCCGGCCTGGCGGAAATCATCATCGTCCGCGCGCCTGGTATACGCTGACCGCATTAGATCCCCGTCAGCCCTCCACCCCCCGATCTCCGCAGCCAGCGTCGGATCGGCCTTCGGGCCACCAAAGGAATTTGGCGCGTATACCGGCATCTTGCCTGGTTTAAAAAAATGACGGAGGTGGCCGTCCTTGGCGTAGCTGTGTACGTCACTTTGGGGCCGATTCACGGGAAGCTCGTTGTAGTTCGAGCCGATGCGGTAGCGGTGCGCATCGGCGTACGCGAACACACGCGCAAGCAACATCTTGTCGGGACTAACATCGATCCCGGGTACGAGGTTTGACGGTTCGAACGCCGCCTGTTCGATCTCCGCGAAGTAGTTCTCCGGATTGCTGTCCAGCACAAACTCGCCAATTCTTACCAGCGGATAATCCGAATGTGGCCACGTCTTGGTGAGATCGAACGGGTTGATCCGGTAGGTCTTCGCCTCTTCATATGGCATCACCTGGATGGATACCGTCCACCTTGGAAACTCGCCGCGTTCGATGGCCTCAAACAAGTCTCGGATATGATAGTCCGAATCCCGCGCCGTGATTACCGCCGCCTCTTCGTCGGTGAGGTTCTGCGAGCCCTGCTGGCTGTGGAAATGATACTTGATCCAGAAGCGCTCGCCGGCGGCGTTTATCCATTGATAGGTGTGCGAGCCGTAGCCGTTCATTTTGCGCCAGTTGGCGGGCAAGCCACGATCGCCCATGAGGTACGCGACCTGATGGGCGCTCTCAGGAGAGAGCGTCCAGAAATCCCACTGCATCTCCGGGTCCCGGAGATTTCTGTCGGGCAACCGCTTCTGCGAGCGGATGAAGTCAGGAAATTTGATCCCGTCGCGGATGAAGAATACCGGCGTGTCGTTGCCGACAATGTCGTAATTTCCTTCGGACGTATAGAATTTCAGCGCGAAGCCGCGGAGATCGCGCCAAGTGTCCGGCGATCCCATTTCTCCCGCAACTGTTGAGAATCGCGCCAGCATCTCCGTCTCGACACCGGGCTGAAAAAGGGCGGCGCGCGTATACGCACTAACGTCTTCGGTAACGGTTAGCTTGCCAAAAGCTCCACCGCCTTTTGCATGAACGACGCGCTCTGGAACGCGCTCACGATTGAACTGAGCGAGTTTTTCGACGAGGTAAACATCGTGCAGAACAACCGGACCATCGGAGCCAACCGTCCGCGAATATTCATCGGACGCTATCGCAGCACCGGCAGTCGTTGTCGTGAAGTTCCTGGCAGTCATGGTCCAGCTCCTCGGCGAGGGTAGCCGCCCCCGATACGCGCGACCAAAGGAAGCCGTGCCGTGAGCGGTGGAAATTCTCGGGCCAGGCATTTGCACTAGTCGCGCACGGTATTCTGAAGATACGACGAAGTCACGATCTTCATGGATCGCGCCAAACTAGAACTGCCATGCGGCCGCTCCGGCTAGACGCTTCCATTGTTCGAACACCTAACCCTTAATGAAGGCCAGGAGATCCGGGTTGATCACGTCCGCATTCGTCGTGAGCATGCCATGGGGAAAGCCTGGGTAAATCTTGAGCGTGCTGTTCTTGATCAACTTGGCCTGAAGCACCGATGCGTCCTTGTAGGGCACGACTTGATCGTCGTCGCCCTGGATGACCAGCGTCGGTACTGTAATCGCCTTCAGGTCCTCCGTCTGATCGGTCTCCGAAAAGGCTTTGATACCCTCATAATGTGCATTAGCGGCACCCATCATGCCCTGGCGCCACCAGTTGTCGATAATTCCCTGAGAAACCTTTGCGCCCGGGCGATTGAAACCATAGAACGGCCCCGACGCCACATCGAGGAAGAATTGCGTCCGGTTGTCGGCGAGAGCCTTGCGGAAGCCGTCAAACACACCGATCGGTGTACCGTCGGGGTTCTTCTCGGTCTTGAGCATCAGCGGTGGAACGGAGCTAACCAGAACGGCTTTGGCGACGCGGCCCTGCGGTTCACCAAATCGCGCGACATACCGGGCAACTTCGCCGCCGCCAGTCGAATGGCCGATATGGACAGCATTCCTGAGGTCAAGATGCTCGGCCACGGCCGAGGCATCCGCAGCATAGTGGTCCATGTCGTGACCGTCACCGACTTGGGTTGAACGGCCATGCCCACGGCGATCGTGCGCAACGACGCGGTACCCATGAGCGAGGAAAAAGAGCATCTGTGCATCCCAATCGTCCGAGCTCAGTGGCCAACCGTGATGGAAGACGATTGGCTGAGCATTCTTGGGCCCCCAATCCTTGTAGAAAATATCAACCCCGTCTTTGGTCCTGACGAATGACATGATGTTAGCTCCTGTTGGCTGCGTGGACTTGTGAGATGCCGCTCCGGTTTTCGTGCCGACTGCAAAGACGGGCGCGCTCACCGCAGAGACTGCGAGAGCTCCCGCGCCGACTAGCACGTCCCGTCGAGAGACAGTAGAGCGTGATGCGTCTGAAGTTGTTTTCATTTTCATGCTCAAGAGAGTGGGGAGACGAACCCGATTCCTGAAACAAACAATGCGAGTTCAGGCGACTATTCACTTCATTTCATTGTCTTACCCTATAGCCTTTCGACTAAACGGCGGGAGACACACGAAAGTTTATCCAGTTGGCTGAAACGGACAAGCTGACAACTTCGCTTAAACTGGGATGCGGATGGGGACAAATTCGCTCAGCAGTTGAGACAGCCCGACGTTGATGCTCCGTTCGGCTATCTTCTTTCATGGATTTCCAATTGTGCCTACGAAAGAATGCGAATTAGCGGCTAAGCCCGTTGGCCACCCCCATGATGCGGGCAATGACTTCGGGTTCGAGCGCCCCCATCGAGGTGGCGTCACTGTTTGTTCGAAGTTGATCAGGCGTTAGCCCGGTTGCACCCTTGATGAAACGCCGGTAACTACGGACGTCGGCGTATCCAAGTTCCGCTGCAATCGAACTTATGCTCCGCGAACCATCGGCCAGGAGGCTGAGACTGGCTCTGACCAACGTTTCCTCGCGGAAATGACGAAAGGTACCTCCAGAGGCGCTATTCTTCCGTCGAAACGTGGCGGGACTGATTCCGAGTTCGTCACAAAGCGCCGTGGTATTGAGTTGCCGGATCGAGGCGGCGCAGTGGCTTACTCTCGTGTGAACTCCGTGGGCGTGCGAGAGCCAGCATTCAAGTACGGCCCACCAGATATCGTCAGTCGGAATACCTTGACGGCGCTCGGCCAACAACGACCTGGAAAACCGGATCGCCGCCACCGGGCCAAGGTGTAGCGGAACCGCAATCGACCAGTGGCGGGTGCTAGAGGCGAAGGCTCGGTTGCGGGTTACGATAGCGGTCACCGGAAAGCGTCGGCCGAGGAAGTAACTCAATCCCCCAAACAGGGTGCTAATGTATATGTCTTCGATGGCGGGCGCGTTCTCACCACCCAATGCGTCGTCACAGAATACGCAGAGTTCGGCTTCCGACGCGCGGATCCTTAGACCGATGGAGATCGACTGTCCCGTTTCATGAAATCGCGCAAGACTACGCAGCGCACATTCAAGCGTGTCACAGCCCATCATCACTCGGAGCATCAGAACGATTTGAGATGGAGGGAACGAGCGCCGCCCGAGGCCGCCAAATTTGTCGTCGGTCTCTTTGATTGAAATTAGATAGAGTAAAACGAGTTGGGCAAAGGAAACATCCGTCTGCGTTTTTGGATCGACGAGAGCCTCTCGAAATATAACGTCGCGTGATAAGCCGCGCGATACCGCACCTTCAGAACGTGCGTACGCCATAGCAATAGGGACGGCAGGCGGATGGCTGATCAGGGGTTTTAATGTCACGCGCTCCCCCTCCCTTTGGGTGAGGTTTAAATTCTAGACGATAGTGGGTCGCCGAACCGGGGCGAGCGTATCTGCACCCGCCGGGCTCACCGAGTCCTTCTTCCCCGTTCGGCTCACCTCAGTCATCATATTTTGACTCATGTCGTTGCCCCCTATTTCTTCGCAGTCAATCCATACCTTGTCGCGACGGAGTCACCGGCACCACCAGCGCACCGCTTCAGCGTGTTTCTTTTCACCGCCTGGCCAACCAGCAGAAGCGCCGCGCGACTGATGGCAAGTCGCAACGAGCTGCCGCGAACACATAGGCTGTTATAAGGCAAGCTCCCCGACAGCCTTGTTGGCCCTCGATACGGCATCGGCGGCCAAATCGGGAATGTTCATGCCCTCGGCCCGAACGGTCTGCACATCCACGATGCCAATGAAGCCAAGAATTTGGCGAAGATAGGGCTCGACAAAATCCCAGGAGCGCCACGGGCCTCCGGTGAAGACGCCTCCTGAAGCCAGAACCAGAATGGCTTTCTTGCCTTTTGCCAGACCGAGGACGCCGCCGTCAGAGTATTGGAAGGTTCTTCCTGGCCGAACGACCAAATCGATCCATGCTTTGAGGGCAGAAGGAATGCCGAAATTCCACATCGGCGTCGCGATAACCAGAACGTCGGATTCCAGGAGCTCGTCTGTTAGTTGATCCGACTGGTGGGCCACTTCCTTCAGCCTTTCCGCCTCGGCCGGGTCCTTCGTCGAGATGGCTGGGAGCGTGATTTCGTCCAAATGAGGAAGATGCTCGGCGGCCAGGTCGCGGCGCACGAACTTTGCCGACGGATAGTGGTCGGTGAGCCGTGCAGCGAGCATATCGGCGACCGCTCGACTCGCCGAGTCCTTGCCCCTCGGGCTCACCTCGATCATCAAAATTTGCGTCATATCGGTATCTCCTAATTCTTGGCAGTCAATGCATTCCAGGCCGCATGAGAGTCCATGTAGTCCCTCCAGGACGTGATCTTCCGGTTTCCGATCTTGATGATTGAGCAGAACCGATTGTTGTATTTCGTGCCTGTCGCGAGGATGGTTCCGTGGACCTCGTATTCGATGACGCAACCGTCGCCCGTCCTGTGGGTAATCAACTTATCGGCGGACTGAAGTGCAATGTTGTCGACATACCCCCTGAACGCAGCCATCAGAGCGGTCCGTCCTTCGATAACGCGAGGCCAACCCAGATCGTAGAGAACCTCGTAGATGACGTCGTCGGCGACGATGTCGAAGAAATGTTCACCATCGACGAAGTCACCTAGCGCTCCTCGAACCAGATTGAAGTAAGGGTCTGCGGCCTCGTAGGCAGCATATTTGGGCTTCGGCATTCCAAACTCCTTGCGCGCTTCGGCAGGTTACTTACAGAATGAGAGTTGAATATAAATCGGAAGCTTTTCTCAAGGAAGAAGGCACCTTAAATTCAGTCACTAACGTCGAGGTAAGTTATGAAGAAGTCGGGCAAAGGCAGTCAACTGGACCCCGCTGCGATTTGCAGAAGCTCGGACCCGATGGCGGTTCGGGAACTGCTGACGAAGATCGGCGACAAGTGGACGATCTTCGTCGTGCTGTCGCTCGACCTCCTCGGCGGACGCGCACGATTTTCCCAGCTTGAACGTGCGGTTCCGGGGATCTCGCAGCGAATGCTTTCCGTGACCCTGAAGAATCTCGAGCGCGACGGACTGGTGATTCGCGAGGTGTTTCCTGAAGTGCCGCCGCGCGTTGAATACGAGATGACAGACCTCGGGCGGAGCCTGCTGCTCCCGACACAGGGATTGGTCGATTGGGCCAAAGACAACTGGGAACAAGTCAGGCAGGCTCAATCCACCTATGACGCGAAATAGCGGCTCTCTTATGCGAGACCGGCACCGAGTGTTTTTGCCGCGACTTATCGCCTGGCACTATCCAGCCGTTAGCCATGCCAAATGTTGTGCCTACAACCTCGAGCCGAATTTCCGCTTCAGCGAGAACCAGCACATGCCGAGCGCGAGTGGCCGACCCAGACGAGCCCTCTGCTCTTCTGAAACTCCGACCGGCCGATGGGATACGGGGCTGACGAAACCATACACGCCGGCCAGGCCTCTCTCCTCCTCCAGGCTGATCAGCCCCGCTGTTCTCAGACAGGAAATCACGGCTCCCCATTTTGCTGCGTTGTAGCTCGGGTCATTCAATGCCGTCAGGCTTTCCGCAAGGTCGACAGCCAGCGTTTCTAGCGCGATACGTGCGTCGTTAAGAGACGCGTTGTAATTCGGAGGTGTCGCACGAAACATTACTGTCGATTCGTTGATCATGCGGGGCGCGGTGCGCCGAAACGATCATGGCCTTCTGGGCTCCGCAGCGAGGACTCTTACACCCGGAGCTCGTGCGGGAACACATCGTTGCCCTCTATTTGGCACTGTCATTCCTCCGCGAAAGCTCAAACGATTCGAGCGGTTTATTAGAACAACAACACCTGACGCACTTTATTCCCACGGATCACACAACACCCTATTGAAACCAGTGTCATCGCCCATATCGTAGAATTACGATATAAACTTCGTCCAGTTACGATGCACCCCGTATGAAGAAACCCGCTTCCGTCCCTGCCGAGCTCGACATCGACGCCATCCACAAGGCCCTCGCCAACCCCGTGCGGCGCGAGATCCTGATGTGGCTGCGCGAGCCGCAGATGTATTTTCCGGAGCAGGAGATTCCGCTCGACCACGGCGTTTGCGCGGGCAAGATCGACGCCCGCTGCGGCCTGTCGCAATCCACCGTCTCGGCTCACCTCGCGGTGCTCCAGAAGGCGGGGCTCGTGACGTCGAAACGCGTCGGCCAGTGGGTTTTCTTCAAGCGCAACGACACCGTCATCGAGGCGTTTCTCGCCCACGTGAACGCCCAGTTGTGACGGGGTCATCGTCCGTTCATTCCCTGCACAAGCACGACGCGGGCCGCGCCCGCCCAAGGTGACATATGGCAACCCTGTTCGACCCCATTCAGATCGGCGACCTCACGCTGCCCAATCGCGTGATCATGGCGCCGCTTACGCGCCAGCGCGCCGGCGAGGCACGCGTGCCCAACGCGCTCATGGCGAAGTACTACGCCGAGCGCGCATCGGCCGGCCTCATCATCAGCGAAGCGACTTCGGTCACGCCGCAAGGCGTCGGCTACGCCGAAACGCCAGGCATCTGGTCGCAGGAGCAGGTTGAAGGCTGGAAACTCGTGACCGATGCCGTGCACGCCGCGGGCGGCCGCATCTTCCTGCAGCTATGGCACGTGGGCCGCATTTCCGACCCCATCTTCCTCGACGGCGAACTGCCGGTCGCGCCGAGCGCCATCGCGGCGCAAGGCTTCGTGAGCCTCGTGCGTCCGCAACGCGAATTCGTGACGCCGCGCGCGCTCGAAACCGACGAAATCCCGGGCGTCGTGGCCGCATTCCGCCAGGGCGCGCTGAACGCGAAGGCCGCGGGCTTCGACGGCGTGGAAGTGCACGCCGCGAACGGCTACCTGATCGACCAGTTCCTGCAAGACAGCACGAACCGTCGCACCGACGCCTACGGCGGCCCGATCGAGAACCGCGCACGCCTGCTGCTCGAAGTCACCGACGCATGTATCGACGTCTGGGGCGCGAACCGCGTGGGCGTGCATCTGGCACCGCGCGGCGACGCGCACACGATGGGCGATTCGAACCCCGCAGCCACGTTCGGCTACGTCGCACGCGAACTCGGCAAGCGCAAGATCGCGTTCATCTGCGCGCGCGAATCGCTCGGCGACAATCGCCTCGGTCCGCAACTGAAGGCCGAATTCGGCGGCCCGTACATCGCGAACGAGAAGTTCTCGCTGGAATCGGCGCAAGCGCTGCTTGCCGACGGCGAAGCCGATGCCGTGGCCTGGGGTCAGCTGTTCATCGCGAACCCCGACCTGCCGCGCCGCTTCGAACTGAATGCGCCGCTCAACGCGCCGAATCCGTCCACGTATTACGCGCGTGGCGAAACGGGCTATACCGACTACCCGGCGCTCGAAAACGTCGCGTGATGTCGCGGGGCGCGCTCGCGCCCCGCATCAATGAAAAAGGGGTGGCCACGGCCGCCCCTTTTTTCGCATGGCGCAACGCGCAACGACTGCGCGCGCAAACGCCGAAAGTCGGCGAGGACCTCCCTTCCTCGGCGCCTATTCCATAGCGCGATTCAATTGGCGCCTGGCGCGCCCGTGCTCTCTAATGGGAACCCTGCCTTTTGCCCCCGCCCCTGCCTCGCCCCGCTGACTGGAGACCCCTCATGCCTCAAGCCGACGTCGCGCAAATCGTCCAGACCATCGCCACCGAAACCAACACGCCCGAGGAAACCGTCGCGCGCATTTACGCCGACACTTTCGACAGCTATCGCGAAGACGCACGCATCCAGGACTATCTCCCGCTATTCGTGGCACGCAAGGTGAGAGCCACGCTGCGCGAGAAGCAAAAGTCGCGACACTAGGCTTTTTCCGGGCGCCCGCCCGGTCTCACTATCTGGACTTTATTCGCGCGGATCGTTCGATCCGTGTGCTCACGCGCAGCCGTTTTTCGGTTGCCGCGTCGCTTCGGCACGCAGGTTCGCTGCATCGCCCCCTCTTAAGCTTCATTTAATTCTTCACTGTAACCATACGATCACCCCTGTTGAGCCGCCGGAGCATTGGCGGCGTTTTTTTATACGGTGCCGTCGCCTGTCTCGCGTCGGCAGTGGCCGGCGAGGCGAAGAAGAACGAAGGAGCCAGTTCATGGTTGAAAACGACGTGCTGATGCACCTGCAGGCGCTGCTGAACGACGGCGCGCGGGCAAACGTCGCGAGCTGCCGGGTTTCGGGTCCGCTGCAGCAGCCTTGGGGCCGCCCCTGCCTGCTCGTCGAATGGACCACGCCGCTCGACGACGGCGCGCGCCGCCAGGTCGTGCCCGCCGATAGCACGGCGCTCGACATCGCGCGTCTCGTTGCCGCGCACGTGCCTGGCCGCCGCATCCTGCTCAACGGCGAACCCGCCGAGCCCGAAGGCGAACGCCCCCGCCGCCGCCGGCGCGCCCGCTCCGGCGCGAGCGTGCGCGTGGCACGCTGAAGGCGCGGCGGCACGCTGCCCTGCCGCAGCCTTACGCCACCCGCTCCCCCAATTCAGCCTCGAGCGCTGCGCTCGCCGTCGTCATCGGCGCGCGCAGTTCGTTGCGGATCAGTCCGCAGCGAGCAAGCGCGGCCTTCACGGGCGCCGGATTCGGTTCCGCAAACGACGCACGCACCAGCGGCACCAGCGCGTGCCAGAGCGAACGCGCCTCGGCCAGCCGCCCCTCGCGCAACGCGTGCTCCATCGCCACGAAGCGCTCCGTCTGCAGATGCGCCGATGCCGCGATCGCCCCGCTTGCGCCCGCGCACAGTACGCCGAACATTTCCAGATCTTCGCCGCAGAGCACCTGCAGCCGCCCGTCGAGAATCAGCGAAAGCGTCTTGTCGAGCGAGCCGCCGCAATCCTTCACCGCGACAATGCGTTCGTGGCCCGCGAGTTCCAGCAGCGTCGGCAGTTCGAGCCGCACGCCGGTGCGCGCCGGAATGTCGTAGAGGATCACGGGCTTGCGGCTCGCGTCGGCGATGGCCGTGAAATGGCCGATCACGCCGGCCTGCGAGGGCCGGATGTAGTACGGCGCGGCCGCCAGCACGCCCGCGAGCGGTAGCGCGTTCAGCTCGCTCACGCGCTCGCACACCGAAGCCGTGTGGTTCCCGCTCACGCCCGCGACCACCGGCGCCGCGCCGGCCGCCGCCAGCACGGTCGCGAGCACGGCATCCTGCTCGCGCGCATCGAGCGCGGCGGGCTCGCCTGTCGTGCCGAGCGCCACGAAGCCGGCCACGCCGGCGCGCACGTAGTGGCGCACCAGCGCGTCGAGCGCGGCGTGATCGACCTCGCCCGCGTTGAACGGCGTGATGAGCGGAATCCAGATACCCGAAAAGTTGGACATGACTTTCCCTAGAACTCGACCGTATCGAAAAGTCCGCAGTGCGGTGCGCAGGAGGGAAGCAAGCCGGGGATGCGGGAGGCAGGGCGCCTTCGACTGACTGTTCCGTCGCACCTCATCTGACGGAACAGCAGGCCCCGGTCAGATGAGCAGCTGTTTTTTGGCTTTGGATTTCACGCGGGCCGCCACGGTGCGCACGAACGCCGGCACCGCGCGCGCAGCGGCGGTATTCGGTCGATCGTGACGGACGGGGACGCGTGACATGCTGCGCAGTGTAACCGGGATGCGGCGATTGCGGGCGCCGCGCTCCCGCCCGAACCGCGGCCGCCTTTCGCTGCGGCACCGCTCCCGACAAAAAGTCTTGACTTCTGTCGGCGTCCAACTAATATACGCACCGCGTACATCAACCCGACTCAAAGGTGCCTGCATGAGCGTCCCGCAACAAGCTTTCCTTCGCGACGCCATGCGGCGTCTGAACATGACCCGCGACGTGTTCGCGAGCCGTATCGGCGTTTCGCGCCGGGCGCTCGACACCTGGCTTCTGCCCGAGGAGTCGCAGGAATCGCGGGCCATGCCGGAGATCGTCGAACGCTTCGTCTCGGAAATCGTCGGCAACGGCGAATTGCGCGAAGGCTATACGCAAAGCGTAGACCCACAGTCGCTCGCCAGCCAGATCCAGTTCGAAGGCCGGCCGCAGCTGCTGTCCGTCGATCAGTTCTCGCGCGACTCCGTCGAAGCCCTCTTCCGCGTGGCCGACATCATGCAGCCCATCGCACGCCGCCGGAAAATCTCGCGCGTGCTCGAAGGCGCGGTGCTCGGCAATCTGTTCTTCGAAGCGAGCACCCGTACGCGCGTGAGCTTCGGGTCCGCCTTCTGCCGCCTGGGCGGTTCGGTGTGCGACACGACCGGCTTCACGTTCTCGTCGATGGCGAAGGGCGAGTCGATCTACGATACGAGCCGCGTGATGGCCGGCTACGTGGATGCGATGGTGATTCGGCATCCTGATCAAGGTTCGGTGGCCGAATTCGCGCGCGCCGTGAACATCCCCGTGATCAACGGCGGCGACGGCCCCGGCGAGCACCCGAGCCAGGCCCTGCTCGATCTCTACACGATCCAGCGCGAGTTCTCGCGCCTCGGCAAGATCGTCGACGGCGCGCACATCGCGCTCGTGGGCGACCTGAAGTACGGCCGCACCGTGCATTCGCTCGTGAAGCTGCTCGCGCTGTACCGCGGCATCAAGTTCACGCTCATTTCGCCGCCGATGCTGGAAATGCCGGCGTACATCGTGGACAAGATCTCGACCAACGGCCACGTGGTCGAGCAAACGACCGATCTCGCGGCGGGCCTGCGCGGCGCCGATGTGGTGTACGCCACGCGCATCCAGAAGGAGCGCTTCACCGACGAATCGTTCGAAGGCTACACGCCCGACTTCCAGATCAACCAGGCGCTCGTCGATTCGGTCTGCGGCCCGGACACGCTGATCATGCACCCGCTGCCGCGCGACAGCCGCCCCGGCGCGAACGATCTTTCGACGGACCTGAACCACGACCCGCGCCTCGCGATCTTCCGCCAGACCGACAACGGCATTCCGGTGCGCATGGCGATCTTCGCGGTGCTGCTGGGTGTCGATACGCTGGTGCAGCACTCGATGCGCGACGCCGCCTGGCGCCCGCCCGTCTATCTGGGCCCGGACGACGCCGTGTTCCACGGCATCGACTGAACCGCGGTCTGATCTTCAGGCCCTGCGGGCCGGGCAGCGCGATGCGTCCCGGCCCGCACGCGGGTTTTACGCATCCACATCCACCACATCCACCGCATCCACCACTATGCAGCGCAACCCTTCCGCCCCGGCCGCCGCGTCGATGGCGGCTTCGAGCTGCCCGAACGGGTAACGCTCCACCTCCACCGCATCGAGCGGCAACTGCCCCGACGCCGCGAGCGCGATCAGCGCCCGGTAATCCGCGCCGCTGTACATGAAGTGACCCATCACCTCCCAGTTATGGATGAGCATCTCCCCGTAACTGAGCGGCAGATCGCACTCCATGCTGCCCATCAGCACCATGCGGCCGTTGCGCCGCAGGCTGCGCAGACAGGCGAGCGTCGCATGGGGATCGGTGGCGTGGCCCACCATGTCGAAGGCCAGATCGGCGCCGCCGCCGGAGGCTTCGCGAATCGCGGCGATATCGCGCGCGGCATCGCCGCTCAGCGCGACGGTGACGACTCGCGTCCCCGCTCGCTCCGCGATCGGCGCCAGTGCCGCCGCGCGGCGCCCCACGGCCACCACCCGGCTTGCGCCCAGCGCCAGCGCATCGAGCACCGCAGCCGAGCCGAACGCCCCAGCCGCACCGTTCACGATCACGGTCTCGCCCGCGGCAAGCCGCCCGCGCCGCAATCCGCCGAACGGCACGACGAGCTTGCCCAGCGCGGCAAGCTGGGCGGACGGCAGCGCGTCGAGCCCGTCGAGCGGAAATACGGTCGAAGCCGGAAACTCGGCGGCTTCGCGCAGGGTGCCGTGCGGAAAGTCGGCCAGCATCGCGTCGCTGCCGGGGCTGATGGCGGTCAGCCCGATCAGGGCCTGCTCCGGCTCGCGCAACGCTTCGTCGGCCACCCAATACGGGCTCAGCGCCACGCGCTGGCCGGCGCGGTAGCGCCCATAGACGCCCTCGCCCACCGCAATCACACGCCCGATACCGTTGGTGCCGGGCGAGAACGGCCCAGGCGGATAAGCGTAGGGCAACTCGCCGCGCAGATACTGGCGGGTATAGCTCAAGAGCGGCACGGCTTCCACGCGCACCAGCAGCGTGCCGCGGCGCGGTTCCGGTTGCGCTTGATCGCGCAGCGCGAGCGGCTGGCTGGGGGTATCGAGCATCCAGGCTTTCATGGTCCTCTCCGTTTGGAATCGATTGACGGATTGAACTGTAGGTGCGCGCCACATATTCTTGAAATCAATTCCTCCGATTCCACCCATCCACGTGACTGATCTCTCCGGCATCGACCTGAACCTGCTCGTCTCGCTCGATGCGTTGCTCGCCGAGTCGAATGTCACGCGCGCCGCTGCGCGGCTGAACCTCTCGCAGCCCGCCGTATCGGCCCAGCTTGCGCGGCTGCGCCAGCTGTTCGGCGACCCGCTCCTGATTCCGGCCGCGAACGGCCGGGGCATGACGCGCACCGCCCGCGCGCTCGAATTGATGGAGCCGTTGCAGTCCGCGCTGCGCACGCTCGAAACCGTGGTGCGGCGGCAGCCTGTTTTCGACCCGCTCGCGGACACGCGACGCTTCGTCGTCGCCGCGAGCGACCAGTCGGCGGTCGTGCTGGGATTGCCGCTGATGGAGAACTGGCCGCGCCTCGCCGGGCCGCAGGTGCAACTGGCGTTCGTCTCCGCCGAACTCGCGGGACTGGCCGAGCGTTTCGAGCAAGGCGAGCTCGACCTGCTGCTCGGCTCGGAACGCATGCTGCCGCCCACGCTCAAGGCGCGGCGCCTCTACGAAGAACGCTTCGTGGCGGCGCAGCGCAAAGGGCATCCACGCGGCACCGCGCCCTACACCCTCGACGATTACTGCGCCTTCGGCCACGTCCTCGTTTCCACCTCGGGCGGCAGCTTCTTCGGCTTCATGGACGAGCATCTGGAAGCGCTCGGGCGCGCGCGACGCGTAGCCCTGTCGGTGCAGCATTTCACGCTCGTGCCCGACGTGCTCGCCCGCACCGACTACATCGCGACGCTGCCCGAGCGGCTGATCGCGCGTTATCAGGACCGGCTCGACCTCTTCGAACTGCCGTTCGATGCGCGCGGCTTCACCATGCTGGCGGGCTGGCATCCGCGCAGCCAGAACGATCCGGCGCATGTGTGGCTGCGCGAGACGGTGGCGGCGATGGTGCCGGTCGCGGGTGGCGCGCAGACGTAGAACGTCGCTCCCGCCGACCAGGCGATTCCTCCGGCATCAATGCAAACGCTTCTCAATTACTAATTTATTGAATAGAATGCTGATCGAAAGAATTTTGTAATTTCTCGCAATGAATCGGTAAGGAACGCCGTCCTCATTGCGACCCACCATGAGGACGAGAGGTATGAAGTCGCGCGCCGACGAGCTGAAGCTCGGCAAACTGAGCACCACCCTGTGCAGCGTGCTCGCGGCGAGCCCCGCGCTCGCACAAACCGCCGCCACCGAGCGGGCTGCCGACCGCGAGGGCCAGCTTGCGCCCATCCAGGTCTCGGGTCAGAACGCGCCCAGCTTCAAGACCGATCACGCCTCCGACATCAAATTCACCGCCCCGCTCGTCGATACGCCGAAGTCGGTCACCGTGATTCCCGAGGCGCTCATCAAGAGCACGGGCGCGAGCACGATGTCCGAAGCGCTGCGCACCGTGCCGGGCATCACCTTCGGTGCGGGCGAGGGCGGCAATCCGCTCGGCGACCGGCCCTTCATCCGCGGCTACGACACCCAGGGCAGCCTTTTCGTGGACGGCATGCGCGATATCGGCGCGACGACGCACGAAGTCTTCAACACCGAAAGCATCGAAGTCATAAAAGGCTCGGATGGCGCGTACGGCGGCCGCGGCGGCGCGGGCGGCAGCATCAACATCGTGAGCAAGGCGCCGCATCTCGGCAATGCGGCCGAAGGCAACGTGGGCCTCGGCACCGACAGCTACCGCCGCTTCACGGCCGACGGCAACTGGCAGTTCGCCGACCACGCGGCCTTCCGCCTGAACCTGCTCTCGCACAACAACGACGTGGCCGGCCGCGACGCCGTGAACAACGAGCGCTGGGGCGTGGCGCCTTCGGTGACATTCGGGCTCGGCACCGCGACGCGCGTGACCGCGAGCTACTACCACCTGCAAACGGACGATCTTCCGGACAGCGGTATTCCGTACTACTACACGAGTTCGAACAAGCCGAAGGGCATGAGCACGCTCTACCCCGCCGATGTCGATCGTCACAACTTCTACGGTCTCGCGGACCGCGATTTCCGCAAGACGCAGTCGGATATCGGCACGGTGCGCATCGAGCACGACATCACGCCGTCGCTCTCGATCCGCAACACCACGCGCTACACGAAATCGAGCCAGGACTATATCTGGACCCAGCCCGACGACAGCCAGGGCAACGTGGCGGACGGGATGGTCTGGCGCCGTGCGAACACACGCGCGAGCGACGTGTGGAGCATCGCGAACCAGACCGAGCTCTACGGCGAGTTCAAGACGGGCTTCCTCAAGCACAACTTCACGACCGGCCTCGAATTCTCGCGCGAGAGCAGCGAGAACGACGCGTACACGGTGGCCACGGGCACGGGCGCGATCTGCCGCACGGCGGGCATCGGCGCGCCCTCGGGCTACAACTGCACGAGCCTGTGGACGCCGAATCCGCACGACCCATGGGCGGGTTCGATACGCAAGAACAACGACCCGACCTACCAGCGCACGATCACCAGGTCGCTCTACGCCTTCGACACGATCGACCTCGCGCCGCGCTGGCAGGCCAATGTGGGCCTTCGCGTGGACGACTACTCCACGCGCTTCCAGAACACGATCGCAAACGGCGGCGCGAAGATCGACCGCGACGACACGCTCTTCAACTACCAGCTCGGCCTCGTCTTCAAGCCCGCGCGCAACGGCAGTGTGTATGCGTCGATTTCCACCTCGTCCACGCCCGCGGGTTCGCTGCTCGGCCAGGGCAGCGAAACGCAGTCGCTCACGCCGGGCCGCGGCGGAATCGGCGCCAATGCGGCGGACCTCGGCCCCGAAAAGAACCGCAGCATCGAATTCGGCACGAAATGGGACCTGCTGAACAATCGCCTCTCGCTCACCGGTGCGCTGTTCCAGATCGATACCACCAACGCGCGCGTGACGCTGCCCGACAACACCTATGCGATGGTGGGCAACAAGCGCGTACAAGGCCTCGAACTCGGCGTGGCCGGCAAGCTCACCGACAAGTGGCAAGTCTTCGGCGGCTACACTTATCTGAAGAGCGAACTGCGCGACAACGGCAAGACCACGTCCGACAACGGCCACCTGTTCCCGAACACGCCGAAGAACAGCTTCACGATGTGGACCACCTACGACGTGCTGCCGCAGTTCACGATCGGCGGCGGTGCGTTCTACATGTCGCAGGTGTATGGCGACACCGCGAATCTGCATGCCGTGCCTTCGTACTGGCGCTTCGACGCGACGGCCGACTACCGCATCAACAAGCATCTCGAAGTACAACTGAACGTGCAGAACCTCTTCAACCGCACGTACTTCGACCAGGCGTACCCCACGCACTACGCGTCGATCGCGCCGGGCCGCTCGGCCTTCGTCACGCTCACGGCGCGGTACTGATCGCCATGCGTCCGCACCGTGAAATCGCTTCGCCCAAGCCCGTGAGCGGCGAATCAGTCAGCGACATTCCGCTCCACGAACGCGTGCCGCTGCGGCAGCTCGCGAACGTCTCGGCCGAGGAATTCGCGGCCATTCTCGCGGGGCCGCCCGAGCGCGCCGCCGCGTGGGTGGCGGCGGCGGCCCACAACGGCATCGTGGAAGCGCAGGCCGTCTATGGGCAATGCCTGCTCGACGGCCACGGCGTCGAACGCGACCTGGAGGGGGCGTTCACGTGGTTTCGCCACGCGGCGCGCCGCGATCATCCGATGGCGATGAACATGCTCGGCCGCTGCTACGAGCATGGCTGGGGCACCCTCGCGTGCGCACCGGTTGCCGTGTACTGGTATCGGCTCGCCGCGCGCGCCGGGCTCGACTGGGGTATGTACAACTATGCGTCTTCGCTCGCGCTTGGCCGAGGCACCGAGGAGAATCGCGCCGAAGCGCTCGCCTGGTTTCGCCGCGCGGCAGCGCTGGGGCATGCGAAGTCGCTGAACTTCATCGGCAGCTTCTACGAGGACGGCTGGGTGGTGGACGCCGATCTCGAACAGGCCCGGCACTTCTACCGCGAGGCCGCGCACGGCGGCGATTTTCGCGGCCAGTTCAACTATGCGCGGCTACTCGCCTCGCACGGCGAAATCGACGAGGCACTGGTGTGGCTCGCCCGCGCCCGCGCGCACGCCACGCCCGCCTTCATCGCGCAGATGCAGGCCTGGCTCGCGCATGCGCCGCTCGATGCGTTCCGGCGCTTCGCTGCCGCGCTCGGCCCGGCTCGTGTGGCGCCCCGGAGTGTCGTCGCATGATGCTGCATATCCCCGGCGTACTTTGCGCCGAGCAGGTGCGCCAATGCCGCGAGGTGCTCGACGCCGCCAGCTGGATCGACGGCAATGCCACCTCGGGCGTGCAGTCGGCGCAGGTCAAGCGCAACGAGCAGTTGCCCGAAGGCTCGGCCGCCGCGCGTTCGGTGGGCCGCGCGATAGAGGACGCACTCGTAAGGAATGCCAGGTTTTTTTCGGCTGCGCTGCCGCTCAAAGTGTTCCCGCCGCTCTTCAACCGCTACGCCGGCGGCGACGGCTTCGGCACGCACGTGGATAACGCCATCCGCCTTTTGCGCGGCAGCGATTTTCGCGTGCGCAGCGATCTTTCGGCCACCCTCTTCCTTGCCGACCCCGAGAGCTACGACGGCGGCGAACTTTGCATCGACGATACCTACGGCACGCACCGCGTGAAGCTGCCCGCCGGCGACATGGTGCTCTACCCCGCTTCGAGCCTGCATCGCGTAACGCCCGTGACGCGCGGCGTGCGCGTGGCGTCGTTCTTCTGGATCCAGAGCATGGTGCGCGACGACGCGGAACGCGCGCTGCTGTATCAACTCGACAACGACATCCAGCGGCTCAACGCCCAACAGGGGGCGAACGACCCGACGGTGGTCAGCCTCACTGGCATTTATCACAATCTGCTGCGACGCTGGGCCGACGCCTGAATCGCGCCAGGCCGGGACGCGATGGTCCGGAACAATTCCTGTCCATCCCGCCAGCCTGACGTCAGCCCCTTGCCATCCTTGCGCCATGCTCGCGCAAGTCACGAAAGTTTCTCTGCCCAACCCTTTACTTTCGCTCCCGGCAGGCGCAACGTGCAGATCTGACGAAACGGCCGCCGGGTTTTTCGCAGCGCCGCTCGTCGCGTATCACGTGGATCGCGCCCGTGCATCCACCGCGTTCGCGGCCGCCTGACGCCGGCCGCGAACCGGAGCACTCTGCGCGAATTCGCGGTATCGGAATTGCTATCAAGCCGAGGTCCGCACGCTGCTGCCGGCCGAGTGTCAAGCGACCGCGCGCAGGTGCGTTTCCGTCCTTCGATGGAGCCACCGAACGCCATGTCCAAAGATCTCCCCAACGACGCGGGCGAGCCCGCGCCGGCCGATGTCTCGCGCCGCCGTTTCCTGCAGTCGGCGGCGGCCGCCGCCGCACTGGGCGCCACACCGCATCTGCATGCACAGAACGGTCCACCTTCCGCCGATCCCGCTGCGCCTCCGCGTCCGACGCCGCCTCAGCCGGTGCACCTGAGCATCAACGGCCGCGAGTATGTTTTGCATATCGAACCGCGCGTCACGCTGCTCGACGCCTTGCGTGACTACGCAGGCCTCACCGGCACGAAGAAAGGCTGCGACCGCGGTCAGTGCGGCGCGTGCACCGTGCTCGCGGATGGCCGCAGAATCAACTCGTGCCTGACGCTTGCGGTCATGCACGAAGGCGAGCGCATCACGACCGTCGAGGGCCTGGCGAGCGCGACGGCCCTGAGCCCCGTGCAGCGCGCCTTCGTCGACAACGACGCCTTCCAGTGCGGCTACTGTACGCCGGGGCAGCTATGCTCGGCCACCGCGTGCATCAGCGAGTTCAACGCGGGCACGGCGAGCGCCGCGACGCACGACGTGAGCGCGCGCCCCGCACAACTGACCGACGCCGAAATTCGCGAACGCATGAGCGGCAACCTGTGCCGCTGCGGCGCCTATGCGAACATCGTGGCCGCGGTGCGCGACGCGCACGCGGCCAGCGCGTGAACGGGGGGCACTCGCGATGGATGCCATCTCCTACCAGCGCGCCGCCGACGTCAATGGCGCGATCCAGGCCGCGCAGCAGCCGGGCGCCGTCTTCATCGGCGGCGGCACGAACCTGCTCGATCTCATGAAGGGCGGCGTGGCGCACCCCGTGACGCTCATCGACATCACGCGGCTCGCGGCCCTGCAGAACGTCGAAACGCTGCCCGACGGCGGCCTGCGCATCGGCGCACTCGTGCGCAACAGCGACGCCGCCAATCACGCCCTCGTGCGCACGCGCTACCCCCTCCTCACGCAGGCGCTGCTCTCGGGCGCCTCGGCCCAGTTGCGCAATATGGCGACGGTGGGCGGCAACCTCATGCAGCGCACGCGCTGCGGCTACTTCTACGACACCGCCTTCACGCAATGCAACAAGCGCATGCCGGGCAGCGGCTGTGCCGCGGCGAGCGGCTTCAGCCGCATGCATGCGATCCTCGGCGCGAGCCCGCAATGCGTTGCCGTGAATCCTTCCGATATGAGCGTCGCGCTCGCCGCGCTCGAAGCCACCGTACAGGTAAGTGGTCCTAACGGTGCTCGCGCGATTCCTTTAGCACAGTTTCATCGCTTGCCCGGCGACCGCCCCGATCTCGACACCACGCTGCAACCGGGCGAGCTGATCACCTCCGTCGATCTGCCGCCACCGGCGTTTAGCGACCACGCGCATTACCTCAAGGTGCGCGACCGCGCGAGCTACGCGTTCGCGCTCGTTTCCGTGGCAGCGGCTTTGCAGATGGACGGCCATACGGTGCGTGCAGCGCGCGTGGCGCTGGGCGGCGTCGCGCATCGTCCCTGGCGCGCAAGCGTCGTGGAGGCGCGGATCACGGGTCAGGCACTCAACGCGGCGACGCTGCGCGAAGCCGCCGCCGCCGAACTCGCGAGTGCGCAGCCGCTCAAGGGCAACGCGTTCAAGGTCGCGCTCGCGCAGCGCTCGATCGTCCGTTCGGTGATGCTGGCCGCGGGCCAGACGGGAGATTTCGCATGAGCAACCTCACGGGTCAGCCGCTCGACCGCATCGACGGCATCCTCAAGGTCACGGGCAATGCGCACTATGCCGCCGACTTTCCCGAGTCGCGCCTCGCGCATGCCGTCCTCGTCACGAGCACGATATCGAGCGGCACGATTACCGCCATCGACATGCGCCGCGCGCAGCAAATGCCCGGCGTGCTGCTCGTGATGACGTATCAGAACGCCATGCGCCTGCCCAACGGCGGCCGCCCGCCGCTCAGCCCGCCAGCAGGGCGGCACCTCACGCTGCTGCAGGACAACGTCGTGCGCTACAGCAACGAGCCGGTGGCAGTGGTGGTGGCCGACACCTTCGAGCATGCAACGGATGCCGCGCGCCACGTGAGCATCACGTACGCGGCCTCGCCGGCCACGCTCGACTTCACGAGCGCGAAGGCCACCGCCCACATCCCGCCCGGCCAGCCGGGGCGTCCGGTCGACTCGGAGCGCGGCAACCCGGATGCGGGGCTGCAGGAAGGCGCGGTGCGCCTCGACGCGGTTTATACGACACCCATGCAGTTCCACAACCCCATGGAGCCCCACGCGACGATGGCGCACTGGGACGGCCCGGACCTCACGCTCTACGACGCCACCCAGGGCGTATCGGGCACCCGCGCGGCAGTGGCAGGAGTGCTTGGCATTCCTGCCGATAACGTGCGCGTGATTTCGCCGTTCATCGGAGGCGGCTTCGGTTGCAAGGGCTCGTCGTGGTCGCACGTGAGCCTCTGCGCGATGGCGGCCAAACAGACGGGGCGGCCCGTGCGCCTCGCGCTCGCGCGTCCGCAGATGTTCGGCTCAGTGGGCAGCCGACCGCGCACCGAGCAGCACATCCAGATCGCGGCCCACCCGAACGGCACGCTCACCGGCATGCGTCACGACACGTTCGCGCACACCTCGACGTTCGAAGACTGGACCGAAATGTCGGGCCTCGTTACGCGCATGATGTACGCCGTGCCGAACCAGAGCACGAGCCATCGCGTGGTGCCGCTCAACGTGGGCACGCCCACTTTCACGCGCGCGCCTGGCGAAACCACGGGCTCGTTCGCGCTCGAATCGGCGATGGACGAACTGGCCTGGCAACTGAACATGGACCCGGTGGCGCTGCGCCTCGCGAACTACGCCGAAGTCGAGCCGCAGGACGGCAAGCCGTGGTCCTCGAAGGCGCTGCGCGAATGCTACGAAACGGGTGCCCAGCGCTTCGGCTGGTCGCGCCGCACGGCCGCGCCGCGTTCGATGCGCGAAGGCAACACGCTGATCGGCCTCGGCATGGCGAGCGCCACCTATCCCGCGAACCGCAGCGAGGCCGCCGCGATCGCGCGCATCCTGCCCGACGGCAGCGCAATGGTGGCCTCCGGCACGCAGGACCTCGGCACCGGAACCTATACGGTGATGACCCAGGTGGCCTCGGACGCACTCGGCTTTCCACCCGATCGCATTCACTTCGCACTCGGCGACTCCACGCTGCCGCGCGCGCCGGGCTCAGGCGGCTCGCAGTCGGCGGCGAGCGTCGCGCCCGCGGTGCAGGCCGCCGGGCAGCAGGTGCGCGACAAGCTGATCGCGCTGGCGCTCGCGGACCCCGCGTCCCCGGTTCACGGCGCGGCGCCCGAAGCGGTCGCGGTGCAGGACGGCTGGGTCGTCCTGCGCGACGACACCTCGCGCCGCGATCCTGCTGCAGCCATTCTCGCGCGCGCGGGCGGCAAGCCCATCGAAGCCGTGGCCACGACGAAGCCCGGCAGCGAGCGCCAGCAGTACGCGTTCCACTCGTTCGGCGCGGTCTACGCGGAGGTTCACGTGGATGCGGATCTCGGCACGATTCGCGTCGCGCGCATCGTGGGCGTGTACGACGTGGGGCGCCTGCTCAACGAAAAGACCGCGCGCAGCCAGTTGATGGGCGGCATGGTCTGGGGCGTGGCGACGGCGCTCGAAGAGGAGGCGCTGCTCGATCCGCGTTTCGGGCGCATCGTGAACGGCAATCTCGCGGAGTACCACGTGCCCGTGAATGCCGATATCGGCGAGCTGGACGTGCAGTTCGTCGGGCCGCCCGATACGCGCTTCAACGCGCTCGGCGTGCGCGGTATCGGCGAGATCGGCATTACCGGCGTGCCCGCGGCGATTGCGAATGCCGTGTACCACGCAACGGGCGTGCGGGTGCGCGATCTGCCCATTACGCTCGACAAGGTCATGGCGCCGATGACAGCCTAGCCCGGCTTCCGGTTCGGCTTGCCGTTCACCCGCGCCGCGCGATCCGCCCACCCCGCGTTCCCATCGGAAACGCTCCCGGGCAGACGGACCGCGCACGCGGGTCTTGCCTCGCGCGCGCTTGCGCCGCACAATCGACGCTTCCCTTCCTCGCGCGCGAGACACCCATGGCCTACGCATCGC
The DNA here is from genome assembly GCF_905220215.1 of Paraburkholderia sp. J12. Taxonomy (NCBI): domain Bacteria; kingdom Pseudomonadati; phylum Pseudomonadota; class Betaproteobacteria; order Burkholderiales; family Burkholderiaceae; genus Paraburkholderia; species Paraburkholderia sp. J12. Next base: position 152,607 of record NZ_CAJMZC010000003.1, read on the forward strand.
TTGCCACCGGCGTTCTTCTCGCCGCCGGCACCGGGTCGCGCTTCGACCCGGAGGGTCTGCGCAACAAACTCCTCGCCCCGCTGCCCGACGGCACCGGCGTCGCGCGCGAAGCCGCGCACCGGCTGCTGCTTGTCGTTCCCAAGGTGATCGCCGTGGTGCGCCCCGGCGCGGAAACGCTCGCCTGGGTGCTCAACGAAGCCGGCTGCGACGTGGTGTTTTCCGCGGATGCGGTGAGAGGTATGGGCGCGAGCCTCGCGGCCGGCGTGAGCGCGGCCCAGGATGCGGAAAGCTGGATCGTGGCGCTGGCCGACATGCCGCGCATCGCGGTCGACACCATCGGCGAGGTGGCGCGCGCCATCGACGAAGGCGCGTCGATTGCCGCGCCCTTCTACGAAGGGCAGCGCGGACACCCGGTGGGCTTCGCCTTCGAGCATCGCGACGCGCTGATGGCGCTCGACGGCGATGCCGGCGCGCGCGCGTTGCTGGCCAGTTATCCGGTCACGCGCATCGACGTGAACGACCCCGGCATCCTGCGCGACGTCGATACGCCGGCCGACCTGAGCCGGATGTAGCGCCGCACGCGCCTCAGGGATGATCGATTGCGGGAGTTTCGGCTGCGGCGGCTGCACCCGCATCCGCAACTTCGGTGGATGACGCAACTGGCGCCGGCACCGTGGCAACTTGCGGCTGCGGTTTGGCATGGGCTTCGTTGTGACCGAACAGCGAGGGCACGCCAAGCAAGCCCGCTACGAACACCACCCCAATCACCACCGCACCCATGACCGCACTCCGCCTGAACAAACCGGGGACGCCTCGCGTCCCCTCAATTTTGAGAAAGGCAGGAGTCTAAGGGCTGAGGTGCGATTGTGAAACCTCGATGACATACAAACAGCGTTGCTTCAACCGCAACAATGGGTGCCGCATCCGTGTCGCGGTTCACGCCTCGTGCCTCATGCCGCGCGAAACTGCGCAGGACGCGCGGCCATCGCCTACGCTGTAGATTGAAGAACGGCCCCGCCGCCACGGGGGGCGCCGCGACACACGAGGTATTCGCGATGATCTGCTCGCACACGAATCCACTGCCCGATCCGCTCGCCGATCCAACGCGCGATCCCGAGCGCGACCCGCTCACTCCACCGCCGCCCGGCCATCACGGCGAAGAGCCGCAACGGCCTGAAGGACCGCCGAGCAAAGACCCGGTATAAGCGCGTCCCACCCACGCCACCCAGGGCGCGACTGCCGCGCCCGCCCACCCGCGCACGCTCGCTATCGTCGGACGAAAAATCCGCCCAACCCGCCGCACCTTCGCGGATGGCTGGATCTTGGCGTAAACAGCCAGAACCATCTCGCTAGACTGAAATCCGGGCAAGTCGTGCGCGCCACCCCCGCGCGTACGAAAAACGAAGCCCGAAAAAGGCGCGCCGCAAGACACCTGGCATCTGGCTGCACACGAGCGGCGCACCCTGCGACAGGAGACCGGGTGGACAGAGGACGCGTCCGCCGGCGTGGAGCGCGCCGGCCATCGCACACCGCTTGCCCATCAGCACGACATGAACGGGTGACCGATGACGACCGTACAAGACCGCGCCCTGCGCGACGGCCTGCTGCCGGCTGCCCCCGCCGGCGCGGCGCCCGCTCGCGCAGCCCATTCGCTTTTTCATGAGCCGTGGTGGCTCGACATCGCCACGCAAGGAAACTGGGCGCTCGCCACGGTGAGGCACAACAACGAGACCATCGGCGAGATGCCCTACACGCTCGCGCGCAAGCATCTCTGGCGCATCTCGCATCTGCCGCCGCTCACGCGCACGCTCGGGCCGGTGATCCCGTCCGTGACGGGCAGCGCATCGCGACAGACCCGCCACCGGCTGGACGTCACCGGCCAGTTGATCGACCAGTTGCCCCATTGCGACAGCTTTTTCCAGGTGCTCGATCCGCGCATCGGCGACGCGCTCGCGTTCGCGCTGCGCGGCTTCACGGTGTCGGCGCGCTACACGTTTCGCATCGGCGCGCAGGCCACGGCCGAAGAAGCCTGGGCGCGGCTCGACAGCAAAACCCGCAATGTGATCCGCAGCGCCTCGCGCGAACTCACGGTCGCGCCGATCGCGACACCCCGCGAATTCCTCGCGTTCTATGAGGCCAATCTCGCGGCGCGCTCGCGCACCAACGCCTATGGCGCGGGCGTGATGCGCCAGCTCGTCAATGCGTTCGTGGAGCGCGGCGCCGGCACGCTGCTCGGCGCCTATGCGGACGGCGCGAGACTCGTCGCCGCGATCGGGCTCGTGTGGGACCAGCAGGCGATGTACTACCTGCTCTCGTCGCGCGTGCAGGACGCGCACTGCGGCTCGATCAGCCTGCTGCTCTGGAACGGCATCCTGCGCGCGCTGGAGCAAAGGCTCACGTTCGACTTCGACGGCTTCTCGAGCCCGGCCACCTTCAGCTTTCTCAACGGCTTCGGCGCCACCCTGACCCAGCGCCTGGGCGTGGAACGGCTCAGCACCTTCTATCTGCTCACGCGCACGCTCAAGCGCAGGTTCACGCCTGCCTCGGAAGTCGTGTTCGTCCCTACGCTGTGATTGGGTGACTCGACGGTTTGGCGTGCAGGCAACGCCCGCGCGCCTCATACGAGGCCATGCCGCGCCGCGCCGCGAGCGCCGCGCAGGGTGGCTTCGGCAAGCTCCAGCGCGCTCGCGGCAAACAGATGCGGCGTCCAGTGCCGGATCGTTTCCAGCGCGCGCGCGGCGAAGCGTTCGCGCAGCGCCTCGTCCTGTCCCAGCCGTTCAATGCGCCGGGCGAGCGCAGGCACGTCGCGCGGCTCGACGATAAAGCCGTTCACCCCATCGAGCACGATTTCGCCGGCCACGCCGGCCGTGCGTGTGACGATGGCCGGGCATCCTGCCGCGAACGCCTCGTTCACGCACAGCCCCCATTGATCGAACTCGCTTGCGAGCACAATGAATTCCGCGAGCGCGTAGAGGTTCGGCATCTCGTCGTTGGCGACCGATTGCAGGATCGTCACGTGCGAAGCGAGTTCAAGCACCGCGATACGCTCGCGCAGCTGCGCCTCGAGCGGCCCCTGGCCGACCAGCACGAGCCCGACGCCCTCGCCGTGCAGGCCGGACTGCGCGTAGGCTTCGAGCACGGCGTCCACGTTCTTGCGCGCCACGAAACGGCTCACGCAAAGCAGATAACGCTGCGGCAGACCGTAGCGCGCACGCACGGCCGCGGCGTCCTCGCGCGCGGCCCCGGCGAGCCGCGAGAAATAGTCCACGTCGATCACATCGAAGCCGACGCGCGAGCGTTCCATCGGAATGCCAAGCGATGCCGCATAGCGCCGATGCCGCTCGCCCGCGACGAGCGCGCCGTCGAAGCGGCTCACGACGAGACGCTTGAGTTGCTCCTTGACCCGGTGACGCACGCCGTCGTCGGCCTTCGAATCCGACATGTAGATGAGCCTGAAGCGCCGCGTGACGAGCCGCAGCAGGCCGAGAATCGCCGAATAGCTCGTGTTGTAGCCGAGCGTGATGACCACGTCCGGCGCAAACGCGCGCAGCCGCGCGACCAGGTGGGCACATTCGCGCGGGCTCAGCGAATCGCCTTCGGCGCCGTCCGCAACGAGCGTTTCGGCCCGGCCGGACCGGTTCGCGAAGAACGCCGCGCGGCGCGGCTGGGGAAAACCGTACACGCCGGAACGCCCGAAGACTTCGATCAGCGCCACTTCGTGCCCGAGGCCCGACGCACTATTGACGAGCGCCTCGTAGCGAGGCACGTGGTAGTCGCCCAGATTGCCAATGACGAAAAGAATGCGCATGGACAATGACCGCTCGATGTGGAGTTACCGGGGACTGCGATACGACGTGTCGGCGTTACGTTACGTCGCAACGTCTTCAGCGTAACCTGAGCACGCCGCCTTGCGGCGTCGTGGCGAGAATCAGCGAAGGTTTGTCCGGGCGGACCCTGTGTCTCCGACAGCCTCCCCGCACCGGCAAAGAAGGCCCGCGCGCGCCTTTCGTGAAGCTTGCGTCTTCGCGGCCGCCCACGTAAAATGCGAACGATTCCCATTTGCACCATCGATACGGCCGTGGTTCCCATCGCGATTGTTACCCACGTGGCGCGCCCCGGCGCTGCCGCATGAGACCCCTGCTTGTCCGCCTGCACCGCTGGTTCGGCCTCGGCACGGCGGCCTTCCTGTTTCTCGCCGGGCTCACCGGCGCGGTCATCGCGTGGGACCACGAACTGGACGCGTGGCTCAACCCGTCGTTCTATCAGGCCCATACGGCCGGCACGCCGTTGCCGCCCGTGCAACTGGCCGAGCGCCTCGAAGCCGCCGACCCGCGCCTGCAGGTGACCTACCTGCCGCTCTCGGTCGAGACGGGCAGCACGCTGCTCGTGCGCGTACAGCCGCGCATCGATCCGGCCACGAAGGCGCCCTACGCACTCGATTTCAACGAGGTGTCGCTCGACCCCGTCACGGGCGCCGTGCAAGGCCGCCGACTATGGGGCAAGCCCTCGCTCGCGCGCCTGAACCTCATTCCCGCCATCTACCAGTTTCACTACACGCTGTTCCTGCCCACCCGCGCCGGCATCGACCTCGGCGTATGGGCGATGGGCGTGGTCGGCATCGTGTGGCTCTTCGACGGACTCGTCGCGATCGTGCTGGCGTTTCCGAATCTCAAGAGCTGGCGCAAATCGCTCGCGTTCCGCGTGAAGCGCGGCGGCTACGCACTCACGTTCGACCTGCACCGCTCGGGCGGCGTCTGGCTTTGGGGACTCCTGATGATCGTCGCGCTCACGTCGATCTCGATGAACCTCGCCACGCCCGTCGTGCGCCCGATCGTCTCGCTCTTTTCGAAGCTCACGCCCGACCCGTTCCTCACCGCGGTGCACGGCCCGCGCCTCACGCCAGCCGAAGAAACGGCCGCGCGCGAGCGTATCGTGGCCGCCGCGCCCGAAGCGGGCCGCCGCGAAAAGCTGGCGCCGCCGCCGGGCGGACTCTTCTTCGTGCCGTCGCTGGGCACCTACAGCGTGGGGTATTTCGCGGCACGCAACAGCCACGGCGATGCGGGTCTCGGCAATCCATGGCTCGTGATGGACGCCCGTTCGGGCAAGCTCCTCGGCACGCAGATTCCGGGCCGCGGCACCGCCGGCGACGTCTTCATGCAGTTGCAGTTTCCGCTGCACTCGGGCCGCATCGCGGGGCTGGCGGGCCGCATCATGGTCAGCTTCGTCGGCCTGTTCGTCGCAACGCTCAGCGTGACAGGCTTCCTGATCTGGCTGAAAAAAGCGCGCGCGCGGCGCAAACCGGCCAGACAGACGACGGCGGTTGCAGCCGCGCGCGAGCGTGCGGTGAACTGAAGCGGGCAACGGCGCTTGCCTGAGAACCCGCACACGCGGCGGTCACCGCGGCGCGGCGCCTGTCTCCTGCGATTGCAGCAGTACCTCCGTCACTTCCTCCGAAAAAAGCGCCGGCTGGCCGTCGATCAGAACGCGTTCGGAATTCGAGGGATCGCGCTCGACCTTCGGCAGCCCATGCATCGCGAGCGCACGGGCGCATGCGCCCCAGTCGCGATAATCGGCGAGAGCCGGTTCGTTCTCCGAAGCCCATGACAGCGTGCCGAGCACATTGTCCCCGTGACCATGCCGCTCTCGCCAGCTGGCCCCATGATCGAGCAGGAAAGCCGTCATATCCGCATCGCCGCGGAACACGGCGTGATTGAGCGCGGAGGCGTCCCAGTCTCCTCCGCGCGCGCCAATCGGCCAGCCGAGTTCGACCATGAGCTTGACCGCGTCGCGCGAGCCCCATGCCGCGGCGTCGGGCAACCTGCGCAGCCGGTCTTCGGGAAGCGAGCCGGGCAAGTCCGGTCGTCGTGCCTGAATGCGGCGGGCCTCGGGGGCGTCGGCGCGCGCGCAGGCCGCGATGAACTCGTCCTCCTCGTCAAGCGCTTCCTCGGCCCCTGCCGCGCGCAGGAGCGCAGCCGCTTCGGGCAAGCCGGCCTGCATCGCCAGCCGGTACGCACTCACGCCCGCTGCCGTTTGCGCACGCGGATCGGCGCCCGCCGCGAGCAACGCGGCGATAGGGCGAGCCGAACGGCGCAGCGCGATCGCGCGCAGCAGCGGTGTCCCCCAAACCTTCGTGGGGCCGCCGGCCGGCGGCGCATTCGGATCGGCGCCATGCGTGAGCAGCATTTCCAGCGCATGCGGCTCGGGCATGTCGAGTGCCCGCCATACGGCGTTCGTACCGTCGACCGCCGCACCGCGTTCGAGCAGCAGACGGGTGACCTCGGGATTCTCCAGCGAGTGGTACACCGATTCGCCGTCGTTGGGGTCCGCGCCGGCCTCCAGCAGCATCGCCGTAAGAACAGGATCGTGGTTGGCACCGGCCGCGCCGTAGAGGGCCGAGAGCGGCTCCGTGTCGTCGGGTTGCGCGAGCGAAGCCGGAGGAAGCCGGTTGCCGATGCGCTGGTTGGGGTCGGCACCGGCAAGCAGCAGCCGGCGAGCACACGCGTGCAGGCGCGCGGCGAATTCGGGAATCTGCAGGAGACACGAATGGGTCACGGCCACGAGCGGCGGCAGATTCAACGGACCGCCCGCGCGCGCCACCCAGCCGGGATCGGCGGCAATGGCTCGCTCCACGACATCCAGGTTCCCCGCTGCGCACGCCGCGTAGGGATCCGCCGCGGCAAGCGCGGGATATTCCGCCAGCAATCGGGCCGCTACGCGCGGACGCGCCGCGGTATAGCTGCCCGTGACATCGCCGCCATAGACGAGCCCGAGCCAGCGGCGAACCCGCAGCGACTGCGCGTGCTCTGCCACAGCGTTCGTTTCGACATAAGCGGCCAGGTCGGCCCACGACGAAAAACCATACTCGCGGGCAAGGCAGGACTGGGCATCGTGCAGCCGCAGCCCGAGTGCCATCACTTCGTCGTGCGTGCGATGCGCGGCAGCCGGCAGGGACCGGGCAAAACGCCCGGTTGCCGCGGCATCGCCCTGGCGGTACAGGCGCAACAACTCCTTGGCCTGCTTCTTGAGGTGTTCGGGATTGGCTTGGTGAGGCAGGATTTTCATACGCATCCTCGTGCATGAATGGCCGAAGGTCCGCAATACCGCCAGCACAGGATGAAAAGACACGCGTTTTCGCTGCTACAGGTGGGTTCAACCCTTTCCGCGGACCCGGAAGCGGCCTGCACCGCTCGCCTTCATGCTAGGTGAGCGCAGATAGTTTCGTCAAGGATGAGGCCGCGCCGGCCGTCCCCGCGCGCGTTCAAGGAGCGTCCGGTCTTTTGATCGCCGTATTGGCCGCATTCAAGGGCCGGCCGTCGTCATGCCGCAGCGTCTGCTTCTTGACCGCGCGCCCGCTCTTTCGATCGATCAGCACGGCGCGCTTCTCTCCCGCGGGAAACAAATTCGCCTCGGCCCACTGGCGCAGCATGACGATCACGGGGAAAAGCCCCTCGCCCTTTTTCGTCAGGACATATTCCTGATAGGCGCTGCCGTCCGAAGCCGGCACGCTCTCCAGCACCCCCGCTTCCACGAGCATCTTGAGCCGGTCGGAGAGGATATTGCGAGCGGCGCCGAGGCTCGCGAGAAAGTCGCCGAAACGACGCACCCCGTCGAACGCATCGCGCACGATCAGCAGGGCCCAGCGGTCCCCCACGATATCGACCGCGCGGCCGACGGGACAGGGCGAATCCGCGAAACTTTTTTGCCTGGCCATCCTGATCTCCTTCGCTGATGCTGCATCGTCCAGACAACAGGTTGCATTTTAAAACAGGTTTTCGCGCCCCTGGTCAGGCTGCATGAGACTGGAGAACCGCCGGGCCGGAACGACGATTCCGGCCCGGCGGTCGATCGGAATGCGCGCTCAGCGCACGATCTCGTCGAACGCCGCCAGCAGCCGTTCGACATCGGGCGCGTGGATATCGCCCATGGTGGAAATGCGGAACAGCTCGGCGGAGAGGCCGCCCTGCCCCGCATAGATCACGAAGCCGCGCGCCTTCAGCGCATCGTGCAGCTTCGGATAATCGACGCCCTGCGGCAGCCGGAACGCACGCAGCACCACCGACGATTCGTCCTTCGGCAGCACGCCCGGCATGCCCCGCGCCGCGAGCCCCGCGCGCACCTGCTCCGAAAGCGCCGCGTAACGCGCGTGGCGCGCCTGCCAGCCGCCTTCGTCGGCGAGTTCGCGCAGCGCTTCGACGAGCGCGTAATACGCGTGCACCGAGGGCGTAAACGGCGTGTTGCGCTGATCCTGCAACGTAGCGAGACGCTTGAGGTCGAGGTAGTAGGTCCGGCTCGCCGCGTTGGCCAGCGCCGCGCGGCGCACGATCACGAAGGCCGCGCCGGGCACGCCGTGCAGGCACTTGTTCGCGGTGGCGGCCACGGCGGCAATGCTGGCGTCGCCGAAGTCGATCGTTTCCGCGCCGAAGCTGCTCACGCCGTCCACGAGCATCTGCACGCCGCGCGCGCGGCATGCTTCGCCCAGCGCGCGCAGGTCGTTCAGGCGGCCCGTGGTGGTCTCGTGATGGATGATCGCGACGTGCGTGATCGCACGATCCGCGTCGAGATGCGCCACGATGCGCGCGAGGTCGGGCGCCTGCATCCAGTCGTGCTTCGCGACTTCATGGGCGATGCCGTACTGCTTCGCGATCTGCGTGATGCGCTCGCCGTACACACCGTTTTCGACGATCAACAGCTTGCCGTTCACGGGCACGAGCGACGCGATCATGCTCTCGACCGCGGCGGTGCCGGAGCCGGTCATCAGCACGGCTTGCCATTGGGTGGCGTCGAGGCCATAGACGTCCACGAGACGCGTGCGCGCTTCTTCCTGCACGTCGAAGAACTCGCTTTCGCGGTGGCACAGGTCTTCCTGCAGCAGGCTGCGGCGCACGCGTTCGGTCAGCGTGACGGGGCCCGGGTTGAGCAACAGCATCGGCCTATCCTTATTGAGCGGACGCGCCGATGTGGCGCATCAGGCGCGTCTTCACATCGGGCGGCGTGATCGTGGGGCGCGGCAGGCCATCCGGCGTGCCGCGGCGGATCGTGAGGCGCACGAAGCGCGTGCCGCTCACGCCGTGGGCGCCGGCGCGGCGCTCGCGCGCGGCGGCCAGCACTTCGTCGAGCGCGGCGAGGTCGTCGCTCTCGACGGCGTCGGCATAACCGCACGCCGCCGCGACGTTCGCGAACGACACCTGCTGCGAAACGGTGGCCTGGCCGCCCGTCGAGTCGTGCGCGCCGTTGTCGAGCAGCACGTGCGTGAGGTTCGACGGACCATACGCGCCGAGCGTCGCGAACGCGCCCATGCGCATCAGCGCGGCGCCGTCGCCGTCGAGCGCGACCACGTTCAGGTCCGGGCGCGCGAGCGCGAGGCCCAGCGCGAACGGTGTGACGCAGCCCATCGAGCCGACCATGTAGAGCTGATTGGCGCGGTCGTCGAGTGCGTACAGCTCGCGACCGCAAAAGCCGGTGGAGGCGACCACCACCGTCGAATCGGCGGGCGTGCCCGCGATCACGCGTTCGAGCGCATCGCGGCGCGACGGCCATTCATCGGCAGTCCTGCCGGTCCACTTCGGCTGCGCGGCAGCCAGCGCATGCTTTGCGGGCGCGGCGCCGTCCTTGAGCTCGACCGGCGCGACGCTGCCCTTCTGCATCACGAGCGCATAGGGCCGGCCCGTTTCGTCCATGTGGCGAATCGCGCGCTCCAGCGCCGGCGCGATCTGGTCGGCCTCGGTGGGGAACGTCTCCCACGGAATCTCCATGGTCTCCAGCATCTGCGGCGTGACGGGGCCCATCAGCGCGTGCTGCGGTTCGTCGGACACACCGGGCTGGCCGCGCCACGTCACGATCAGCAGTTGCGGCAGACGGAAGGTCCACGTGAGCGAAGTGAGCGGGCTCACGGCATTGCCAAGGCCCGAGTTCTGCATCATCGTGATGCCGCGCTTGCCCGCGAGCGCCACGCCCGCGATCAGTGCGACGGCATCGCCTTCGTTGGCCGCCGAAACGTAGTGCAGCGACTCGTCCTGCAGCACGTAGTTGATGAACGGCGTGAGATACGAGCACGGTACGCCCGCATACCACTCGAAGCCGCGCGAGCGCGCCGCTTCGACGAACTGTGCCGCCTCGATCATGCCTTGCCCTCCGCACCCTCGGCGGCCGGCGTTTGCGCCGGCGTATAAACGCCCTGGGCGAAGTCGCCCGCGCTGCGGAAATCGTCGAGGTCGTTCACGCCGCGCCAGTGGCCATGCACGTACTGCACTTCGATCTTCTCGCCGTCTTCGATCAGCGCGTTGAGGAGCGCCGGCATGTCGAGCGTGTCGAAGTCGGCGCGCGTCTGCAGCTGCGCGAGCTTCTTCGCGAGCTTCTCGCGGCCCGCGCCGCGCACGTTCATGAGGCCGATCCAGCGGCCGTGCGGCGCTTCACCCGCGCCCGCGGCGCCCACGTCGCTCGATACGCGCGAGAGCAGCACCTTGTTGCCGAGACCGCGGTCGTCGGCCGAGCTGCACCAGGCGAAGTCGCGCACGCTGCGGTTTTCCGTCGCCGGCGACGAATCGATCACCACGCTGAAGTCCGCCTCGCTCTCCACCAGATCGCGCAGGATGTAGCTGCGGAACACGAGGTCGCCATACGCAATCACGGTGTCGTTCTTGAGCGCGTCCGCGGCGCAGGCGAGCGACGCCAGTTCGTTGGTCTGCGCGTAGCGTTCGTTGCGCACGAGCTTGATGCCGGCGGTGTCGATGGCGTCGGCACGATAGCCGCCCACCACGGTGATGTCGTTCACCTGCTCCTTCTTGAACGCATCGACGAGCCAGCGCAAAAGCGGCTTGCCCGCCACGGGCAGCATGACCTTGGGTTTGTCTTCGGTCACGGCGTCGAGGCCCGAGCCGCGGCTCGCGGCCAGCACGATCGCCGAACCTGCGCCGCGCGAGGTGGACAGGTAGCGGTCTTCCGCTTGCGCGTATTCGTCGGCGTCCTGCAGGCGAAAAATTTCGTTGACCGAAGCAATGCGGTCTTCCACGTCCACCAGCGTCTCGGTGTCGTGAATGGTCTTCGCCACGGCCTGCATGGCCGAAGCCGAGGCGCGCACGAGATGGTTCGCCCAGATCACAACGCTGATGCCCGCCTTGCGGAACACGTCGGTCGGCGTGCTGTAGTACTTGGTCGGCACGATCACGAGCGGGCCGCGGCCGGCCCACTCGCGGGCGAACGTGAGAATCTCGTCGGGCTTCGAGAGCTTGCTGTGGATGAGGATCGCATCGGCGCCCGCGAGGCGGTAGGCCTCGGCGCGCTTGAGCGCTTCGTCCATGCCCCAGCCCGCGATCAGCGCTTCCACACGCGCGACGATCGAGAAGTTCTCGTCGGTCTGCGAGTCCTTGCCGGCCTTGATCTTGCCGCAGAATTCGTCCATGTCGGCGAGCGGCTGCGCTTCGCCCTTGATGAAGCTGTTGGTCTTCGGGAACTGCTTGTCTTCGATGCAGACGCCCGCGATGCCGCGCTGCTCCAGCTTGCGCACGAGGCGGCGCACGTTGTTGAAGTTGCCGTAACCCGTGTCGCCGTCGAGCAGGATCGGCAGGTCGCTCGCGTCGGCCATGAATTCGAGGTTGTCGACCACCTGGGTCCAGCTCGCTTCATTGTTGTCGCGCACGCCGAACTGCGCGGAGATCGAGAGACCCGAGCCCCAGATCGCCTTGAAGCCGGCTTCGCGCGCTATGCGCGCCGAGAGGCCGTTGTGGGCTTCCATCAGGAATTCGAGCTCGTTGGAAAGAAGCATCTGGCGCAGACGGGCGCTGCGGGATACCGGAACCATGGCGGGTTCGCGTGCGTTCATCGTGTCACTCCTACTGGACGGCGCAGTTGCGGCAGCACCTGCTGCGCGGCGCGCGTCACATCGTTGGGAAAATCAATTTCTATCCAGGGGGCGCCGGTCACATCGGCCGTGTCGAACTCCTGGCCGCGTTCGAGCAGCAGGTCGCGCAGGGCCTCTTCGTGCGGCAGGTTGGCGCGGCCGCTTTCGACATAGCCGGCCACGATCTGCGCAAAACGCCGCGCCGTGGCCTCGTTCAGGCGAAAGAAGCCCACCGACTCGCCGATCGTGTCGTACTGCAGGCCCACCGCGAGCTGCTTGCGCAGTTCGACGGGCACGCCGTCACGCAGACACAGCTTCACCGGCTCGTCGCCGGTTTCGAAGTCGCGGTCGATCAGAAGACGGTTCGTGGGCGCGCTGCCGGCCACGAGCGGCGCGAGCACGCGTTCGTCGTAGAGCACGTCGGCGTCCATCAGCAGCACGTCGCCGCCGCGCGTGAGCGCCTCGGCCACGCAGTGCACCGTGAGCACGCTGCCCAGGTCGAAGCGCGTGTTGAGCACGGTTTCGACGCTGTGCGGCCAGCCGGTGCGGGCAACGACGCGCCCGAGTTCCGCCTCCACGCTGTGCGGCTGGAAGCCGAGCGCGAGGACGACCTCCGTCACGCCCGCCGCTTCGAGCAGGCGCAAATGCCGCTCGAGCAGCGACGTGCCGTCGAACTGCAGCAGGCACTTCGGAAACTGTTCGCCCTCGGTTTGCTGAAGCCGCAGGCCGAGCCCCGCGGCAAGAATGATCGCTCGCATGCGTTTTCCAAGGGTGTCGTTCTGGAGCGGTCGGCACCGCCCTCTCTGGTCGCGGCCCACACGGCGCCGGCGCGGCAGGGCCGCGGCGGCCTCTGCTGGTCCTTTGTCTCATGTGGGCCGAAGTCGCGACTATAGCGGAAACGATTCCCAATTGCCTTGCCACACCGCCAATCGTGGCAAAACATGGTGTTGCAGTGAAATTTGTGGCTTTGATGCGGGTTTTTTTGCGTTTTTCCCACATTTCGATCCGGGCGGCGCCAGAGGCTTGATTCGTCGGATGAATTCCGATCGGCACCGGGTTCGCCCTGGGTCACGCGGCCATACCGAAAGGCCGTTAACACAAGGAGGGCAAGAAGGCGCGCGCCGTCCTGCCCGCCCCTCGCAGCCACGAGAAAGAACGACCCCGACCGACCATGACACTGACCAAAAAACTCCGCTCGATGATCACGATCCTCTGGATCGGTCTCCTGCTCATCGTCGCCTTCGGCGCATGGCAAAGCCGCAACGCGATGATCGGCGAACGCGAAGCCCAGTTGAAGACCCTCGTGGAAGAAGCCATGAGCATCGCCAACTACTACTACACGCTCTCGCAGCAGAACAAGCTGTCCGAAGCCGATGCGCAAAAGCAGGCGCTCGCCGTGATCGGCTCGATCCGCTACGGCACCGACGGCTATCTGAGCATCAACAACTCGCAGTCCGTGATGCTCATGCATCCGATCAAGCCCGAACTGGTGGGCAAGTCGCTCGCCGGCTTCACGGACCCGGCCGGCAACCACCTGTTCACCGACCTGTCGGAAGCGGCCAACCGGCCCGAAGGCGGCTTCGCCGACTACCTCTGGGCCAAGCCCGGCCACGACCAGCCCGTGCCCAAGAAGAGCTACGCCAAACGCTTCGCGCCGTGGGACTGGTGCATCGTCACCGGCATGTACATGGACGACGTGCGCGCCGCGTTCTACGAAAGCCTCGGCATCTGGCTCGCCGTGACCTTCGTGCTGGGTGCGATCGCCACGGTCGTGATGATTTTCGTGGTGCGCAGCGTGCGCGCCTCGATCGGCGGCGAACTCGAAGTGGCCGTGGATGCGGCGAACCGCATCGCCGGGGGCGACCTCACCACGCGCGTGCCGGTGCTGGGCGAAAACGAACGCAGTCTCATGCACGCGCTTTCGACGATGCAGGGGTCGCTCGTGCAGACGGTGTCGCGCGTGCTGGGCGGCGCGGAGAACATCAACGTGGGCGCCAACGAGATCGCCGCGGGCAACACGGATCTCTCGCAGCGCACCGAGCAGCAGGCCGCCGCACTCGTGCAAACCGCCTCGAGCATGGACGAGATGACGACCAACGTGCGCCAGAATGCGGACAGCGCCCAGCACGCGGCGCAGCTCGCGAGCCAGGCCGCCGACGTGGCGACGCGCGGCAGCGAAGTCGTGGAAAACGTGGTCCGCACGATGGGCGACATCACCACGAGTTCCCGCCAGATCGGCGACATCATCGGCGTGATCGACGGCATTGCGTTCCAGACCAATATTCTCGCGCTGAACGCGGCCGTGGAGGCCGCGCGCGCGGGCGAGCAGGGACGCGGCTTCGCCGTGGTCGCCGCCGAAGTCCGCAGCCTCGCGCAGCGTTCGGCCACGGCGGCCAAGGAGATCAAGGCGCTGATCGAAAAATCGACCGGCACGGTCGCGGAAGGTGCGCAGCTCGTGACCGACGCGGGCACGACGATGGGCGAGATCGTGCAGTCGGTGCGGCGCGTGCACGAGATTCTCGAGGAGATCAGCCATGCCTCGCGCGAACAGAGCGCGGGCATCGAGCAGGTGAATCGCGCCGTGGGCGAGATGGATCAGGTAACGCAGCAGAATGCCGCACTCGTCGAAGAGGCGGCCGCCGCGGCCCACTCGCTCAAGGACCAGGTGACGAACCTGCGCGAGGCGATTGCGAGCTTCAGGCTGCCCGCTTTCGCCTGACGAAGCCGATGGATGTCTCCTGGGCCGGCCGATCTGTCCGGCCCAGGCTGCGATTTACCCTCCCTGCTTTTCCCCTGGTTAGTCCTCCCATCTTGTTCCTGGGTGCTCCCGCCCTTCGGCAAGCGCAGCGTTGCCGCTCGCCCGCTCGCCCCGAATATTTCATTTAAATTACACTGCATTTACAATCAGCCCCATGACACCCCCGCACGCCACTCGATGACCCGCCGGAACCCGCCGCCGCGCGACCCGCACGCCACGGCCACCCGCCATCCGATGCTCTCCCCGAGCCTGCCCGCGTGGCGCTCGAAGTTCGTGGTCTTCGTGGCGTTCGCCGCCTTCGCGGCGCTCGCCGGCCGGGCGCTGTGGGTCCAGGTGGTCAACCACAACTTCTATGTCGCGCAGGGGCAAAAGCGCTATCAGCGCACGCTCGCGCTCGACGCGATGCGCGGGCGCATCGTGGACCGCAACGGCGCGCTGCTCGCCGTAAGCCTCGAAACCTTCGAAATCTGGGCGAGCCCGAAACTCGTCGACGAAACGGCGCACGAACCGCTCGCGAAGCTCCTCGGCATGCCGGCGGCCGAGTTGCGCCGCCGTCTTTCGGGCGACCGCTCGTTCGTGCTGCTCAAGCGCCAGGTGGATGCGGAAACCGCCGCGCACATCGACGAGATGGCCACCGGCGGCATCACGCTGATCACCGACTCGAAACGCTTCTATCCCGAAGGCGAATCGGCCGCGCACGTGGTGGGCTTCACCGATATCGAAGACGCCGGCCAGGAAGGGGTCGAGCTCGCCGCGAACGACCGCCTGCGCGGCACGCCCGGCCAGCGCGAAGTGATCCGCGACCGGCTCGGACGCGTGGTGTCGGAACCGCGCGAGCGCGTGTTGCCGAAGAACGGCCAGACCGTTCAGCTCACCATCGACCGCCGCGTGCAGCAGCTCGCCTATGCGCAGCTCAAGGCCGCCGTCACGAAGCACAATGCTCAAGCGGGCAGCGTGGTGGTGCTCGACGCACGCAACGGCGACATACTCGCGCTCGCGAACTGGCCGTCGTACGACCCGAACGACCGCGCGCGGCTCACGGGCCGCCAGTTGCGCAACCGCGCCGTGGTCGATACGTTCGAGCCCGGCTCGACCATCAAACCCGTGGTGGTCGCGCTCGCGATGGACCAGCGCAAGGTGGGCCCCGGCACGATCGTCGATACCTCGCCGGGCACGTATCGCATCGGCCCTGCGACGATTCACGACACCTCGAACCACGGCCGCATGACCGTGGCGGAGGCGATCCAGAAGTCGAGCAATATCGCGCTCGCCAAGATCGCGCTGAACCTGCCCGCGCAAACCATCTGGGACACCTATCAGGCCTATGGGCTCGGGCAGAAGCCCGAGGTCACGTTCCCCGGCGCCGCGGCCGGCCGCGTGCGGCCGTGGGCGCGCTGGCGTCCCATCGAGCAGGCGACGATGGCCTACGGCTACGGCCTGTCTACCTCGCTGCTGCAGATCGCCCAGGTCTACACGGCCTATGCGGGCGACGGCACGATGCATCCCGCGCGGTTGTTGCGCACTCCGGGGAATCCGGCAGCCGGCCAGCCCGCGGACGCGACCGGTGCGCCCGCCACCCTGGCCCGCCGCGTCACGACGCCGGCCACGGCCGCGGCGATGCGCGCCATGCTCGAAATGGCGACGAGCGAGGGCGGCACGGGCCGCACGGCGAACGTCGACGGCTATCGGATCGGCGGCAAGACCGGCACGGCGCGCAAGCAGATCGGCGCGGGCTACGCGAAGAACCGCTATCGGGCGCTGTTCGTCGGCATGGCGCCGATGAGCGCGCCGCGCGTGATCGTCGCCGTGATGATCGACGATCCGGCGGGCCGCACCTACTATGGCGGCACGGTCGCGGGGCCGGTGTTCTCCGGCGTGACGGCCGGCACGCTGCAACTGCTCGGCGTGCCGCCGGACGCCTGAAGCCGAGGCGCGGGAGAGCGCGGCAGCAAGGGGGCTTTCACGGTATCCTTGGTGCTTTGCTCTCCACCGCGCAACGAGGCGCACGCCGATCGCCATGAATTTCCTGCCTCAACTCGCCGCCATTGCCGGCGTCATGCTGCTTGCCTGCGCGAGCCCCGGTCCCGACATGCTGGCCGTCACCTCGCACGCATTTGCCCGCCGCCGCGCCGGCCTTTTCGCCGCAGCCGGCATTGCCACTTCGCATGCGCTCTGGGCCACGCTCGCCGTGTTCGGCCTCGGGCTGATACTCGCGCAACTGGCCTGGCTCTATGAAGGCATCCGCATTGCGGGCGCGGTCTATCTCGTGTATCTCGGCGCGAAAACGCTGATGAGCCTGCGCCAGTCGTCCGGCGCAGCCGCTGCGCCCGCGGCCGCGGCGAAAACGGCGAGCAGCGCGCATTCGTATCGGCGCGGCCTGCTGGTCGGCCTCACGAACCCGAAGGCCGCCGCGTTCTTCGGCAGCCTGTTCGTGACGCTGCTGCCGGCTCATGCGCCGATGTGGGTCCACGGCGCGACGGTCGCCACCGTGGCCGCCGTGTCGATCACGTGGTTCACGGCGATGGCACTGCTGTTCTCGACGGGCAGCGTGCAGCGCGGCTACCAGAAGCTGCGCCGCCCCGTGGACGCCGTGATGGGCGGCGTGCTCGTCGCGCTAGGCGCACGGCTCGCGCTCGATCATTAAACGCGTGGCGGCGCGCCCGCGCCGCCGTTTTCAGTGGTGCGGGTACGCCTGCGGCGCTTCGCCCGCCGGTGCATGCGGTCCGTGCGGTACATGCGGCACGTTCGCCGCAGCGGGCGCGCCCGACTCCCCGCCCGGTTCCGGCGGGTTGCCGTAACCCGAGTCCGCCACCTGCCGCTCCTGCGCAAGACGCGTGTCGTTGGCGCGCTTTGCGGCCAGACGCTGCATCGCCGCCTGCGTTTCCTCCGGATAGGTGGCGTCGTTCACGTGCGCCGGGTTGTACCCCACCGACTCCAGATCGACGATCTCCTGCATCACCTGCGCTCGCGTCAGCGGGCCGTTGCCGGCGGTCTGGGCAAACGACATCGCGGGGATCACGGCCATCATCGAAACCAGTGCCGCGCATAGCATGGGGCGCTTCATTTTGCTCTCCTTACGAATGAACGAGACCCGTGCCGCGGACCGAAGGCCGCAAGCGGCGCACGAGTCGATGCACAAAGCTTACGCAGGATGGCCGGCCCCAAAAACCGCCCGCGCCGGAGGAGTCCCTTCCAATCCGCGCAACACTGGGAGGAGAGGCGAGTGGTAACGGGCGCGCAGCGGACTCAGAGCTGATCGCGCCCGTAGGCCCGCAAGCCGTCCAGGTCGAGCACGTCCACGCGGTTGTACGAAAGCGTGACGAGCCCCGCTTTCTCGAGCGCCTGCAACGCCTGGTTGACCCGCTGCCGCGAGGCGCCCGCCAGCATGCCGATCTCCTCCTGCGAGATCTCCAGTGCGCTGCCGGTCTCGGGATAGAGGTCGGGATTGAACATTTGCGCGAGCGATTGCGCCACCCGCGCGTCGATATCGAGCAGACGGCTGTTCTGGATCAGGCCGATAAACTCGCCCATGCGGTTGTTCAACTGATGGATCACGAAGCGGTTGAACGGCAGGCTGCAGTCCATCAGCCGGTGAAACGTATCGGCGGGCACCGCCATCACGAGCGAGGGCTGAAGTGCGATCACGTCGTACTTGCGCGGCTCGCGCTTGATCACGCTGCCCTCGCCGAACCAGCCGCCGTGCGGCACGCCCGAGAACGTGCAGCCCCGCCCCGAAGCGTTGAAGATCGCGAGCTTCACGAGACCCGCGCTGACGCCCAGCCAGTGCAGCGAGGGGGCCTCGCGCGCGGCCACGATCGCGCCCGGCGCATACGTCTGCGCGTGCGAATCGGCCAGCACCCACGCGCGATGCTCCGGCGCGAGCGCGCGGAACCAGGCGCAGCGCGCGAAGAGAGCCGCGAGGCGCGCCGGGTCGGCAGCGTCGATGCGGGACACGGGACGGCCAGCCTCGCCAGAGACTTCGCCGCCCGGCGGTATAGTGAACTGCGTCATCGCGCACACTCTCACGGGAAGGGAAATGGCGGGCCGCTCTGTCGCGCCGGCGACAGACTAAAGCGCGCGGTCCTGCCACGATAGCGCGCATCATACCGACAAAGACAGCGACGGACACACGGCAGACGGCAGGCGCCGAAGTCGTCGTCGTGAACAGGACTCAAGGAGACAACGCCATGGCGCACCCCTACGAAGCCGGCCTCGAACAACGCGACGCCAACTACGTGCCGCTCACTCCGATCGACTTCATCGTGCGCGCGGCCGAAGTGTACGGCGAGCGCCTCGCGGTCGTTCATGGCGACGTGCGCCGCACCTGGCGCGAGACCTACGCGCGCACGCGCCGGCTCGCCAGCGCGCTCGCCCACGCCGGAATTGGCCGCGGCGACACGGTAGCGGCGCTGTTGCCCAACATCCCCGCGATGGTCGAAGCGCACTTCGGCGTGCCGATGGCGGGGGCCGTGCTCAACACGCTGAACACGCGGCTCGACGCCGCGACCATGCTGTTCATGCTGCGCCATGGCGAGGCAAAAGCGCTCATCGTCGATACCGAATACGCGGCGCTCGCCCAGCGCGCGGCGCTGGAGATCCCCGGCCTGAAAATCATCAGCGTGGCCGACATCGCGCCGGCCGACCCCGGGTACTTCCCAAACGCCATCGACTACGAAACCTTCCTCGAAGGCGGCGATCCCGCGTTCGAATGGATCCCGCCCGCCAGCGAATGGGACGCCATCGCGCTCAACTACACCTCGGGCACGACGGGCGACCCCAAGGGCGTCGTCTATCACCATCGCGGCGCGTGCGTGACCGCGGTCAGCAACATCCTCGAATGGGACATGCCGAAGCACGCGGTGTATCTCTGGACGCTGCCGCTCTTTCACTGCAACGGCTGGTGCTTCGCGTGGACCGTCGCGGCGCGCGCGGGCGTGAACGTGTGCCTGCGCAAGTTCGACGCGAAGCTCGTGTTCGACCTGATCCGCCGCGAAGGCATCACCCACTACTGCGGCGCGCCCATCGTGCAGGCCGCGCTCGCCGATGCGCCCGCCGAATACCGCGAGGGCATCGCGCATACGGTGCGCACGATGGTGGCGGGCGCACCGCCCGCGCCGGCCGTGATCGCGAAGATGCAGGCCATCGGCGTCGAGCTCACGCACGTCTATGGACTCACCGAGGTCTACGGCCCCGCCGCGGTGTGCGCCGTGCAGGAGCACTGGAAATCGCTCGACGCCGACGAGCAGGCGCGCCTCGCCGCACGCCAGGGCGTGCGCTATCACCTGCAAAGCGGCCTTTCCGTACGCGACGCCGAGACCATGGAGCCGGTGCCCAACGACGGCCAGACGCTCGGCGAAATCATGTTCCGCGGCAACATCTGCATGAAGGGCTACCTGAAGAACGAACGCGCGACCGAAGACGCGTTCCGCGGCGGCTGGTTCCATACCGGCGACCTCGGCGTGATGACGCCCGATGGCTACGTGCGCATCACCGACCGCAGCAAGGACGTCATCATTTCGGGCGGCGAGAACATTTCGAGCATCGAGGTGGAAGATACGCTGTACCGGCACCCGGCCGTCGCGCTCGCGGCCGTGGTGGCCATGCCCGATGCGAAATGGGGCGAAGTGCCGTGCGCGTTCGTCGAACTGCGCCCGGGTGCGAATGCGACCGCCGAAGAAATCATCGCGCACTGCCGCCAGTTTCTCGCGCACTACAAGGTGCCGCGCGTCGTGCAATTCGGCGAACTGCCGCGCACGGCCACGGGCAAGATCCAGAAATACGAGTTGCGTGCGAAGGTGGGCTCGCAAAGCGCGATCGATTTGAGCGGGGCCACGGCCGCAAAGCGTCCGTCGTGAAACTCGGCCCCCCTGCACGGCCCGCGAATGTAACGTGAGTTGACAACTCGACCCCATTAAGCGCGAGCGGAAACTGTCAAGTTCACTGCTTTATCCTTTCCGCATCAAGGGCCGATTGTCAGGTTGGCCCTTTCTTCAGCCGTTTCGCACTGAAATTTACGCTTACAAGTGCTCACGTATGGGTCGCCTCCCGGCCTATAAGCTCGATTCGTGGGTGACGGCAAGGCATCTCACGCCGCGCTGCCACAACGCAACCTAGAGGAGGAACGAAATGAACATGAAGAGCTGGAAGACCCCCGCTCGCGCCATGGCCGCGGCCCTGATCGCCGGTGGCGCGCTGATGGGCGCGACGAGCGCCTTCGCGCAGTCCGCACCGTTCGCATTGCGTGCCGATTCGCAGCCGCAGTACGGCGCTCCGCAGATGATCCCGGTGGACGTTCACGTCACCATCGGCTGGCATGGCGACCGCTACTGGGACGGCCATCGCTACTGGGCCCACGACGACTGGATGCACCATCATCCGCACGATCCGGGCCCCCCGGGCTGGCACGACGATCACCGTCCGCCCCCGCCGCACTATTGATCGGTTCGGCAATCCGCCGTCACGCATGACGGCGGCTCGCGACGAGGCCGGTTTTCCGCAAGGGAAACCGGCCTCGCGCGTTTACCGGCATTTCCGGCGCGCGGTGCACCAGCGCCATTCCAGAGTCGCTTCGGGATATCAGATAATTTGATTCGCTGTCCGTACGATTCGCCCGCCGCACCGGATGCAATCGCGAATACCCGATCCAGCAGGCATCGCGCCCCGCCGGAAAGGCCATCGCAAGTAATTGCAAGTAATGTGTGAGCCATTGCCTCCGGGCAGGCGGGCAGGTAACTTATCCCTGCGTTTCGTTCCCCGGAGCGCACGGTGTATTCTCATTCGCCCCGGCCGGCAACGCCCGGGGCTTTTTTCGCTTCCGGGCACGAACTTTTATTTTCACATTGCCGTTTGATTTTGGCGGGCGTAAGGTTGAATCGCCTCTTGAGAACAGGCGAGCCTTATGAACCCCCGGTCATTGGAGAAGTCCTGACCGGGGATTTTTTTGTCTGTTGGCACAACCGGGAAACTGCCGGAAAGCGTCGCTGCGGCGTATCGAACGCAGGCGCAACGAGCAGAAAGAAAGGAAATGACGGATCACCGAATGAGGAGTTCGGCTTCGCCCCAGCCAGAGCTAGACCCGTCACGTGACGCATTATCGGGCCTCGAGGCCGGTGCGTCATTACCAGAACCCGCAAGTATCCATTACAAAAACTGGCAAAATTTGGGGCCGGACGTGCTGCTGGCCCTTGGCCGGATCGCTGGCCGGTTCTCTAGCCACATCGGTTAACATGGCGGTTTAGTCTGTGCCGCCCCGCCTGTCTTGCCCACCTTCACGCTTGCCACCCCCGTCAGCGCGGAACTCGAAATCCGCAAGAGCCGATTCATCGCGCATGCCATTCCGGTTGCCGGCCGCGAGGCCGCCATGGCCGAACTGCGCCTGCTGCGCGAGGCGCATCCCACGGCGACGCATGTGTGCTGGGCGCTGCTCGCGGGCGGCCAGTCCGGCATGTCCGACGACGGCGAACCTTCCGGCACTGCCGGGCGGCCTATACTCGAAGTGCTTCGCCATCACGATCTGGACGGCGTGCTGGCCGCTGTCGTGCGCTATTACGGCGGAGTGAAGCTGGGCGCGGGCGGCCTCGTGCGCGCCTATACCGACGCCATCGCCAGCGCCCTGCAGGGCGCCACACGGATCGAGCGCATTGCCCTCGCGCGCCTGACCGTCGAGGTGGGTTATCCCGACGAAACGCGCGTGCGCCACTGGATCGAGCAAACGCAGGCAACGCTGGTGGACAGTGCCTACACCATGACCGTGCGCCTGACGGTCGAACTCCCCGCCACCGCAGCCGATGCGGCCCGCGACACCCTTCGGGATCTCACCCAGGGCCGCGCCGGTTTCCCGAAGCACGACTGAAACGCGAGCAGAAGACGCGGCGATCGATGCGCGCGCACGGAATGCCCGCGCTGACGCAGGGCGAAAAAAAAGCCGCCGATAAAATCGGCGGCCCAACAGGGGACGTGAAGAACAACCGCGAATCGAACTATCGAATCGACCCGACGACTCCATCATGGCGATGCAAAATTAAGGCAAACTTAAATGCCGCCCGAACTTCGCAAAAACTTCCGTCCCGGCCGGAGCGCACCCAGAAAGCACGCCGTCGCGCGGCCGATATAATCGATTGATCGAAGGCACGCAGGCTGCATCGCACCCGCTGGGGTGTTTCGCCCATCGCCAGGGCCGCTGCTGGTTCCCCTGGCTCATCTGGAAAGGCCGCCCATGATATTCGACCGACTCAGGGAAGGCGCCGGCCCCGAACGGCGCCATCGCGTGTGGAGCAAGCTGCGCATCCTCGTCGCGGCCATCGGCACGCTAGGGTCCGCCGCCGGCATCGCCATCGCCGTCTTCGGACTCGTTCAGTTCGACAACAAAATGGTGATCACCGGCGTGTTGGTCATCATCGTCTCGACCACGGTGTATGTGTCGATTCTCGTGCGCGACCGCAACCGGGTCGATTAGCGCGGGTTGGCGCGTCGCGCCAACCGCCCGTTTTGCCGCAGCACGACAATTAATCAGAACAAATGGGCGGATGAAAAGCGCAGATGAAATGCGGGATGCCAGCCGCAAAATGAAATATGCACATAAAACCGCCCATGAAAACCGGCCAATCGGCCCTGCCCGCAAGCCTCGATCGGTAAAAACGAAATACGCAATGCTCATGCGCATTGTTGAGGATTTCGCAGTCGTTTCATTTTTTCCGATAGTCCACGATATCGAGCAAGTCAAGCAGACTATTTTTTTCCGCGCTATACACATTCCCTACAAAAACAATTATTAATATTCGTTGCGGAACGTGATCGCGTTTCGCAAAACACGCGCTCCCCCGAAGAGCGCGCACTTCGCCGTCCGCTACAGGCCAGGCGTCACTATCGCCGGCGCAAGGCCGTGGCAAGCGACAAGACCCGCATGCAGGAACCAGGGTTGACAGCTGTGCATGTGACCCGGCAAGCGCCAAGGCATCCGATGAGGCGCCCGCCCGGATCGACAGGAGCGGCATATCCGCCATGCCGCACTCCCGGAATCTTTCGTCGACGAGTGATCAAATGCTTACCCGAACCGAGAACTTGCCAAGCGTCACGAGAAGAATGGCCGCTGGCCAGATGCTGATCGAAGGCGCAACGGTGAATAGTGTCGCAGACTCCCTGCACCTCTCCGCCCAGACGGTGCGCCGCTACAAATCCATCGTCGAAGACGGGGGCCTCGCCGCGCTCAAGCAGATGAGCGTGGGCGGCCGGCCCTCCGTGCTCGACCAGGCCGCGCTCATCTGGATCGCCAGCGCACTGCACGGCTCCGCGCGCGATCACGGCTTCCCGAGCGATGCCTGGACCAACAGCCGCGTGCGCGAGCTGATCGGCCGCCAGTTCGGCGTGCACTACTCGCGCGTCTATACCTGGCAAATCGTTTCGAACCTCGGTCTCGGCCATCGCCTGTCGAAATCGGCACGCTGACCGGAACGCCCGGGCGGCCGTGCCCCGGGCTCCGCTCCCCGAACCGGACGCGGGTTGAACCTCCCCGATCCTCTCAACCCGGCTCCGGAAGATCGTCGCCCGCCGTGCCGCCGCCCTGAGCCCGCTCAGGAGGCGGCCGGCGGCCCCGCCTCGGCCGGCTCGACGCCGTCCCCGTTCCACTGTTGCGCCTTCACCTGGTTGCGGCCGCCTTCCTTGGCGTCGTAGAGCAGGTGGTCCGCGGCGGCGAGCAGCTTCGCCGCGCTGCCGCCCTGCGGCGGGTTGCAGCTCGTGCAGCCCACGCTCACCGTGACGCGGCCAAAGCTCGAGCCGTCGTGCGCGAGGTTGGTCGCCTCGATCCGCTTGCGGATCTTCTCCGCGATCTTCACGGCGCTCGCGAGCCCGGTGTTGGGCAGCACCACGGTGAACTCCTCGCCGCCGTAGCGCGCGGCCATGTCCGACGCGCGCCGCGTGCCCGCGGCAATGCGCTCGGCCACGAGCGTGAGCACTTCGTCGCCCGCCGCGTGACCATAGGTGTCGTTGAAACGCTTGAAGTGGTCGATGTCGAAGAACAGCACCGCAAGCGGCTCGCGCTCGCGCACCGCGCGCTGCCATTCGGACACAAGGCGCCGGTCCAGCGCGCGGCGGTTGGCGAGGCCCGTGAGCGGATCGGTCACGGCGAGCCGCATCAATTCCCCTTCCGCAACCACCTTGTCGCGCAGCGCGAAGGCCAGCACCCACGAGACGACCACCCACGCGCCGCCGAAGAGCGCCGTCATCGCGATGACAAACGACGCGCGCCGCCGCCAGGGCGCGAGCACGTCGTCCACGGCGGGCGCGATGGCCACGATCAGCGGGGTCGTCCCCACGTGTTCCCAGGTAAAGATGTGCTCCCTGCCGTCGAGGCGCGAGCGCCCGGTGTAGGTGCCCGAGGGCTGCTTCTCCATTCTCTCGAAACTGGATGAATCGGCGTAGCTCGCGCCCGGCCCACGCGGGCCCTGCGGCTTGCTCGCGATCATCGTGCCGTCCTGCATCATGATGAACACGCCGCCGTGGCGGCCCACGTCGATGCGCTCCAGCAGGTGATCGAAGTATTCGATCCGCACGCCGAGCAGCGCGACGCCGGCAAACCGCCCTTCGCGCCCGTCGATGCGCCGCGAGAGCCCCACGGTGAGGCCGCCGTCGCGCAGGCGCGAGCGATAGGGCTTCGAAATGAAGAGGCCGGTGTCGGGGCTGCGCTCTTGGGCGAGAAAGTACTCGCGGTCGGAAGCCGGAATGCCGATCGCCGAGTCGCTGCTCTGCGACGCCAGCACGTAACCGTCGGCGCCGATCACATACGCGCCGCCGAGCGACGAAGCCGCCGTCGCCCGGTTGAACAGCACCTGCTGGCGCAGCGCTTCGGGCAACTGCCAGGTGAGCGGCTGCTGGGCGCCCGTCACCACGGCCTGCAGCGCGAGGTCGTAAAGCTCGACGTTGCGCGCGATATCGCTGCTGACGATCCGCACGATGTTGCGCGAATTCTCCGCCGCATGACGCAGCTCTTCCGCGCGCCCGCTGTAGATGGCGGCAAACGTCACGCCCGCCATCACGGTGGCGACGAGCGTGCCCGCGAGACCGGCGAAAAACGGATAGTTGCCGATGAAGCGCGTCGCGTGCTTGCCGCGCGCAAAGAGCCACCGGCGCGCGCGATGACTGAGCGAGAGAACCCGTCGTGGCACTGGCGCCATCCTCCCTGGTTCATAACGGTTCGTAATGCCGCAAACGTCTGATGATTGCTGTCCATCCAGCCTATACCGCAAGCGCTCCCATTCTCGCTATTTTTGTCAATTGGGGGCCAAAGCTTGCACGGAACTGTCATCAAGCCGACACGCCCGCAAGCCAACATCGGGACGTTGCATTTGCGTTTTTTTTATACAGACAGAGGAGCATGCGGGCCATGCCGGATATTTCCCTCACTCCGCCGCCGGGCGGCGCTACCGAAACGCGCGGGCGCAGCGTGAGCACGCTCGCCTTCATTGCGGTTATCGCCATCGGCGCGGTCTATGTGGGCATGCATCTTTCCGACGACCTGTCGCCCATCCACCAGAGTTCCGTGCTGCCCTGGGTGCTGCTCGGCATCGCGCTCGTGATCGCGCTGGGCTTCGAGTTCGTCAACGGTTTCCACGATACCGCGAATGCCGTGGCCACCGTCATCTACACGCACTCGCTTTCGCCCAACCTCGCCGTGATCTGGTCGGGCGGATGGAATTTCCTCGGCGTGCTGACCTCCACCGGCGCGGTGGCGTTCGGCATCCTTCAGTTGCTGCCCGTCGAGCTCATCCTGCAGGTGGGCAGCAGCGCGGGCTTCGCCATGGTGTTCGCGCTCCTCATCGCCGCGATCATCTGGAACCTCGGCACGTGGTATTTCGGCCTGCCCTCGTCCAGCTCGCACACGCTCGTGGGCTCGATCATCGGCGTGGGGCTCATGAACCAGCTGATGCACGGCAGCTCCGGCACGAGCGGCGTGGACTGGAGCCAGGCGATCGGCGTGGGCAAGTCGCTGCTGTTTTCGCCGATCGTGGGCTTCCTGCTCTCGGGCCTCCTGCTGATCGTGCTGAAGGCGGTCGTGCGCGTGCCCGAGCTCTATGCCGAACCCAAGGGGGACGAGCCGCCGCCGTTCTGGATCCGCTCGCTGCTCATCCTCACCTGCACGGGCGTTTCGTTCGCGCACGGCTCGAACGACGGCCAGAAGGGCATGGGCCTCATCATGCTGATCCTGATCGGCACGGTGCCCACGGCCTACGCCCTCAACAAGGCGGTCACGCCCGCCGAAACGCAGACTTACCTCGCCGTGGCCCAGCAGGCCGCGCGCTCGCTCAACCAGTATGCGAACGGCGCGGCCGCGCCCGCCGAGCCGCGTGCCGAAGTCGAGCGCTACGTGAGCTCGCGCACGCTCACGCCGCAAACCGTGCCCGCGCTCGCCGCACTCTCGAACCAGGTGGGCGAGCAGGTGGGCGGCTTCGGCTCGATGTCGAACGTGCCGCAGTCGGTCGTGGATAACGTGCGCAACAACATGTATCTGACCTCTGAAGCGATCCGGCTGATGCAGAAGAGCAAGCAGCCCGCCTTCGCGCCCGCCGACGCCAAGGCGATCGAAAATTTCCGCACTCAGACCGATCACGCCACCAAGTTCATCCCGACCTGGGTGAAAGTGGCGGTGGCGATCGCACTCGGCCTCGGCACCATGGTGGGCTGGAAGCGCATCGTCGTGACGGTGGGCGAGCGCATCGGCAAGCAGCACCTCACCTACGGCCAGGGCGCCTCGGCCGAAGTGGTGGCGATGGTGACCATCGGCATGGCCGACGTGTACGGCTTGCCCGTCTCCACGACGCACGTGCTCGCCTCGGGCGTGGCGGGCACGATGGCGGCAAACGGTTCGGGCCTGCAATGGAACACGGTGCGCAGCCTCATTCTCGCGTGGGTGCTCACGCTGCCGGCTTCGATCGCGCTGTCGGGCCTGCTGTATTGGGTGTTCCGCCACGTGTTCTGAGTACACCGCACGACACCGTACAAGCCGCAATAAACAACGCCGCGCTCCTCATCGGAGCGCGGCGTTTTCGTTCGTGCCGGTTACGGCGTGTGCACTACCACCCCATCAGTAAATATCCGGCACGACCATCTCGCCCGGCACCGGCTGGCGGATGTAATCGGGATGATGCTCGCGCGCGGGCAGCATGACCTGCGGATGCTCGATCTCGTGATACGGCACCTGGCTCAGCAGGTGATGGATACAGTTCAGGCGCGCGCGCTTCTTGTCCACGCCTTGCACGACCCACCACGGCGCCTCGGGAATATTCGAGCGCTGCAGCATCACTTCCTTCGCCTGCGTGTACGCTTCCCAGCGGCGGCGGCTTTCGAGGTCCATCGGCGAGAGCTTCCACTGCTTGAGCGGATCGTCGATGCGGCTCTGGAAGCGGACTTCCTGCTCGTCGTCGGTGATGGAGAACCAGTACTTGACGATCTGGATGCCGCTGCGCACGAGCATCTTCTCGAACTCGGGCACCGAGCGGAAGAACTCCTCGTACTCGTCGTCGGTGCAGAAGTTCATCACGCGCTCCACGCCCGCGCGGTTGTACCAGCTACGGTCGAACAGCACCATTTCGCCGCCGGCCGGCAGATGCTGCACATAGCGCTGGAAATACCACTGCGTGCGCTCGCGGTTGCTCGGCGCGGGCAGCGCGGCCACGCGGCACATGCGCGGGTTCAGGCGCTGCGTGATGCGCTTGATGACCCCGCCCTTGCCCGCCGCGTCGCGGCCTTCGAAGATCACCACCATCCGGTGGCCCGTGCTCACGATCCAGTCCTGCAGCTTGACGAGCTCGCCCTGCAGGCGGATCAGCTCGCGGAAATAGACGCGGCGCAGTGCGCGTGCATCGTCGCCGATCTCGAGACCCGTACCGTGAAGGTGGTCGTCCACCTCCATTTCGAGCTCTTCGTCGTAAGCATCGATCAGCTCTTCGTCGAGCCGGCGGCGGCGATCCCGCTCGGCTTCCAGTTCGCGGTCGATTTCGTTCATGGCGACTCTCCTGTGTCGATCAAATGGCAATCCGCATCGCCTTCGCGGCAACGATATCCCAGCACTATCGGCGCGGTGGGTGTCATTCGTATTTCAAACGCGTCGATTCCGGCGCGCCCGGACGGTGTCCCGGCGCTCATCCCAACAGTTTCGCAAAGCTCAGTTCATGGCCATCCGGGTCGACCAGATGGAAATAACGCTCGCCCCAGGGCGCGTCGCGCGGCGCGAATTCGGGCCTGTGGCCCGCCGCCAGCGTCGCGCGATAGAACGCGTCCACGTCGGCGACGTAGAAAATCACGCGGCCCCAGCCCGCCACCTCGCCGTGGCCGCCTTCGAGCAGGTTCAGGTACGCGGGCGACGCCTCGCCCAGCGCGAACGACGCAAAACCCGGCACCGCCGGCCCCGGGCGCTGCCGGAAACCCAGCGAGGCGTAAAAGCGCACGGAATGCGCGACGTCCCGGACGGTCAGCGTCACGGCGCTCAGCGATTCGATGCGCGCTGCAGGGTCTTCCATGCCGCGTTCTCCTCTTGTCTCTCGTGCCGGCTAGTCGGGGCGCTTCAACGCAGCGGCTTGCACATATGCTCCTCGTCGTAAAAGCGACCGTCAACGCAAATGGCACGCGGCTCCACGCCAAAGGTCCGGAAACCGAGCGAAGCGTACAGACCCTTCGCGGCGGCGTTTTCTGCATTCACGCAGAGCATGAGCTGGGCGCTGCCCCATTGCTCGTCGGCATGCCCGGCGGCAGCGGCCAGCAGGTCCTGCGCAATGCCCTTGCGGCGATGCGACGGATCGACGAATACGCCCCAGATCGTGGCTTTGTGGCGCACCTGGGCGAACGGCTCCCGACGCACGCCGGCGATCCCCACAAGCGCCTCGCCGGCAAAAGCGCCGAAGACGGACTGGTTCGAAGTCGTCCGGATGCGTGCCGCGACTTCGTCGATCGAGCGGCTCGCCTCTTCCTCGCGCGTGGGCCAGACGGCGGTGGGGGACGTCTCGATGGCAAGGAGACGCAGGGCTTTGAAGCGGTCTGCATCGGCGGCGGCGAGCGCCCGGATCGTGGTCATGGACGAAGAGCGGGTGATGAAAACTCCCAGCATAGCAGCCGCCCGCCGGCCGCTTATTCCGGCTCGGCCGCCGGAACCGGCACTGCAATGCCGCACTGCGCGATCACGGCGTCGACCAGCTCGCGCGGATCCTCAAAGGCATCGCTGGCCGCGGCAATGCGCGTGAGGCGGTTGTCGATGAGCAGCGTGGCGAGGCCATGCACGTAGGCCCAGACCGCAGTCATCGCCACTGCCTGCGGGCCGCTGAGCGCAGCAAACGCGTCATGCGACGACGAACCCGGTGTGCCGCCCACCACATCGCCCAGCTCGCGCCCGGACAGCCGCCGCGCCTCGACCAGCGACGGCCGGTCGACATCGAGCAGCTCGTTGCGCGACATCAGGCGAAACAGATCCGGATTATTCAACGCAAAGTCGATATAGCCTCGCGCGGTGGCCCTGCTGCGCTCGACGCCCGGCGGCACGCCCCGCGCATGATCGACCATCGAGGCGGCCAGCCTGCGGTGGCCGCTCGCGGCCAGTTCGCTCAGCACGCCCGTCGTATCGCCGAAATGATGCTGGGGCGCCGTGTGCGATACCCCCGCTTCGCGCGCGATCGCGCGCAGCGTGAGGCCGCGCAGGCCATCGCGGCGCAGCACGATTTCCGCTGCCTGCAACAGCGCCTCGGGCAGCGAACCGTGGTGGTAACGCCGGGCCGGCGCCGGCTCCTTTTCGCTGCCGCCCGGCTGGCCTGCCGCCGCGCTCCCTGCCCTGATCTTCTTCTGCATGATTGACTTCGACTGCGCGATTGATTTGTCCAATGGAAAAATATCTTGACCACGTTCGGCGCCCAAGTCAAAATCTTTCCATTGGAAACATACGGTGGACCCAGTTGATCCGGAGCATCAGCATGAGGAGAGCGGCATGGCCGTATTCGGACCCGACGTGACGCTGCATCAATCCGCCTTTGTTCACGACACCACGCATCTGTACGGCAAGATGACGGTCCACGAGAACGCTTTCTTCTGGATCGACGTCGTAGCGCGCGCCTGAATACCTGGTTGTACTACCGGAATGCGCTGGCTCCAGGCACGGAACCGGACGCGGAACCGCACATGCAGCAAGACGCGCATCGCGCGCTCGACGACCAAACGCAGCAGATCAATCCCGCGTCACAAGGAGATTACGGTGTCTTTGCCTTTCCCGACCCACGAGCCGTTTCTCAACGGCTACTACGCACCGCTGCACATGGAATGCGACGCGCCCAATCTGCCCGTCACCGGCGCGATCCCGCAGGGACTGCGCGGCACGCTCTACCGCAACGGACCGAATCCGCAGTTCGCGCCGCGCGGCCCGTATCACTGGTTTTCGGGCGACGGCATGCTGCACGCGTTTCATATCGAAGACGGACGCGTGTCCTACCTCAACCGCTGGGTGCGCACGCCGAAATGGCAAATGGAACATGCCAACGGAGAAGGCATGTCGGGCGGCCTGATGAACCGTCACCTGACCGACCCGGCGCTGCTCGAGCTCAATTCCACCGTGGCCAACACCAACGTCGTCTGGCACGGCAACCGGCTGCTGGCGCTCGAAGAAGCCCATGCGCCCTTCGAGGTGGACCCGGCCACGCTCGCCGCGCGCGGCTACCATCGCTACGACGGCAAGCTGCCGGGCGCGATGACGGCGCATCCCAAATACGATCCCGTGACCGGCGAACTGGTTTTCTTCGCGTATGCCGCACGCGGCCCGTTCACGCGCGACCTCATGCTGCACATCGCCGATCGCGACGGCACGCTGCGGCGTAGCGTGCCTGTCGAAGGGCCGTTTCCGAGCATGGTTCACGACTTCGCCGTCACACGCACGCACGTCATCTTTCCGGTGTTCCCGCTCACGGGATCGATGGAGCGGGCAAGGAGCGGACGGCCGCCCTATGCGTGGGAGCCGGAAAAAGGCACGCATATCGGCATCCTGCCGCGCGACGGCAGCGCCGCCGACGTGCGCTGGTTCACCGCCGATCCATGCTACGTATTCCACGTCATGAACGCATTCGACGACGGCAGGCGCATTGTCTGCGACGTGATGAAATACGACACGGCGCCGCTCTTTCCGCGCCCCGACGGCACGCCGGTCAGCGAGGATTCGCCGGACGCCCGGCTCGTGCGCTGGACCCTGGACCTGGACAATCCGGGCCGCGTCGGGGAAGAACGGCTGGACGACCGCCCGGGCGAATTTCCGCGTCTCGACGAACGCTACGCCATGTCGCCCTACCGGCATGGCTATTTCCTGAGCGCGCCCGTCACGGACGGCGCGAAGGGCGACCCTGCGCGCGCGGGCCTCGCGCACATCGACCTGGCCCGCGGCCGCACCGCCGAGTGGCTGCCCGACATCGGCGACTACTGCAGCGAACCGATCTTCGTCGAGCGCCATGCCGGCGCGCCGGAAGGCG
Organism: Paraburkholderia sp. J12; assembly: GCF_905220215.1. NCBI lineage: Bacteria > Pseudomonadati > Pseudomonadota > Betaproteobacteria > Burkholderiales > Burkholderiaceae > Paraburkholderia > Paraburkholderia sp. J12. The sequence goes on from NZ_CAJMZC010000003.1 coordinate 184,684, forward strand.
ACGGCTGGCTGCTCACGGTCGTCTGGCGCGGCAAGGAAAACCGCAGCGACCTCGCGGTGCTCGACGCCACCGACCTCGGCGCCGGCCCGGTTGCGCTCGCGCATCTTTCTCACCGCGTGCCGGCGGGCTTTCACGGCAACTGGCGCCACGCCGCCGCCGGCTGAACGCCACGCACGAATCGACGATCCCGCAGAGGGTGCATTCATGCAGCACTCCGAATCGATATCCGGCGATGCCCGCGCCACACGCTATCGAACCGTCAACGCCGCGGGCGTATCGGAAACCTGATCCGGACGTCTGCGGTTGGCCGATGCGGATCGCCACCATTCCCGCAAGGGCCGAAGCAGCTTATCATCGCCAACGCGCGCGAACGCACAGCATTCGACGCCGCCAGGAGCGAGACATCTGCGAGGCCCAATGAAGCGAATCTGTTTGAACATGATTGTGAAGAACGAGGCGCCGGTCATCGCCCGGTGCCTCACGAGCGTCAAGCCGTGGATCGACAGCTGGGTGATCGTCGATACCGGATCGAGCGACGGCACACAGGCTATCGTCGAAGAGGCGATGAGCGGTACGCCGGGCGTGCTGCACGAACGGCCGTGGCGCGATTTTGCCCACAATCGCAACGAAGCCCTGGAACTGGCAAGGCGCCACGGGGACTATCTGCTCTTCATCGACGCGGACGAAGTCCTCGAAACGGAGCCGGGATTCGGGTGGCCGCAACTGCATCTGGGCGGCTATCAACTGCGCTGCAAGCTGGGCGACTGGAGCTACAACCGCAACGCCCTCGTCGCGACGCATCAGCCCTGGCGCTGGGAAGGCGTGCTGCACGAGTATCTGACCCAGGACGGCGAACACGCGTGGGACCTGCTGCCCGGTGCGTCGATCGTGGTGTCGAGGGACGGCGCGCGGGCGCGCGACGCCAATACCTATCTGCGCGATATCGAGGTGCTGGAGCGGGCCGTGCGCGACGAGCCGCTCAATGCGCGCTACCGTTTCTATCTCGCCCAGAGCTACCGCGATGCCGGGCGCTTCGAGGAAGGCCTGCGCAGCTATCGCGAACGCGCGGCCATGGGCGGCTGGGAGGAGGAACGCTGGTTCAGCCTGTATCAGGCCGCCGCGCTACTGGAGACCACCGGCGCACCGCGCAAGGAGGTCGTGGATGCCTACCTGTGCGCATGGGAAGCGCGTCCTCAACGCGCGGAGCCTTTGTACCAGCTTGCCCGTTATCACCGGTTGCGCAACGAGTTCGCGCTGGCCTGGCTGTTTGCGGGGCAGGCGGTTTTGATACCGCGTCCCGCCGATATCCTGTTTCTCGACGATTCGGTGTATGCGTGGCGCTCGCTCGACGAACTGGCAGTGAGCGCCTACTATGCCGGCGCCGTGGAGCAAGGACGCGCTGCGCTGCGAAAACTGCTCGATGAACGCCTGTTCCCCGCCGAGGAGCGTCAGCGCATCGAGGGAAACAGGCAGTACTTCGGACTATAGGGTGTGAAGCGCGCAGCGGGCCGCATGTCAACGCGCGGCCCGCTTGCCGGGTGGGAAGCCGCTCCTAGCTCGGCGCGATGCCGGTCACGCAGATCATGTAGGTCATGTTGGGATCGGGAGCCAGGCCGGTCAGATTGGGCAGTTCGAAAGTTGAGCCGCTCACGCCGTACGTGGTGCCGATCAATGAGAAGAGTTCCGCGTAGGTGGTCTCGGAGAGGAACTGGCCGTTGGCCGGCAGCGAGTTCGTCATGTGGGCAATGGCCGTGGAATTGGCCGCCGTCAGCCAGACGGAGCCCACCGTGCACGCGGTCGGACCTGTTGCGCCCGTTGCACCGATCGGGCCCGTAGCGCCTGTAGCGCCCGTCGGGCCGTTGGCGCCGGTGGCACCCGTCACGCCCTGAATACCCTGGATGCCCTGCGCACCCGTGGCGCCAGTGGGTCCGGTCGCGCCAGTCGCGCCGGTGACACCCGTTGCACCGATCGGCCCCGTTGCACCCGTGGCCCCTGCGGCGCCGATGGCGCCCGTCACGCCAGTCGCACCCGTTGCGCCCGTGGCACCCTGCGGCCCCGTCGCACCGGTCGCACCTACGGCCCCCGTCGCGCCGGTGACTCCCGTGACGCCCTGAATGCCTTGCACGCCCTGCGGCCCAGTCGCGCCCATGGCACCGGTCACGCCAACGGCACCGGTGGCGCCTGTTGCGCCCGTGGCACCCTGAAGGCCCTGCGGCCCGGTTAACCCGGTCGCTCCCGTGGCACCAGCGGCCCCCGTGACGCCCGTTGCTCCGGTTACGCCCTGAACGCCCTGCACGCCTTGCGGCCCGGTGGCTCCCACGGGCCCCGTGGCGCCCGTCGCACCGGTGAGTCCGTCCGCCCCGGCGGCGCCAGTGGCCCCCGTTGCCCCCGCCACACCCGCAGCGCCCGTGGTGCCGGTCGAGCCCGTAGCGCCCGTCGCTCCCGTGGCGCCGGTTGGGCCCACATTGCCGCTCACCACCCGCTGAGCCACGGTCGTCAGGCTCGTATTCGTGCTGGCGAGCTGCGTCTTCAGTTGCTCCAGCGCATCGTCATACGCATCGCCGTTCGCCGGCTGAAACGACTGATTGAGCAGATTCAGCGACCCGGCGCTGACCCCGAGGTTCGTCAGCAATTGCGTGGTGCTCGAGACCGAATCCGCAAGACGCGCCGAGGCAAGCGATGCCGACGCCGACGAGAACGTATTGAAGAACGTATCGGTATCGGTGCTCATGGCAATGCCGGCCGTCACGAGTTCCGTGAAGGGCGTGACGTCGGTATTGCCGGGCTGCTCGATATAGGAATGAAGCACCTCGCCGGTCGATGTCGCGACACGCGCGACGCAAGGCAACACCAGCCCCCCGGTGGAAACGCTCCAGCTTCCGCTGGCAGAAGTCGTGGTCGTCGCTTGCCCCGACACGCAGTTGAGCGCAAGGCTCGCATTGGCGACAGGCGCGCCGGTGGCCGCAGTGCCGCTAATGGTGGCGGGCGGCAGCGACGGCGTGCTGGAGCCGCCTCCGCAACCGGAAAACAAGGACGCAACCGCCATGGAAACCAGTACCGCTGAATGCTTTTTTCTCATTGTGATCTCGCATAACAGGCTCGCACGACGTGTCGATCGACGACCGGTCGCGCGATGGATAGACGTGAACCCGGTTCACGATGAAAGCCGCGTCGATTGCGTGTTGTTCGTCGTGCTTTTTGCAATCGGATGGACGCGGTGAAGGGCAAGGCATGCAGCAGGCGACGGATTGGCAGGATTCCCTCGGAAATCGCCTTCGCGGCCCGGCCCAACAGGATGGTTATCGGCCAAGCGATTTCGTTCTTTAGGTTTTGAAAGAAATAGATGCGCACGCAACCAGCGAGGTCGCGTCGAACGGTTCGAACGCGCTTTAAGCGACGTTTAAGCCCTACGCCCTACTCTGAATCCGTGCCGTTCGCCGACGCGCCACGATCGCGCCGTGCAAACGTTTGCACGCATCGTCAATGGAGGTCGAAATGAAAGCACGCTCAACCCCGTGGATCGGCGCGGCACTCGCGCTCGCTGTCGTGTTCGGCACACCGGCCGCCTTCGCTGCGGACAACGGCAGCGCCGCACTCACGGCGCCCGCGGACGGCGCCTCGCGCCTGCCGCCGCTCCAGCACTCGGGCGATATTGCGTATCTCTCGGGCGGCATCGGCAGCGACCAGTCGGCGGCATTCAAGGAAGCGATGCCGCGCTACCCGCTCTCGCTCGAATTCGCGCAGCACACCCTGGCAAACGGCAACGAATATCTCGCCAACGTGCCCGTGACCATTGCCGACCTGCACGGCAAGACCCTGCTGCACGCAAACGCGCGCGGCCCGTTCATGCTCGTTTCGATTCCGGACGGCCGCTATGTCGTAACCGCTCACTACGGCGGCAAGACACAGCAGCGCACCGTGGAAATCGGCAAGGCCACCCGCACCCACGAGGCCTTCGTCTGGTCGATGTAACGCGCCAGTCCTCTCGCTCAACCCGGACCCGCGCGCACGATGAACCGTCGCGCGGATTCACCGCTCAGGCACCGATCGGATTCCTCACCAGGTCCGGCACCGTAGCCCCTCGCTCCAGTCCGCACGTCATTCGTGCGAGACATCGTCGTTACCGTGCCTGACACGCATGTGCCCGCTCACGACACGCCTGAACCCGATGACGTAAGACCCGCGGCCATGCAGCCCGCAAAAACGGCCGGTCCGGTCCGAAAAACCCGCTCCCGAGGCCGCCACTCATGCCACGCGCATGAACCCCGCCCCCGTTTCCAGCTATGATCGTGTGCTAGGGCGCCCCGGCATCCGGGGCGCCGCCCCGCTCCCGTCCTTCAATCACGCAGGCGATCAACCGGAGACTCACGCATGGTGTTGGGATGGCTCGTCGTTCTCCCGTTTGCCGCCGCGGCGCTCGTTGCGCTCGCGATGCGCCTCGCCCGTCCGCTCACGACCTGGATCGCCTTCGCGGCGGCTCTCTTCGGCCTGGGGCTGCTGGCCAGCGAGCGGGTAGGCATGGCCACTTACGGGGTGCTGCAATGGCGCCAGGACTGGGTGCCGGAGCTCGGACTCGCACTGAGCCTGCGCCTCGACGGCCTTTCGTTCATGTTCGCGCTGCTGGTGCTCGCCATCGGCCTGCTGGTCTTCATCTATGCGCGCTATTACCTCGCGGGCAGCGAGTCGCTGCCGCGCCTCTATCTGCTCCTGCTGCTCTTCATGGGTGCGATGCTCGGCCTCGTGCTCTCGAACAATCTGCTGCTGCTCGTGATCTTCTGGGAGCTGACAAGCCTCGTCTCCTTCCTGCTGATCGGCTTCTGGCCTTCGCGGCCCGACGCGCGGCGCGGCGCGCGCATGGCTCTCACGATCACGGGTGCGGGCGGCCTCGCGCTGCTTGGCGCCGTGCTGCTGCTCGGCCACGTGTGCGGCAGCTACGAACTCACCACCGTGCTGGCGCAAGCCGGCAAGGTGCAGCAGAACCCGCTCTATCCGGCGATCCTGCTGCTGCTCCTCTTCGCGGCCTTCACCAAGTCGGCGCAGTTCCCGTTCCACTTCTGGCTGCCGCACGCCATGTCGGCGCCCACGCCCGTTTCGGCCTACCTCCATTCGGCGACGATGGTGAAGGCCGGCGTGTTCCTGCTCGCGCGGCTCTACCCCGTGCTCGAAGGCACGGACTGGTGGTTCTACATCGTGAGCCTCGTGGGCCTCGTCACGCTCACGGGCGGCGCGGCCATGGCGCTCGTGCAGCGCGACCTCAAGGGCCTGCTCGCCTATTCGACGATCAGCCATCTCGGCCTCATCATGCTGCTGTTCGGCCTCGACACCGAGCTCTCCACCGTGGCCGCGCTGTTCCATACGTTCAACCACGCGGTCTTCAAGGCGTCGCTCTTCATGGCCGCGGGCATCATCGACCACGAGACCGGCACGCGCGACCTGGGCATGCTGCGCGGCCTGCGCCGCTATCTGCCGTGGACCGCCGCGCTCGCGGGCGTCGCCTCGCTGGCGATGGCGGGCGTGCCGCTCCTCAACGGTTTCCTCTCCAAGGAAATGTTCTTCGGCGAGACGCTCGCGCAGGGGCTTTTCGGCGCCTTCAACTGGGTGATTCCGGCGCTCGCCGTGGTGGCGGCCGGGCTTTCGGTGGCCTACTCGCTGCGCTTCGTCTACGGCGTCTTCTGGGACGGCACGACGCCGCGCGACCTGCCGCAGTATCCGCCGCACGAGCCGCCGCGTTTCATGCGCCTGCCGGTGGAAATTCTCGTGGTGCTCTGTCTGCTGGTCGGGCTCTTTCCGGAGCAGACCATCGGGCGCATGCTCGAATCGGCGGCATGGTTCGCGCTGGGCGGCAAGATCCCCGCCTATAGCCTCAGCATCTGGCACGGCTTCAATCTGCCGCTCATCATGAGCGCGGTGTCGTTCGCCGCCGGTGCGCTGCTGTTTTTCTTCCGCCGCGACGCATTCCGCCGCCACCGCTCCGTGCTCTCCGAAATGAACGCGAGCGAAGGCTTCGACCGCTTCGTGCAGCGTCTCGAACAGATGGCCGCCGCGGTCGTGCGCGTGTTCGAAACCGGCTCGCTGCCCACGTATCTCTCGTGGATGGTGGCCGCGATGATCGTCGTGCCCGGCACGGCGCTCCTCGCCTTCACGCCCGTCGGCGGCACGCTCGCCCGCACGCCACTCGACCCCATCACGCTGACCGGACTCGTGCTCACCGCGCTCCTCGCGCTGGCCGTCGTGCGCGTGCGCACCCATACGCTCTTCGCGCTCGTCATGCTGAGCACCTGCGGGCTGCTCGTGACGCTCGCCTTCGCACGCTTCTCCGCGCCCGATCTCGCGCTCACGCAGATCTCGGTGGAAGTCGTCACCATTCTGCTGCTCGTGCTCGCCATCTACTTCCTGCCCGACGAGCAGCGCGTGATCGAAAGCGTGCCGGCGCGCGTGCGCAACGGCGTGCTCGCGATTGCGGGCGGCACGCTGCTGGCCGTGCTGGCCTATGCCGTGATGACGCGGCCCGCCACGGAAGGCATCGCGCCGTTCTTCCTCGCCAACGCGCTGCCGGGCAGCGGCGGCCACAACGTCGTGAACGTGATTCTCGTGGACTTCCGCGGCTTCGACACCATGGTCGAGATCAGCGTGCTCGTGGTGGCGGGGCTCGCCGTCAAGGCGCTCCTGCGCGGACTGAGGCTCCCCCCGCCCGCCACCGGGCCGGGCGGTCTGCCGTGGTCGTCGCAGTCGCACCCGCTCCTGCTCTCGCTGCTCGCGCGCCTCATGCTGCCGCTCACCACGCTCGTTGCCGTGTTCGTCTTCCTGCGCGGCCACAATCTGCCGGGCGGCGGCTTCATCGCCTCGCTCATCGTTTCGGTCGCGCTGCTGCTGCAATACGTGGCGAGCGGCGTGCTGTGGGCCGAATCGCGCATCCGCATCAACTACCGGGCGCTCGCCGGCATCGGCATCCTCGTGGCGGCGGCGACCGGCCTCGGCAGCCTCGCCTTCGGCCAGCCGTTCCTCACAAGCGCATTCGGGCACCTGCACCTGCCGGTCATCGGCGAAATCGAACTGAGCACCGCCATGCTGTTCGATCTGGGCGTGTTCTGCGCCGTGGTCGGCACCACGCTCACGATCATCTCGCACCTCGGCACGCGAGACAAAGACCTGCAATCCGTGGAGAAAAGCTGATGGAAGCCGCTTTTGCCGTGACGATCGGCGTGCTGTGCGCGTGCGGCCTCTATCTGCTGCTGTGCGCACGCGTGCTGCCCGTGATCCTGGGGATCACGCTTTTCTCGTATGCCGTGAACCTGTTCCTGCTCGGCATGGGCCGGCTCTCGCTGGGCAAGCCGCCCGTGATCGCCGCCGGCGCCCAGTACGCCGACCCGGTGCCGCAGGCGCTCGTGCTCACGGCCATCGTGATCGGCTTCGCCATGACCGCCTTCACCGTCGTGCTGGCGCTGCGCTCGCTCGCGCTGACCGGCAGCGATCACGTGGACGGCAGGGAGGTCCCCGCCGAATGAACCACGGCCTCATCCTGCCCATCCTGATTCCGCTCTTCGCGGCGGGCGCCATCGTCGCGCTGCCGGTGCGCGCGAAGCGCCTGCAGCGCGCGCTCAATGTGATCGCCACCGTCGCGCTCCTGCCCGTTGCGATCGCTCTCGCGGCGCGCGCGTCGACCGGGGAGATCGCCACCTACGCGCTCGGCGCGTGGCCTGCGCCCTTCGGCATCGTGCTGCAGCTCGACCGGCTGGGCGCGCTCATGCTGCTGCTCACCGCCGTGCTCGCGTGCTGCTGCCTGCTCGGCACCTCGAGCGCCGACGCGCGGCGCGGACGCTATTTCCGCGCGCTGTTCCAGTTCGAGCTGATGGGTCTGAACGGTGCGTTCCTCGCGGGCGATCTTTTCAACCTGTTCGTGTTCTTCGAACTGCTGCTGATCGCTTCCTATGCGTTGCTGCTCCACGGCGGAGGCGAGCGCCGCGTGCGCAACGGGCTGCATTATCTGTTGCTGAACCTGGTGGGCTCGTCGTTCTTTCTGATCGCCCTCGGCGTGCTGTACGGCGTGGCGGGCACGCTCAACATGGCCGATATGGGCGAGCGGCTCGCACATCTGGACGCCGCCTCGCTGCCGCTCGCGCAATTCGCGGGCGCCATGCTGATGCTCGTGTTCGGCCTGAAAGCAGCCGTGTTTCCACTCTCGTTCTGGTTGCCGCAAGCCTACCGCAGCGCGATCGGCCCGGTGGCCGCACTCTTCGCGATCATGACGAAGGTCGGGGTCTATGCGATGCTTCGCTGCGATGCGCTCGTATTCGGCGGGGCCGGCCTTTCGGGCTCCGGCGGCCTGCTCGATGCATTCATGCACGACTGGGCATGGTGGCTCGCCATCGCCACCATTGCCTTCGGCGCGCTGGGCGCGCTTGCGGTATCGAGCCTCAAGACCACCACGGCCTATCTGGTGCTGGTCTCGGTGGGATTGCTGATCGCGGCGGTCACGATGCAAAGCGCGGCCGCATGGAGCGGGCTGCTGTACTACCTCATCAGCACTACGTTGTGTTCCGCGGCGCTCTTCCTGCTGGCCGACACGCTGGAGCCGGAAGCGCGGGAATCCGCGGCCGACGAACTGGCTTCGCACGCTGCGCTCGACGACACCACGGCGCCTGCGATCTCGCCTGCCGCCGACGTCGATCACGATACCGAGGCTTCCGCCACGAACGGACGCGCCCGCTCGCCGTGGCCCGCCACACCGGCCGCGCTCCTCTATCTGGGCGCCGCCGTGGGCGCAGCGGGCCTGCCGCCGCTCTCGGGCTTTCTCGGCAAGGCGATGGTGCTGGCCGCCACGCCCATCGCGCAAGCGGCCGTGCTGTGGCCCGCCGTGCTGCTGTCCAGCCTCCTTTTGATCGTGGCGCTGAGCCGCACCGGCACGCGCATCTTCTGGGCCATTCCGGCTTCGCAGGCCTACGCGGCCGCACCGCATACGGCACCGCGCGGCACGCCGGCGAAGCTGGCCGCCTGCACGCTGCTCCTTGCCTGCGTCGTAGCCGTGACACTCGGCGCAGGCGGCCTCAAGCATTATCTCGACGCCACCGCCGCGCAGTTGCTCGACCGCGCGGCCTACGTGCATGCGGTCCTGCCCGCGGCCACGGCAGCGCCCTCGCAGGGCAACGGGAGCTGACCATGCTGAAACGGCTCTTCCCCCATCCCTGGCTCAGCATCATTCTGCTGGTCTGCTGGCTGCTGCTGATGAACGACGTTTCGCCCGGCAACATCCTGCTCGGCGCGGTGCTCGGCTGCGTGATCTCGTTCATGATCGGCGCGGGCCTGTGGATGCGGCCCGTCCACTTCGGCCGCCCGTGGCTGCTCGTGCGCCTCGCGCTGCACGTGCTCGTCGATATCGTGGTTGCGAACGTGGAAGTGGCCCTGCTCGTGCTCGGCCGCACGGACAAGCTGCGCCCCGCGTTCATCGAGGTGCCGCTCGACAGCACGCATGAAATCGCGCTCACCGCGCTCATCAGCATCGTGTCGCTCTCGCCGGGCACGCTCTGCGCCGAACTCTCCGACGACCGCACGCGCCTCATCGTGCACGTGCTCGATCTCGACGACGAAGCCGCGCTCGTCGCGCAGATCAAGACCCGTTACGAAGCCCCGCTGATGGAGATCTTCGCATGCTAGCCATCGCCATTCCGGTCTCGTTCGCGATACTGGGCCTTGCCTTTCTGCTCACGCTCGTGCGTCTCGTGCGCGGGCCGTCGCTGCCCGACCGCATCGTCGCACTCGACACGCTCAACATCAACGCCATCGCGCTGATCGTCGTGTACGGCATCAGCCTGCGCTCGACGCTGTTCTTCGAAACCGCGCTGCTGATTGCCGTCATGGGCTTTATCGGCACCGTTGCGCTGACGAAGTACCTGCAGCGCGGCGACATCATCGAACTCAACTGACGGGAGGGGCCTCATGCAAACCGTCATCGAAGCCATCGTGAGCGTGCTGCTGCTGCTCGGCAGCCTCTTCATGCTGGTCGGCGCAATTGGGCTGGCGCGCCTGCCCGACTTCTTCATGCGCCTGCACGGGCCGACCAAATCGACGACGCTAGGCGTGGGCGGCGTGGTGCTCGCGTCGGTGGTCTATTTCAGCACGCACAACAACTTCGCCAGCTTGCACGAGCTGTTGATTCCCGCGTTCCTCTTCCTCACCGCACCGATCAGCGCACACATGCTCGCGAAAGCGGGCATCCAGCAGCGCGTGCCGCTCACGCCCGCCACGCGCGGCAGGCCGCCCATGACGGGTGCCTGCGAGGCGCCCGACGACGACCCGGCAGGCACACACAACGATAATGCACCGAGTACCTGAGCGCTCGGCTGCACTGCACTTCAGGCCGCTGCCGCACCGCGCCCGGTCTTGCGCGCCTCGTCCAGCACGAATTCGATGAAGGTGGACGCCGCCCGCGTGTGATGGCGGTTCGGCATGTAGAGCATGTACATGTGCGTGCCGAAGATGCTGAGCCGCCACGCGTCGAGCGACGTGACGACCTCGCCGCGGCGCAGGTCGTCGTGCACCACGTAGTCGGGCACGATGCCCACACCGAGCCCGGCCAGGATCGACTGGCGCAAGAACAGAAAGTTCTCCGAAATAATCGACGGCTCCAGCAGCACCTCGTGACGTTCCGCGCCCAGATAACCGGCGAGGCGCAACTGCCTGCCCACCACGGCCGCGGTAATCACGGGCGCGGTGGCGAGATCCTCCAGCCGCTGCGGCATGTCATGCTCGCTCGCCCACTGCGCCGAAGCGCACGCCACGTATTTCACCGGCCCCATGTCGCGCGCGACGAGATTCTGCGGAGGCTCCGACATCACGCGCACCGCGATGTCGACTTCGTCGCGCAGCAGGTCTTCCACGCGGTTTTCGAACATCACGTCGAGCACGATGCCGGGGTAGCGCCGCTTGAACTCGATCAGCCAGTCGGACATCACGAGCTGACCATAGCCGCTCGGCACCGATAGCCGCACACGGCCCTGGAGGCTCTGGCCGAGCGTCGAAACAGACTCGCGCGCGGCAAAAAGCGCATTCTGTATCGCGCGCCCGTGCTCGTAGAGCTTGAGGCCGATCTCGGTGGGCTCCACGCGTCGCGTGGTGCGCCGCACGAGCTGCAGCCCGATCGACTTTTCGAGGTGGTTGAGGTGGTAGCTGACATTCGCCCGGCTCATCTTCAGGCGCCGGGCGGCCTCGCTCAGGTTGCCCGCGTCGAGGATCTCCACCAGCAAGGTCAGCGCATTGACATCCACAATCGGCCCACTGTCAAAGATATTTTGACAGTCTGTCAACAAGCTATGCGATTGTCAATAAAGCTTGGCGAGCCCACAATCGAACGAACATCCGATAATCGGCGCTCCGTGCATGCGCCGCCCGAATTCCTCTCTGGAGACAAGGCAATGGCATCCGACACCGCTTCTTCTGCTGCTTCCACCGCTTCCAATCCCGTCTCCCACGAACTGCGCGGCAAGGTGCTGCTGGTCACGATCGACAATCCGCCCGTCAATGCGCTCGGTGTCGACGTGCGCCGCGGTCTCGCCGCCGCCATCGATTACGCCGAATCGAACGACGCCGTGCAGGCGGTGCTGATCGTCGGCGCGGGGCGCAACTTCATTGCGGGCGCGGATATCCGCGAGTTCGGCAAGCCGCCGCAGCCGCCCGCGCTGCCCGACGTCTGCAACCGCATCGAAGCCTGCCGCAAGCCCGTGATCGCGGCGATCCACGGCGCGGCGCTGGGTGGCGGCCTGGAAGTGGCGCTCGCCGCGCACTACCGCCTTGCCGTGGCCGGCGCGAAGCTCGGTCTGCCCGAAGTGCAGTTGGGCCTCTTGCCCGGCGCCGGCGGCACGCAACGCACGCCGCGCCTGATCGGCGCCGAAGCCGCACTCTCGCTGATGCTGAGCGGCCGCCATGCAAGCACGCAGGAAGCGCTGAAGCTGGGCCTCGTGGACCGCGTGGGTACGAGCGATGACGTGCTCGCCGAAGGCCTCGCCTACGCGCAGGAATTGCTCGCCGCGCACGCGCCGGTGCGCCGCACGCGCGACGCGCAGGGCCTCGCAAATCGCGAAGCCGCGCAAGCGGCCATCGACGCCGCGCGCGCCGACACCGCGAAGAAGTCGCGCGGCCTGTTCTCGCCGCTGAAGATCGTCGATTGCGTGCAGGCCGCGCTGAACGAGCCGTTCGACGAAGGCCTGCGCTTCGAGCGCAAGCAATTCCTCGCCTGCCTCGAAAGCCCGCAGCGTGCGGGACTCGTGCACGCGTTCTTCGCCGAGCGCGAAGTGCAGAAGGCGCCGGAAACGAAGAACGCGACGCCGCGCCCCATCGAAAGCGTGGGCGTGGTGGGCGGCGGCACGATGGGCGCCGGCATTGCGGTGGCGGTGCTCGACGCGGGCCTGCCCGTCACGATGATCGAGCGCGACGAGCCCTCGCTCGCGCGCGGCCGCGCGCACGTCGAGAAGGTGTACGACGGTCTTATCGCGAAGGGCCGCATGACGCCCGAAGCGAAGGCGCAAGTCCTCGCGCGCTTCTCCGGCAGCACCGCTTACGATGCGCTCGCCAGGACCGATCTCGTGATCGAGGCCGTGTTCGAAGACCTCGACGTGAAAAAGGCCGTGTTTGCCGAGCTCGACCGCGTCTGCAAGCCGGGCGCCGTGCTCGCCACCAACACGTCGTATCTCGACATCGACGCCATTGCCGCCAGCATCTCGCGTCCCCAGGACGTGGTGGGCCTGCACTTCTTCTCGCCCGCCAACATCATGAAGCTGCTGGAAGTGGTGGTGCCGAAGCAGGTTTCGGCCGATGTCGTGGCCACCGCGTTCGAGCTCGCGAAGAAGCTGCGCAAGGTGCCGGTGCGAGCGGGCGTGTGCGACGGCTTCATCGGCAACCGCATTCTTGCCGTGTACCGCACGGCCGCCGACCACATGATGGAAGACGGCGCCTCGCCCTACCAGATCGACAAGGCCGTGCGCGAGTTCGGCTATCCGATGGGCCCGTACCAGGTGGTCGATCTCGCGGGCGGCGACATCGGCTGGGCCACGCGCAAGCGCCGCGCCGCCACGCGCGATCCGAAAGCGCGCTACGTGCAGATTGCCGACCGCCTCTGCGAGCGCGGCTGGTTCGGCCAGAAGACGGGCCGAGGCTTCTATCTCTACCCCGAAGGCGCGCGCACCGGCACGCCGGACCCGGAAGTGGAAGCAATCATCGCCGCCGAGCGCGAGCGCGCCGGCATCACGCCGCGCAGCTTCACCGACGAGGAAATCATCCGCCGCTACATGGCCGCGATGATCAACGAAGGCGCGAACGTCGTGCACGAAAAGATCGCGCTGCGCCCGCTGGACGTGGACGTGACCTTCCTCTACGGCTACGGTTTCCCGCGCTACCGCGGCGGCCCGATGAAATATGCGGACATGGTGGGCCTCGCAAACGTGCTCGCCGATATCCGCGAGTTCGCGAAGGAAGACCCGCTGTTCTGGCGCCCCTCGCCGCTTCTCGTGGAACTGGTGGAGCGCGGCGCCACCTTTGCCAGCCTGAACGAGTCGGCCTGATCGCGGCTACGTGATCGTGCCTACCTGAGCTCACGCGCCTGATGGAGTGAAACAAGCATGGACCTGAAATTCACGGCGGAAGAAGAAGCCTTCCGCACCGAAGTGCTGGACTTTCTGCGCGAGCGCCTGCCGCAGCGCATCGCCGAGAAGGTGCAAAACGGCAAGCACCTCACGCGCGACGACATGACCGCGTGGCACGCGATCCTCGACGAAAAGGGCTGGCTCGCGAACCATTGGCCGAAGGAGTACGGCGGCCCGGGCTGGAGCGCGGTGCAGAAGTTCATCTTCGAGAACGAATGCGCGATTGCAGGCGCGCCGCGCATCGTGCCGTTCGGCGTGAACATGCTCGGGCCCGTGCTCATCAAGTACGGCAGCGAAGCGCAAAAACGCTACTGGCTGCCGCGCATCCTGAACGGCGCCGACTGGTGGTGCCAGGGCTATTCGGAGCCGGGCGCCGGCTCCGACCTCGCCTCGGTGCGGACCACCGCGGTGCGCGACGGCGACCATTACATCGTGAACGGCCAGAAGACGTGGACCACGCTCGGCCACTACGCGAACATGATCTTCTGCCTCGTGCGCACCGCCACCGACGTGCGCAAGCAGGAAGGCATCAGCTTCCTGCTGATCGACATGAACACGCCGGGCATCGAGGTACACCCCATCGTCACGCTCGACGGCGAACATGAGGTGAACGAAGTGTTCTTCACCGACGTGCGCGTGCCGGCGGCGAACCTCGTGGGCGAGGAAAACAGGGGCTGGACCTACGCGAAGTATCTGCTCACCTACGAGCGCACCAACATTGCGGGCGTGGGCTTTTCAGTGGCGGCGATTGCGCGCCTGAAACGCGCCGCGCAGAAAGTCATGCGCAACGGCAAGCCGCTCGCCGACGATCCGCAGTTCGCCGCACGCCTCGCAAGAGTCGAGATCGATCTGGAAAACATGAAGACCACGAACCTGCGCGTGATCGCAGCGGTGGCGGGCGGCGGCGTGCCGGGCGCGGAAAGCTCGATGCTCAAGATTCGCGGCACCGAGATCCGCCAGGAGATTTCGTCGCTGCTGCGCCGCGCGATGGGACCGTATGCGGCCCCGTTCGTCGAAGAAGCGCTCGAAGAAGGCTACGCGGGCGAAGCCATCGGTCCCGACGAAGCGGCGAGCGCCGCCGCGCAGTATTTCAACAACCGCAAGCTGTCGATCTTCGGCGGCTCCAACGAAATCCAGAAGAACATCATCGCCAAGATGATTCTCGGTCTTTAAGAGGTCCGGTCATGAACTTCCAGCACACCGAAGACCGCCGGATGCTCGCGGATACGCTCAACCGCTTCATCGCCGAGCAGTACGGATTCGCCACGCGCGATACAATCGCGCGCTCCGCAGAGGGCTTTAGCGCGGACCTGTGGCGCCGCTTCGCCGAACTGGGCGTGATCGGCGCGCTTTTTCCCGAGGCGCAGGGCGGCTTCGGCGGCGCGGGCTTCGACGTCTCCGTGGTGTTCGAGTCGCTTGGGCGCGGGCTCGTGGTCGAGCCGTTTCTCGACACGCTGATCGTCGGCCGCGCGCTAACGCATGCGGGCGACGAGACGCAGCAGGCGCACATTGCCACGTTCATCGACGGCTCGCAGATCGCCGCGTTCGCGCACGACGAACCGGGCTCGCACTACGAAGCCTCGCGCGTGACCACGCGAGCCGCGAAGAACGACAACGGCTGGGTGCTCAACGGTGCGAAGGGCGTCGTGCAGCACGCGGAGCACGCCGATCTGCTGCTGGTCTCGGCACGCACCGAACCCGGCCAAACCGGCGACGAGTTCGACGAAGCGGGCATCTCGCTCTTCCTCGTGCCGCGCACCGCCGCGGGCGTGAGCGTGCGCGGCTACCGGAAGATCGACGGCGGACGTGCGGCCGAAGTCGCGCTGCACGACGTGCAGGTGAGCGCCGATGCGCTTGTCGGCGCCGAAGGCAGCGGCTTCGCCACGCTCGAGCACGCCACGGGCTACGGCCTGCTCGCGCTCGCCGCCGAAAGCGTGGGCGCGATGGAGGTGGCGCGCGACAACACGCTCGAATACCTGCGCACGCGCAAGCAGTTCGGCGTGCCCATCGGCAGCTTCCAGGCGCTCCAGCACCGCATGGCCGACCTGCTGCTCGAAATCGAGCAGGCGCGCTCGGCGGTCATCAACGCGGCGGCGGCCATCGACGCGCCGCGCCGCGAACGCGAGCGCGCGCTCTCCGCGGCGAAGTACACGATTGGACGCATCGGCGCGCGCGTGGCCGAGGAGTCGATCCAGCTGCACGGCGGCATCGGCATGACGTGGGAGCTGCCGCTCTCGCACTACGCGAAGCGTCTCGTGATGATCGATCACCAGCTGGGCGACGAGGATCATCATCTGGCGCGCTACATCGCGCTAGGCCGCGCAGCAGCCTGAGGGCGCGCGGCCTGGCGCGAGGCCTGCCACGAAGCGGCCCACACGACGCGCCGATGCAGGAACCCGGCGAGCCCCGCGCCCGCCAACGAACGAGGACCCTTTCCCGATGCAAACCGAAGCCAGGACCCTGCCGCTCGCCGGCGTGCGCGTACTCGACCTTTCCCGCATTCTCGCGGGACCATGGAGCGGGATGGTGCTCGGCGACCTCGGCGCCGAGGTCATCAAGGTCGAGCATCCGGGCCGCGGCGACGACACGCGCGACTGGGGCCTGCGCATCGGCGAGACCGAAACGGCCTACTTCAACAGCGTGAACCGCAACAAGCGCTCGATCACGCTCGACCTGCAGACGCCCGAAGGCCAGCGCATCGCGCAGGACCTCGCGCGCACCTGCGACGTGGTGATCCAGAACTTCAAGTTCGGCGGTGCGGAGAAACTCGGCCTCGGCTACGCGCAACTGAGCCGCGAGAACCCGCGTCTCGTCTATTGCTCGATCTCGGGCTACGACCGCACCGGCCCCGAAGCCGCGCGCCCCGGCTACGACCTCGTCGTGCAGGGCGAAGCGGGCCTCATGGCGCTCAATGGCGAGGCAAACCAGGCGCCGCTCAAGTTCGGCGTGGCGGCCGTCGATCTGTTCACGGGCATGTACTCGGCGCAGGCCATGCTCGCGGCGCTCTACGAGCGCGAGCGCACCGGCCGCGGGCGCCACATCGAAATGGCGCTGTTCGACTGCGGCCTGATGATCACGGCCTACTACGGGCTCGAGGCGCTCGTGATGGGCGAGGACCCGCCGCGCTACGGCAACGCGCATCCGTCGATCGTACCGTATGGCGTGTTCGATGCCGCGGATGGCCCGCTCGTCATCACCGTGGGCAACAACAGCCAGTTCGAGCGCTTCTGCCGCGAGGTGATCGAGCGTCCCGATCTGGCGGACGACGCGCGCTTCAAGACCAATATCCAGCGTTCGCAGAATCGCGCGGTGCTGGTGCCCGAGCTCACGCGCGAACTGGGCAGCCGGCCGCGCGCGCTGCTGCTCGAACGGCTCGCGCGCGCCGGCATTCCGTGCGGCGAGGTGGCGGGCCTGCGCGAGGCGCTGCTTTCGAAGCGCGCCACCGACGCGGCCCTCGTGACCGAGCAGCCGCATCCGCACACCGCCAGCGGCACGACCCCCGTGCTCGCGCCGCCGTGGCGCTTCGACGGCGAGCGCATGCCCGTGCGGCGCGCGCCGCCGCAGCTGGGCGAAGGCACGCGCGAGGTGCTGCAATCGGTGCTCGGGCTTTCGGAAGCGGCGCTCGCGGAGCTGAAAGACAAAGGCGTGATCTGATGGCGTGGCACGGCAGGTGCGCTGAATCCGGCGCCTGGACCGGCGTCGAGCCTTTGCTCATCCCTTCGGCGACTCGCAGTTGATCCCGCAGGTGGTCCCGCTGTTGATCCCGCAGTTGATCCGACACTCAGTCGCACATCCAGCGCGGCGCCCGGGTATATTGCGCACTACGCGCATCGCCCGCCCCTGGTTCAGGGCATCGCGCCCCTGCCCGCCACCCAGCCCGCCACGTCGATGGAGCACGCCTACGCCCACCTGATGCACCTGCTCGCCGCGCACGCGGGGTGGACGCTTGCATTCGTCCTGGTCGCCGCGTTCCTGGAGTCGCTCGCGCTCGTCGGCACCTTCATTCCGGGCAGCACGGCCATGTTCATCGCGGGAGCGTTCGCGGGGACGGGCGCGCTGAACCTCGGCTGGCTGTTCCTCACCGCGATCGCCGGAGCCGTGGCCGGCGACGCCCTGAGCTTCTGGATCGGCCACCGCTACCGCGACTCGCTCGCGCAGATGTGGCCGTTCTCGCACTATCCGGCCATACTCGAAAAGGCCCAGGCCTACTTTCGCAAGCATGGCACGCGCAGCGTGATCCTCGCGCGCTTCATCGCGCCGCTGCGCGCCGTCGTGCCCATCGTCGCCGGCATGGCGGGCATGGCGCCCATGCGCTTCCTGGCGATGAACCTCATTTCGGCGCTCGTCTGGGCGCCGGCGCACATCCTGCCGGGCGTGGTGTTCGGCGCCTCGTTGCAGATCGCGGGCGCCGTGTCGTTCCGCCTCGTCGTGATCGTCCTGATCCTCGCGCTCGCGGTCTGGCTCATCTGGCGTTTCGTGCGCATCCTGCTGCTGCACGCCGATGCCTGGGCGAGCGCCTCGCGCCGCAGGGTCGCGCGCTGGGCCGAGCAACACGAAGGCGCGGCGGCACGGCGCCTCGCGCGCGCGCTCGACCCCAAGCAGCCCGCGCTCGGCGCCCTCATCGTGGTCACGGGGCTCGTGCCGGTGGGCGCCGCCGTCTTTTCGTACGTGCTCGACAACGTGCTGCACGGCGACCCGCTCGTCCAGGTGGACCAGTCGGTGCGCCAGTTCATGCACTCGATCCACGCCGTCTGGGCGGACACCGTGTTCGCGCGCGTGGCCACGCTCGGCAGCAATCTCACGCTCGCCGCCATCATCCTCACGGTCACGGTCTGGATGTTCTTCGAGCGGCGCTGGCGCACCATCGCCTACTGGATGATCGCGGCCGCGTTCTCGCAGATCGTGATCCTCGCGATCCGCCTCGCGGTCCATCACGCGCCGTTCGCGCGGCAAAGCGTGGACGCCTACGTGTTCCCGAGCGACCGCGTCTCGTCGATGGTGATCGTCTACGGCTTCCTGATGTTCCTGCTGGTGCGCCGCGCCAGCATGCTCGAAGCGGCGCTCGTGGCCGCGCTCGGCAACGGCATCATCGTGGCCGTGACCTTCGCGGGGCTCTACTTCGACCGCTTCCTGTTCTCCGATGCCATCGGCGGCGCGGCCCTCGCGTCGATCTGGGTCTCGGCCGTCGTGCTGCTGTCGTTGTGGCGCTATCCACAGCGCCCGCCGCAGCGCAACTTCATGCCGCCCGTCGTGCTGGCCGTGCTTGCCGGGGCGTTTCTGCTGCAACCGGGCGAAGTGCCGCCGAGCGTCGGGCCCGCCGAGGCGCCCCCCATGGTGGTTTCGCAGATGGAGTGGAGCGACACGCTGTGGCGAGACTTCGCGTGCTACCGCTTCGACATGAAAGGCGAGCGCCGCGAACCGATGACGCTGCAATGGGCCGGCAGCCCCGACGATCTGCGCGCCGCGCTGCGCGACGCGGGCTGGAGCGAGGGCGCGCAGTTCTCGCTGCGCAACGTGCTCGCGCTGGTCGCACCGCACGTGGACGTGATGACGCTGCCGCTTTTGCCCAAGCTGAACAACGGCCTGCCGTCCCCGCTCATCTTCTCGCGCGCGCTGGCGCTGACCGATCCCCAGCATCCGGACGGCAGGCGCGACGTGCTGCGCTTCTGGCCCACGGGCTACGCGCTGCGGCCCGAGGGCGGCGACGCGACGGTGCCGATCTGGACCGGCTCGCTGATCCACGAGCGGCTGCGCCGCGCATCCTGGCCGTTCAACGTGCTCGTGAGCTATCCCGACGAAGACGGCGTCGAGCCCGACCTCGCGGCGCCGGGCCACCCCGCGCCGTGGCGCGTGCTGCGCGTGCCGGGCGCGGTGGGCTGCGAAGGGCGGCCAGTTACGCTGATTACCTCTTCCAGCACAAACCGCTAAGCGCGGAGCAGGGTTGAAGCCGCGGAGTTCGCCGCAGCGCAGCATCGCGTTGCGAACCCAGCCGCGGGCATTGCCGCCCGCCGCGATCTAGGCCCAGCCGCCGCTCGCGTGGAAGTGGTCGATGCGCCTGCGGGCATCGGCATAGGCGGCGTCGAGCGCGGCATCGGCGCCCGTGTAGTTGCGCATCATGTCGTGAAAACGGATGCTCTGTCCGTCCAGATGGGCGTCGGCGCCATGCCGGCAGATATAGCCGCTGTAGTGGAACAGCGGTTCCGGCGAGCGCGGCCCGAACGCGGGAATCGGCAGCACCCAGACCTCGAAGCCTTCATGCTCGGTGTGATCCCACATCATGTGTCTCCCCCCGGGTGTCCCGGTCCTGACATGCGGTTATCCTCGCACGATGCCCGCTCCACCTGCAAACGCGGATTGTCCCAGTTAGCTAAACTATGCGCTCGCGAGGCCGCCATGCTATTGCGGCGGAACCGGGCCTTGCCGTTGACTTGCCTCTGCCACACCTTTGCCACGCTTTTGCCACATACACGTCCAGCCAAACTTCAGACCATGACGCCGTCTTCCGCCCCGCCCGAATCCCAGGCCGTCTCCACCTCCGTCACGAAGAGCGCGTTCTTCATCGTGGTGACGGTCAACGACGACGCCGCGGCCCGCGCCACCGTACGCGCCTGGTGCGCCGACGTCGCCAACCTCACGCGCGCCGTCGGCAAGCGCGTGCCGACGGGCAACCTCAGCTGCGTGGTGGGCTTCGCCTCCGACGCCTGGGACAAGCTCTTCGGCGAACCGCGCCCGGCCGAGCTGCACCCGTTCCGCGAGTTCGGCACCGGCGAGCGCGTCGCGGTGGCGACGCCCGGCGACATCCTCCTGCATATCCGCGCGGACCAGACCGACCTGTGCTTCGAGCTGGCCTCGCAGCTGATGAAGCGCCTCGACGGCGCGGTCACGACCGTGGACGAAGTGCACGGCTTCCGCAACTTCGACATGCGCGCCATGATCGGTTTCGTCGACGGCACGGAAAATCCGGTGGGCAACGAAGCCGTGCACTTCACGGTGATCGGCGAAGCCGACCCGGACTTCGCGGGCGGCAGCTACGTGCTCGTGCAGAAATACCTGCACGACATGAAAGGCTGGAACGCGCTGCCGGTGGAGGCCCAGGAGCACATCATCGGGCGCACCAAGCTGGCCGACATCGAACTCGAAGAAGGCGTGAAGCCCAGCTGGTCGCACAGCTCGCTCACCACGCTCGAAGACGCCGACGGCGACGAGATCAAGATCCTGCGCGACAACATGCCGTTCGGCCGCCCCGGCCAGGGCGAATTCGGCACCTTCTTCATCGGCTATGCCCGCTCGCCGCAGCCCATCGAGCAGATGCTCGAGAACATGTTCGTCGGCAATCCGCCCGGCAACTACGACCGCCTGCTGGACTTCAGCCGCGCCGTGACCGGCACGCTCTTCTTCGTGCCGTCCGAGCCGCTGCTCGAAGCGCTGGCCGGGCGCGACCCCAGCACCGCACAGACAGTGAGCAGCGCTGGCAGCAGCGCCGCAAACGAATCCGAAACCGTCGCCGCAGCAGTATCCGGCGACGGCTCGCTCGCCATTGGATCTCTCAAAGGAGCCCCCCGGTATGAATAACCTCCATCGCGAACTGGCGCCCATCTCCACGGCGGCCTGGTCGCAAATCGAAGAAGAAGTCGCGCGCACCTTCAAGCGCTCGCTCGCAGGCCGTCGCGTGATCGACGTGGACGGCCCCGGCGGCGCCGATCTGGCCGGTGTGGGCACCGGCCACCAGAACGGCATCGAGGCGCCGCTCGACGGCATCCGCGCGCGCCAGCGCGAAGTGAAGGCGCTCGTCGAACTGCGCGTGCCGTTCGAACTCTCGCGCGAAGCCATCGACGACGTCGAGCGCGGCGCCGAAGACTCCGACTGGCAGCCGGCCAAGGACGCGGCCACGCGCCTCGCCTTCGCGGAAGACCGCGCGATCTTCGACGGCTACACGGCCGCGCAGATCACCGGCATCCGCCAGGGCAGCTCGAACCCCGTGCTGCCGCTGCCGGCCGACATCGCCGACTACCCCGCCGTGATCGCCAAGGGGCTGGAGCAGTTGCGCCTGCAAGGCGTGGATGGCCCGTACACGGTGCTGCTCGGCTCGGACGCCTATACGGCCGTGAGCGAAGCGAGCGACCAGGGCTACCCGGTCCTCGAACACCTGCGCCGCCTCGTGAACGGCGAGATCATCTGGGCGCCGGCGATCGTGGGCGGCAGCATCCTCAGCACGCGCGGCGGCGACTTCGCGTTCCACCTCGGGCAGGACCTGTCGATCGGCTATCTGAGCCACGACGACAAGAGCGTGCGCCTGTATCTGCAGGAGAGCTTCACGTTCATGCTGCTCACGAGCGAAGCTTCGGTGGCGATCAAGCCGGAGTGATCGCGCCGGCCCGGCGGCCGGCCGCATGACGAGAGGGGCGCCGCGTGCGCCCCTCGTGCGTTTTGCGGGGCCTGGGTGGCCCGTATTCCGCCCGTATTCCGCTCATATCCTGCCCATGCCCCGCCGTGGTGCACTTGGCCGGGCCCAACGCCGGTATCATGGCGGCCTCGCGCCAGGGGCGCGCCCGGGCGCTCCGCGCGCGGCACGCCACCGGCGCCAGACGCTCCAATCACGATGACTCAGAGGAAGACCGCCATGACGGCCGCAACGCAATTCGACCAGGTTTCCGTTGTCAAACGCGCCAACGTGTATTTCGACGGCAAGTGCGTCTCGCACACCGTGCTGTTCGCCGACGGCAGCCGCAAGACGCTCGGCGTGATCCTGCCGGGCACGCTCAACTTCGGCACCGATGCCCCCGAACTCATGGAAGTGCAGGCCGGCAAATGCCGCATCCGCCTGGAAGGCAGCAACGAATGGCAGACCTACGGCGCGGGCGAGACGTTCCCGGTGCCGGGCAAGAGCCGCTTCGATATCGACGTGATCGAGACGCTCGACTACGTTTGCAGCTATCTGTGATGCGCCGCGCGGGGCATCTTCCCCGCATCGGCCGCTGATGGCCGCGCTGGTGGTCGCGCTTATGGTCGCGCTTATGGTCGTATAAAAGGCCCGACCGCTGCCCCACACGCCCGCCCGGCACGACGCCCGGCGGGCGTGTGCGTTTTCGGACGCGTGCATCGCCACGAGCGCACGGCCCACACGCGCTCGCTACAATGAAACGCGCCCTGCCCACCGGATTCATCGCCATGTCCCAGCCCCGCCCCGAAGCCGACCGACCGCCTCCGCGCAGCCCGCTTGCCACGCTCGCCGTGGTCACCGTGCTCACGGGCATCGGCGCGGGACTCGGCGGCATGCTGCTCGCGATGCTGCTGCACGAAATCCAGCACGTCGCCTATGGCTACAGCCAGGCGCACATCATCAGCAGCGAGAGCTTCCTGCAGGGCGTCACCGGCACCACGCCCGCGCGGCGCGTGGCCGTGCTCGTGGTGTGCGGCCTCGTGGGCGGCTTCGGCTGGTGGGCGCTCTATCGCTACGGGCGGCCGCTCGTGAGCATCAATGCCGCGATCAAGCCCGGCGGCGCGCGCATGCCGCTCTTCGCCACGACCGTGCATGCGCTTCTGCAAATCGTCACCGTGGCGCTCGGTTCGCCGCTCGGGCGCGAAGTCGCGCCGCGCGAGATCGGCGCGGCCTTCGCCACCTGGATTTCGAAGTCCACGGGGCTCACGGCGGCCGAGCGCCGCGTGATGGTCGCGTGCGGCGCCGGTGCTGGCCTTGCCGCCGTGTATAACGTGCCGCTGGGTGGCGCGGTGTTCGTGCTGGAAGTGCTGCTCGGCACCTTCGGCTGGTCGGTGGCGATCCCGGCGCTCACCACCTCGGCCATCGCGGCCGTAGTCGCGTGGATCGGGCTCGGCGACGAACAGCAATACCGCGTGCCGTTCTATACGATCAACGCACAACTCGTCGTTTTCTCGGTGCTGTGCGGGCCGCTCTTCGGCGCCGCGGCGCACGGCTTCGCCCGCATGACGAGCCGCGCGCGCGACGCCTCGCCGAGGGACTGGCGTCTGCCGCTCTACTCGGTCGCGAACTTCGCGGGCATCGGCCTGCTGGCGATCGTGTTTCCGCAACTGCTCGGCAACGGCAAGGGTCCGGCGGGCCTGAGCTTCAACGACGACCTCGGCATCGGCCTGGCCGCCGCACTGCTCGTGCTCAAGCTGCTCATCACCACCACGAGCCTGCGCGCGGGCGCCAAAGGCGGCCTGCTCACGCCGGGAATCGCAATCGGCGCGCTCTTCGCGATCGTGATCGCCGGGCTCGCGAACCATGTCTGGGCCGGCCTTGCGCCCGGCGCGTTTGCGATCGTCGGCGCGGCAGCGTTTCTTGCGGCATCGATGCAAATGCCTGTCACGGCCGTCGTGCTGATGCTCGAATTCACGCACGTCAACTACGACCTCGCCATTCCGATGCTGCTTGCCGTGGCCGGATCGGTGGCGACGCTACGGCTCATGGCGCGCACGCAAAGTCCGGCGAAGCCGCGCAGTGAAGCATCCTCGGCCCGTGCGGACAACACGGCGGCTCCCGCTACGCGCGAAACCCTGGATTAGCAGGCGGCGGGCGGCAGGCCCGCTGCGCACGCCGTATCATGGCGCCTACACGCCGCGCGCCATGTTTCCAGTGCTTCCAGCGCGCAGCCCGATCACGAGGACCCTCGCATGACCACCGAAAATTTCCGCGCCGATGTCGATCTCGCACGCTGCACGCGCCTGCTCAATCACGGCCCCGTCACGATCATCACGAGCCAGCACGGAGACCGCGCGAACGTGATGTCCGCCTCGTGGGCCATGCCGCTCGATTTCGATCCGCCGAAGGTCGTGGTGGTGATCGACAGCCATACGCTCACACGCAAGCTCGTGGAGGAAAGCGGCGTGTTCGGCCTTCAGTTGCCGGGCGTGGCGTTCGCGCAGCAGACGCTCGCAGTGGGCACGAGCAACGGCGTCGAGCTCGACAAGTTTGCGGCGTTCAAGCTGGAAACCTTTCGCGCCCGGAAGATTGACGTACCCATGCTCGCCGCGTGCACGGCATGGCTGGAGTGCAAGGTGATCCCCGACGAGAGCCAGCGCTACGACCTGATTCTGGCCGAAGTGGTGGCCGCCTATGCGGACAGCCGGGCGTACTCGAACAATCGCTGGCACTTCGACGCCGCGCCCGAACTGCGCACCTGCCACTACGTGGCGGGCGGCACCTTCTTCGCGACGGGCGAGCCGTTCGAAGTGCAGGCCACGCCCTCGGCCGTGACCGAGAGCAGCGCGCCGCCGGCCTGAACGCCGCGCGGCGCGAGCCGCCGCGAATCGCGCATCCCGCCCGCGATCAGGCGCCCAGTCCGGCCAGCGGATGGGCGTCGCCGGACCACGGCGAGGCGAGGAAGTGCTGCACGCGCGCGGGTCGCAGTTCGGCCAGCGTGGCCGGCACCCAGTGCGGCGTGCGGTCCTTGTCGACGAGATGCGCGCGCACGCCCTCGCAGAAGTCGCCCTCCCCGATCGCCCGCGTGACGATGCCGAGCTCCATACGAAAGCACTCGGCGAGCGTCATTTGCCGGCCGCGCAGCAGCGCCTCGCGCGTGACTTCGAGCATGGTGGGCGAATAGTGCGTAAGCGCATCGAGCGTCGCGCGGCGCCAGGCCTGCTCCGCCTCGGGGGCGTCCGTTTCGCCGGCCAGATCTGTTTGCAGCGCGTGGACGATCTGCTGCACGGTTTGGTCGCTTTCGAAGTAGCGGGCGATCAGCGGTGCGTTCTGCGCCAGCGCGCCGGCCTGTGCGTCATGCCCCGGCGCATCGAAGACACGGCGCAGCGCGGCGCGCACGTCGCCTTCCATCGATGCCTGCGCGAGCCGCGCCTCGAAACCGTCGAGCCATTCGCCCGGCACGCAGAGATCCGCGAGCCCGCAATGCAACGCATCGGCGCCCGTTAGCGTCACGCCGGTCAGACCGACATAAAGCTCCGTTTCCACCGGCATCACCGAAAGAAAATGCGTAGCGCCCACGTCGGGCAGCAGGCCGATGCGCGTCTCCGGCATGGCGATCTTCGTGCGCGAGGTGGCCACCCGCAGCGTGGCCGCCTGGCCGAGTCCCATGCCGCCGCCCATCGTCACGCCGTCCAGCAGCGCGACAAGCGGCTTCGGGAACGTGTGCAGCGCGTAGTCGAGCTCGTATTCGTCGACGAAGAACTGCCGCCAGCCCGTCTCGCCCAGCATCTCGCCGTGCTGCGCCGCCTGGTAGATCGCGCGCACGTCGCCGCCCGCGCAGAAGCCCTTCGGGCCGGCTCCGTTGAGTACCAGTGCAACGATCGCATCGTCGGTGCGTACGCGCTCGAGCAGCGCGGCGAGCGTGCGCACCATGCCGTGCGAGAGGGCATTGAGCGCCGCGGGCCGGTTCAGCGTGACGATCGCGACGCGGTTGACCACGCGAAATAGCACTTCGGCATCGGCTTCCCGTGACGTCTCGACGGCAGCCGGCGTTGCATTCATTATTTCGTTCTCCATGTCAATTTTTATCGAAGCTCGGGGAAGTCCTCTTCCCAGTACTCGTCGGGCATGCGCGCCATGTCGGCGGTGCGTTCCATTTCGCGGCGGCGCAGCTCGACGCGGCGAATCTTGCCGGAAATGGTCTTCGGCAACTCGCTGAACTGCAGGCGCCGGATGCGCTTGTAGGACGCGAGCTTGTCGCGCGAAAAGCGGAACACTTCGCGCGCCAGTTCGGGACCGGCCTCGTAACCCTGGCGCACGATCACGAACGCCTTCGGCACCGAGAGACGCAATGCGTCCGGGCTCGGCACCACGGCGGCCTCGGCAATCGCCTCGTGTTCGATCAGCACGCTCTCCAGTTCGAACGGGCTCAACCGGTAGTCGGACGACTTGAACACGTCGTCCGCGCGGCCCACGTACACGTAATAGCCATCGTCGCGGCGCATGGCGACATCGGACGTGTGATAGTAACCGTTGCGCATCGCGTATTCGGTGGCCTTTGCGTTGTTGGCGTAACCCGTCATCAGGCCGAGCGGACGGTGCGCAAGCGACAGCGCGATTTCGCCTTCGGCTGCGGGCTGGTCGTCGGCATCCACGAGTTCCACGCGATAGCCCGGCAGCGGCCGCCCCATCGAGCCGGCCACCACGGGCTGGCCCGGCGGGTTGCCCATCTGGCAGGTGGTTTCGGTCTGGCCGTAGCCATCGCGGATCGTGATATCCCACGCATGGCGCACGCGCTCGATGATCTCCGGATTGAGCGGCTCGCCCGCGCCGACGATCTCGCGCAGCTTCACCGGATACGAGGCGAGCGGCTCCTGCACGAGCATGCGCCACACCGTGGGCGGCGCGCAGAGCGTGGTCACGCCGCACTGCACGAGCGCGTTCAGCGTGTCCTTCGGCACGAAGCGCGCGTAGTTGTACACGAACACGCACGCCTGCGCATTCCACGGCGCGAAGAAACAGCTCCACGCGTGCTTGGCCCAGCCCGGCGAGCTGATGTTCCAGTGCACGTCGCCAGGTTGCAGGCCGATCCAGTACATCGTCGAAAGATGGCCGACCGGGTAGCTCTCGTGCGTATGCTCGACGAGTTTCGGCTTCGAGGTCGTGCCCGATGTGAAGTAGAGCAGCAGCGGGTCGCTCGCGCGCGTGGGCGCATCCGGCTCGAACGCGGCACTCGCCTCGTAGGCGCGGGCGAGATCGATCCAGCCGTCGCGCTGCGCGCCCACGGCGATACGCTTCACGCTCGCGTCGAGCGCGTCGAACTTGGCCAGTTCCGCGCCGTCCACCACGACGTAGCGCGCGCCGCCCGTCTCCACGCGCTCGCGCACGTCGTCGGGGGAAAGCTGCGTGGTGGCCGGCAGCACGATCGCGCCGAGCTTCATGGCCGCGAGCATCACGTCCCAGAGTTCGGCGCGATTGGGCAGCATCAGCAGCAAACGGTCGCCGCGCGCCACGCCCTGTTCGCGCAGGAAGTTCGCCATGCGCGACGAACGCTCGGACATCTGCGCGAAGGAGAGACGCAGGCCGCCGCCCGCCGGGTCGTCCACGATCCACAGGGCCGGGTTGTCGTTGCCGCGCGCCATGACGTCGAAGTAGTCGAGCGCCCAGTTGAACGTGTCGAGCTTCGGCCACGCGAATTCGGCGTAAGCACGCGCGTAGTCGGTGCGATGGCGCAGCAGCAGGTCGCGGGCCGCGAGGAAGGCCTGTGCGCAAGGGGAATACACGGTCATCGTTGTCGTCTCCTGTCGGCCAGGGTTGGCGTGTTGGCCAGAGTTAGCGTGTCGGCCAGAGTTAGCGCTTTAGCGCTTACTCTAGCCCCATAGCGCTTACTCTGGCCCCATGCTGCGCAGCCGTCAGGCTGGGCAGCACGCATGCAAACCGAGGGGGCACTTTTGTGCGCTATTTCAACGCATCACTTTTACTTCGCCCTACTAACCACTCAAAGCTGCCGGGCAATCACCATCCGCTGCACTTCGCTCGTGCCTTCGTAAATCTGCGTGATGCGCGCATCGCGATAGTGCCGCTCCACCGGATAGTCGTTGAGGAAGCCATACCCGCCATGAATCTGGATCGCGTGCGAACAGACTTCCTCGGCCATTTCGGATGCGTAAAGCTTGGCCTGCGAAGCCTCCGAAAGACAGGGCTTGCCGAGCGTGCGCAGCTTCGCCGCATGATGCACGAGATGGCGCGCCGCGTTGATGCGCGTCTGCATGTCGGCCAGCATGTTGGCCACGCTCTGGTGACGGATGAGCGGCTCGCCGAACTGCACGCGCTCGTGCGCATAAGTCCGCGCCGCATCGAACGCCGCGCGCGCGATGCCGAGCGCCTGCGCCGCAATGCCGATGCGGCCGCCCTCCAGATTCGAGAGCGCGATCCGCAGGCCCTCGCCGCGCTGGCCGAGCAGGTTCGCCTCGGGAATCGCGCAGTTTTCGAGCGCGATCGGGCAGGTGTCGGAGGCGCGGATGCCCATCTTCTTCTCGGGCGGACCGACGTTGAACCCCGGGGTGTCGGTGGGCACGATGAACGCGGAAATGCCGCGCTTGCCCACATCGGGATCGGTGACGGCAAACACGATCGCCACGTTCGCGCGCGAGCCGTTGGTCACGAACTGCTTGTTGCCGTTGAGCACCCACTGGCCGTCGCGCAATTCGGCGCGCGTGCGCAGGTTGTTCGCCTCGGAACCCGCCTGGGGCTCGGTCAGGCAGAATGCGCCGATCAGCTCGCCGGCGGCGAGCTTGCGCAGATAGCGGTCCTTCTGCGCCTCGTTGCCGTATTGCAGGATCGGGCCGCACCCGACCGAGTTGTGAACACTCACGAGCGTCGCGCACGATGCGCAGCCCGCGGCGATTTCCTCCATCGCGAGCGCGTAGGCGACGTAGTCGGTATAGGAGCCGCCCAGCTCCTGCGGCACGATCATGCCGAGAAAGCCCAGCTCGCCCAGCTGCGTCACGACTTCGGCGGGCAGTTTGCTGTCGCGGTCCCATTGCGCCGCGTTCGGCGCGAGACGCTCGGTGGCGAAGTCGCGCGCGGCGTCGCGGATCATGCGTTGATCCTCGGTGTAAAACTCGTCCATCTGTGTCCCCTTCCTGTCTCTCGTCCAGAGTGGGCGCGTCGAGGCCGGCTCCGGTTCCCTGCCCATCGCGGCAACACGGGCCGCCGTGCTGCGCCGCGACACGAAAAACCGTGACGCGCGTGCCTTCCACTGTCGCGCCCCGCGGCTCCGGCCGCAAGGCTTGTGAAAAGTGTAGGGATCCGCGCGCCACCCTTCTATGTCCGCCGCGATCAAATTTTCTGATCGGATTTACCATATCGACTCTGATAACGCCTTCTGGAGCGCCTTCTTTGCAACACGACAAGCCAATCAAGCTGAGCGAAAAAGGCACTATCGCGATGAGCCTCGTGACCGAGACGCTCGCGCTGGCGCGCTCGCGCGGGCTCGACACCGCGCCGGTCGTCGAAGCGGCGGGCATCGCGCAGACCGCACTGGCCTCGCCGCGCGCCCGCGTGAGTGCGGCGCAATACGGCGCGCTGTGGTCCGGCATCGCCCGCGCGCTCGACGACGAATTCTTCGGCCAGGACCCGCACGCCATGAAGAGCGGCAGCTTCGTCGCGATGACCCACACGGCGCTCACCGCGCGCACGGGACGCCACGCGTTGCAGCGCGCGGCCGGCTTCATGCGCCTCGTGCTGGACGACCTGGCCGGTCACGTGGAGATCGACGCGGCGCGCGCACGCATCGTTTTCATCCACCGCGCGGGCACGCCGGTGCCGACGATGTTCGCTTACGCGACCTGGTTCATCCTCGTGTACGGGCTCGTGTGCTGGCTGGTGGGGCGGCGCATTCCGCTTCTCGCGGCGCGCTTTCGCTGCCCGGCGCCCGCCGCCGTGGAGGAATACCGGCTGATGTTCTGCGACGACATGGCCTTCGGCCAGGCGGCGTCGTACGTGGATCTGGCGCCCGGCTTTCTCGACCTTCCGGTGATCCAGACACCGGCCTCGGCGCGCACGTTCCTGCGCAACGCGCCGGGCAGCTTCGTCGTGAAGTATCGCAATCCCGGCTCGTTCGCGGCACGCGTGCGGCGCGCGCTGCGCGCACTGCCGGCCGCCGCATGGCCCGACGCCGACGCCCTCGCGCGCCGCCTGAACGTCGCGCCCGCCACGTTGCGGCGGCGGCTCAAGCAGGAAGGCCACAGTTGCCAGTCGATCAAGGACGCCTTGCGCCGCGACCTCGCGATCGCGGCGCTGGCGGACCCGGCGCGCACGGTGGCGGACGTGGCGGCGGCCGTGGGCTTCGCCGAGCCGAGCGCATTTCACCGCGCATTCCGCAAGTGGACGGGCATGCGCCCGGCCGACTATCGGCTGGCCCGCCAGCGGGAGGCGGCGCAGCGCGGGACGGCAGACTAACAGGCGGGAACGTGGGGGCGCACCAGGACCCGGGACTTTCCCCTTTCGTTTATCGAGATACGGCCTATACTAATTAGGGTAATCCCTAATACGAAAGGTATCGCCATGTTCTCCCTCTCGCGCATCACGCTCGGCCTGCTGGTGGCCGGGTGCTCGCTCGCGTCGGTTTCGGCTTTCGCGCAGACCTACGATCCCTCCGCCCCGAAGACCCGCGCCGAAGTCCGCGCCGATCTCGTCGAATGGCGCGCGGCCGGCTACGATCCGCTGGACTGGATCGACTATCCCGAGAATGCGCAACGCGCAGGCGCCATCGTGGCGCAGCGCCGCGCCGCCCGCATGGGCGCGATGGCCCCCGCGCAGTAACGCGACGCGCCACTGCAGAAACCGCATGACCCGCGCCAGGCCCTGACCTGCCGCACCGCAACACCGCCCGCATGGCACGAACCTTTGCGGGCGCATCGATCTGCCTCCTTGCGCGAGGCAGCGTTCGCTTTGTGCACCGGCACGAGCGCATCGAACAGCCCTTCCCGCCGCACCGCCCTGTTGCACCCGCTCCACGCCCGCTGCCGCAATTCGGCACTTTGCCGACAAGCTTGTTTACAATCCCGCCCGTAGCGGTGCTGTCCACGCAACCGCAGGCAACCGCCGCCGCTCTTCACAACAACGCAATCCGCTCGACACTCAGGGGGCCGATCCATATGGACGCCATCAAACGCTATTTCGGTTTCGAAGAAGCAGGCACCAACCTGCGCACCGAACTGCTAGCCGGTTTCACCACCTTCCTCACGATGGCCTACATCATCTTCGTGAACCCGGCCATCCTCGGCGACGCCGGCATGCCGAAGGAATCGGTGTTCGTGGCCACCTGCCTCGTTGCGGCGCTCGCCTCGATCGTCATGGGCCTCTATGCGAACTACCCGATCGCGCTCGCGCCGGGCATGGGCCTGAACGCCTACTTCGCCTACGCCGTCGTCAAGGGCATGGGCTTCACGTGGCAGGCAGCGCTCGGCGCCGTGTTCATCTCCGGGTGCCTGTTCTTCATCGTCACGCTGCTGCGCGTGCGCGAGGCGATCATCAACGGCATTCCGCATTCGATCCGCGTGGCGATCACAGCCGGCATCGGGCTCTTCCTCGCCATCATCTCGCTGAAGACCGCAGGCATCATCACGGGCAACCCGGCCACGCTCGTCACGCTCGGCAACCTCGGCGACCCGCACGCGATCCTCGCCATCATCGGCTTTTTCGCCATCGTCACGCTCGACGTGCTGAAGGTGCGCGGCGCGATCCTGATCGGCATCGTGGGCGTCACGATCCTCTCGTTCTTCTTCGGCGGCAACCAGTTCCACGGCATCTTCTCCGCACCGCCCTCGATCGCGCCGACCTTCGCGCAGCTCGACATCAAGGGCGCGCTCTCCACGGGCGTGCTGAACGTGATCCTCGTGTTCTTCCTCGTCGAGCTGTTCGACGCCACCGGCACGCTGATGGGCGTCGCGAACCGCGCGGGCCTGCTCGTGCACGGCAAGATGCACCGCCTGAACCGCGCGCTGCTCGCGGACAGCACCGCGATCCTCGCGGGCTCGGTGCTCGGCACGTCGTCGACCACGGCCTACATCGAAAGCGCCTCGGGCGTGCAGGCGGGTGGCCGCACCGGCCTCACGGCGCTCACCGTGGCCGTGCTGTTCCTCGCGTGCCTCTTCGTCGCGCCGCTCGCGGGCGTGGTGCCCGGCTACGCAACCGCGCCCGCGCTGCTCTACGTCTCGTGCCTGATGATGCGCGAGATCGCCGGGCTCGACTGGGAGGACGCCACGGAAGCCGTGCCGGCCGCGCTCACCGCGCTCACCATGCCGTTCACGTATTCGATCGCGAACGGTGTGGCGTTCGGCTTCATCTCGTATGCGGGCCTGAAGCTCCTGACGGGCCGCGCGCGCCAGGTGAAGGCGATCGTCTGGATCATCGCCGCGGTGTTCCTGTTCCGCTACTTCTACCTCGGCGGCGAATAAGCACGGGAAGTACGCAGAAGTCAGCCGTACATCGGGCGGCCCTGGGGCCGCCCGATGCGTTTTTGCGGGAGAGGTTCGTCACGGTCGGCCGCTTTTACCCCTGCGCGTCAAGTCCGCCGGCCGGCCAACTGCACGCCGCACCCGGACCTCCTTATCATAGGGAGAAACGGCCCCATATCGGCCCCTACGCCAATACGTTTCCCGACACCAGGAGAGTGCCCTGTGGCCACCTTCCCCGCCGCCGACCGCTATTCCCGGCCCGCCATCTTCTTTCACTGGGCCATCTTCCTGCTCGTCGCGCTCGCGTATCTGGCCATCGAAGTCCGCGGCCCGAAGGGCTCGGACAGCCGCGCGTTCTGGAGCAACGTGCACTTCTGGGCGGGCACGCTCGTGCTCACGCTCGCCGTGCTGCGACTTCTATGGCGCCTCTGGCACGGCGCACCGGCCGAAATCGACGCGAACCGCCTGCTCGCGTTTCTCTCGCGGCTCGTGCAACTCGCGCTCTACCTTTTCATCTTCGTGCAGCCGCTGCTGGGCATCCTGATGATCAACACGGGCGGCCATCCGGTCACGCTGGCCGGACTCGATCTGCAAATCACGCTGGCGGGCCCCGATCCCATTGCGCGCAAAGCGATCAAGGACGCGCACGTGCTGATCGGCAATGCGTTTTACTGGGTGATCGGTCTGCATGCGTTCGCGGCCATCGCGCACCATCTCGTGCTGCGCGACAACACGCTGCGGCGCATGATCTGAGCGCACAAACGCAACGCCGGGCAGGAAGCCCGGCGGCAGGGATCGTACAGGCGAAGACATGGGCGAACCATCGCCCACGAGAGGAAACGCCCGCCAGCCCGGCGGGCGCCGTGTTCAGGACACCGAGCCGTGCGCCTGCACGAAGCGGACGTAACCGCTACGCAGCACGAGGCATTGCGCGCGCGTCTCGGAAAGCAGCCGGCGTGCAACCGCCTCGATGCGCTCGCGGTGATGATCGAAGGCATCGAGCATGTCTTCGGCGCGCGGCGAAGCCGCTCCGAAGTGATCCTCCAGCGCCGCGGCCGTGATCGTGCACTCCACCCTCTCCCCATCGACCATGGCCGGAAACGCCAGGGTCAGCTCAGGCCCCGAATACTCGGGCACTTCATCCGGAAAAATGATCTGCATGGGAATGGCCTTCGGTAGAGGGTGAACGGGCCGCGCTACAGATGCCCCTCCCTGGCGCACGCGGATAAGCTCATCAGCCGCCATCTCCAATGTGTGACGCGATACGTTTGCGGCGGTTGATTGGATTCACTTTAGACGACTTCTGCCGAGCCGCAAGTCCCACGTTGCCGCACTGGGGAAAATACGTGCCCTGGCCCCATCCGGGGGCCATTTTCTGCCGCCCGCGACCCGTCCTTCAGGTTTCGCGATGCCGATGTTCTTCCACGTCCCTCGGGTGCAGCGTCAACATCACCACGAACGCGACAATGCCGCCCGCTATCGTCGCGGCGCCATACAACACGAGGTTGTCGAGGTCGAAAAAGAGTCCGTGGATCACGAGCGCCACGCCGAACAGCGCGACGAACGTGGCGAGCGTCGCCACGACGATTCTCAATTCGCTTTGCACCATGATCGTCTCCGCAAGACGGAGCCGGCGCGCACGCATTGCGCGTCCACGCTTGAATCCTGGCACTCGTGCAGACAAAGGCAAGTCGAAAATACCCCGGTCGCGCCGACAGCCGGAACGCGGATCTGGCGCCGGCGCTTATCCTGTACCATGAGACGACGTTCGCGCCGTGCGCACCGCCATGCTGCAACGCAGCGGCGCGCACCGCGGGCGCCCAGAACAACTGGAGACACGAGTGACCCGACGCCCCGTCACGCCGCACGACGCGGCCCACGCGGACGCAATCGCGCAGGCTCACGCGCGCTCGCGCGCGATTGGCCTGCGCGCCGCCGAAGCGCCCGAGTTCGAGGCGCTGCGCGCGGGCGAGTTGCGCGATCTCATCGACACGAACCACACGCTCTATCACCAGGCCCGTCCGGTGATGGACGCCCTGCACGCGCAAATCGTCGATACGCAGAGCATGGTGCTGCTCACCGACCGCAACGGCGTGATCCTGCACAGCCTCGGCGACACGGACTTCGTCGAGAAAGCGCGGCGCGTGGCGTTGCGCCCGGGCGTCTCCTGGTCGGAGCGGCATCGCGGCACCAATGCGATCGGCACGGCGCTGGTCGCGGGGCAGCCCACCACGGTCCACGCCGACGAGCATTTCCTGCGCGCGAACCACATCCTCACCTGCTCGTGCGCGCCGATTGCCGATCCCTACGGCCGCACGCTCGGCGCGCTCGACGTGAGCGGCGACTCGCGCGGCTTTCACAAGCACACGCTGGCGCTCGTGCGCATGTCGGCGCAGATGATCGAAAACCAGCTCTTCAACAGCGATTTCGCCGATGCGGTGCGCCTGCAGTTTCATGCCCGCGCCGAGTTCATTGGTACGCTCTACGAAGGATTGGCCGCGTTCGCGCCCGACGGGACCCTGCTGTGCGCGAACCGCAGCGCGCTGTTCCAGTTCGGCGCGCCGCTCGCGGACCTGCGTCAGCGCGACTTCGCCGCGCTCTTCGGCATCGGCTTTCCCGCCTTCATGCAGCAGTTGATGCGCGCGCCCGGCGATCTGCTCACGCTCACATTGCAAAGCGGCGTGCGCGTGCTCGCGCGCGGCGCGCCGGGCACTGCGCTGAGCCTGCGGGATACACCGGGGGCACCGGCTGCACCGGCCTCCGGCAAGCGCACGCCGCCGCGTCCGCCCGCTGCGGAAGACAAGACATCTGCCGTGCCGCAACCCACGCTCGCCGAACTCGATACCGGCGACGCGCGCGTGCACGCCGTCCTGCAGCGCGTGGCGCGCGTGCGGGGCCGCGATATCCCGGTGCTCGTGCTCGGCCGCACGGGCACCGGCAAGGAATGGCTCGCGCGGGCGCTGCATGAGGACTCGCCGCGGCGCGATGCGCCTTTCGTCGCGCTCAACTGCGCGGCGCTGCCCGAGACGCTGATCGAAGCCGAGCTCTTCGGCTACGAGGACGGCGCGTTCACGGGCGCGAGACGCCGCGGCAGCCCGGGCAAGATCGCCCAGGCGCACGGCGGCACGCTCTTTCTCGACGAAATCGGCGATATGCCGCTCGCGCAGCAGGTGCGCCTCATGCGCGTGCTCCAGGAGCGCACGGTCGTCCCGCTTGGCGCGAGCCGCGCGGTGCCGGTGGACCTGCGCATCGTCTGCGCAACGCATCGCGACCTGCGCGCGATGATCGCCGAGGGCACCTTCCGCGAGGATCTCTACTACCGCATCAACGGGCTGGTCGTCACGTTGCCGCCGCTCGCGGAACGCAGCGATCTCGACGCGCTCGTCGAAAGCATGCTGGGCGCCGTGCGGCGCGAAGTGCGCGAAGCGCCGGCGCGTCTTACGCCCGCCGTGCGCGACGTGTTCGCACGCTGCAGATGGCCGGGCAATCTGCGCCAGCTCGCCAACGTACTGCGCACTTCGGCGATCCTTGCCGAAGGCGAAGCGGCCATCGATCTCGACCATCTGCCCGAAGACCTGCTGGACGATTGCGAGAGCGCGACACTGCCTGCGCACACGTCGCGCCCCGGCCGCCTGGAAGAGTGGCAGGCAGCACTCGTGGAAGAAGCGCTCGCGCGCCATCGCGGCAACGTCTCGGCCGCCGCTCGCGAACTGGGCCTCGCGCGCAATACGGTCTATCGGCACATGCGGCGGCGGCGCTAAAGTCGGACAGGTAGCCGTGCGCGCGCGGCGCCTGTGCGCCAGGTTAAGCTTGGCGGACTCCCTTTCCGCTCGCGCCTCATGGCCTCCGCCCACGAACTGAAACGCTACCGGCGCCACCTCGCCGACGAACTCGACAGCGCCGCCGTCTACGACACGCTCGCCCACGCCGAACAGGACAGCGAGCGCAGCAGGATCTTCGCGGAACTCGCCGCCTCCGAGCGCGAGCATGCGCACGTCTGGCTGGAAAAGCTCGCGGCCAACGGCGTGCATCCGCGCCCGCACCGGCGCAGCGCGAAAACCCGGCTCCTCCAGACGCTCACGCGCCTGTTCGGCGCCTCGATCGTGCTGCCCACCGTGGCCGCCACCGAATACGCGGACCGCGACCGCTACGCCCACGAACCCGGCGCCGAAAAACTCTCGGCGCAGGAACAGCAGCACGCAGCCACCATCCAGGCGATCGTCGCGAACAAGGCGGCGCGCGGCAAATCGAAAGGCCAGCAGATCGCCGCTGCGGAGTCGTGGCACAAGGGCGCGACTTCGGGCAACGATCTACGCGCCGCCGTGCTCGGCGCCAACGACGGGCTCGTCTCGAACTTCTGCCTCATCATGGGTGTGGCGGGCGCGGGCAGCGGCAACCGCACGATCCTGCTCACCGGGCTCGCGGGACTCGTGGCGGGCGCCTGCTCGATGGCGCTCGGCGAATGGCTCTCGGTGACCAACGCGCGCGAGCTGGCGCGCACCCAGCTCGCCAAGGAAGCCGACGAACTGGAGCACACGCCCGACGCCGAGCGTCATGAGCTCGCGCTGATCTACCAGGCGAAGGGGCTCGACGCCGACGAAGCGCGCCGCGTTGCCGCGCAGATCATGCGCGACCCCGATCAGGCGCTCGATACGCTCGCGCACGAAGAGCTCGGCATCGACCCGAAGGAGTTGGGCGGCAATCCGTGGTCGGCAGCGGCGGTGTCGTTCTGTCTTTTCTCGCTGGGCGCGGTCTTTCCGGCGGCGGCGTTTCTCTGGGCGCAGGGAACCTCGGCGATCGTCCAGTCGATACTCTTGAGCGCGCTCGGACTGGCGGCGGTGGGCGTGTTCACGTCGCTCTTCAACGGCCGCAGCGCGGCGTTTTCGGCGTTCCGGCAGATCGCAATCGGCCTCGTCGCCGCGGCGTTCACCGCCGGGGCCGGGCGCTTGCTGGGGGTATCGCTTTCGTGACGAAGGATCGGGACGAAACGACCGTGCCGCGCGTGCGCGTGGAACCGCTAGGTGTCACGTTCGAGGCGCCGCCGGAACTCACGCTGCTCGAAGCAGCGGGATTTGCGGGCATACGCCTGCCGCGCATGTGCCGCAACGGCACCTGCCGCACCTGCCTGTGCCGCGTGACAAGCGGCGAGGTGCGCTTCACGATCGAATGGCCGGGGCTCAGCCGCGAGGAAAAAGCGGACGGCTACGTGCTCACCTGCGTGGCCGTCGCGCAAACCGATCTCGTGCTCGACGCGCCGGATGCATCGGTTTCCTGACGAATCTGCTTCCGGTCCATCAGGCTTGAAATTCAGGCGCAAAAAGCAAGAAGCCCGCGGCTTGCACCGCGGGCTTCGACTTCCTTTGCAGGACGCTATGCGCCCGAGCTACGTGCTCAGGATCCGCCGAAGTACACGGCATGCGGGCCGCCACGCGCGGCTTCCGACACGTAGCCCGCACCGGCCATCGACGAGGTGCCGCTGACACCGCCGAACGAACCGTCGTTCTGCACGGCCGGGGCGCTCACGGCTTCGCCGCCTGCGGCCTGGTTGTGGCTCGTTTGCTGGAATTCGATGAGTTGCGCGCGCACCTGATCGCGCGTGAGGCCCTGGTCGGCGGACTGGGCGAATGCGGCGACGGGCGCCGCAAGAACAACCGCCACGGCGGCGGCATAGACGAGCGATTTCATGGGTGACCTCCGGATTGTTCGAGTTGCCTGCGAAACCGCAGCGATACCGCTCGGCTGCGAGCTTGCAGACGGTGACTCGATTCTAGGCAAGCGCCCAAGCCGGATATATGCCGTTGTCGGCGAATTCCCATTGCGTGTTTCGTAATAATCGGCGGCGTCCGGCGCCCCTCCCAGGCCCTTTTTACCTCTATTTGTATGAATAATCGGGGTGCGACTGTTGTCGCCAGGAGAACACTGAATTCGCTTTTTAGGTATTTACCCTAATCTGGAAAACGCTTACATTGACGTCATGGGCAAAGCCTTCCGGGTCACGCCCCCTAAACAAAATATTGGAGGTTCGTCATGAAATCGCTTCTCAAGGCAGTTTTGGTCGCCGCCGTGCTGGCCGTTCCGGCCGCATCGTTTGCCCAGTCGCAGCAGCCCGTTACCCGCGCC
The DNA here is from genome assembly GCF_905220215.1 of Paraburkholderia sp. J12. Classification (NCBI taxonomy): domain Bacteria; kingdom Pseudomonadati; phylum Pseudomonadota; class Betaproteobacteria; order Burkholderiales; family Burkholderiaceae; genus Paraburkholderia; species Paraburkholderia sp. J12. Next base: position 223,278 of record NZ_CAJMZC010000003.1, read on the forward strand.
GAAGTGAAGGCCGAACTCGCGCAACTGCGCGCCGCCGGCTACGATCCGAGCGACTGGATGCACTACCCCGACAACATTCAGGCCGCCGAAGCCAAGGTCGCAGCCGAAAAGGCCGCAACCGCCTACGGTCCCTCGACCAGCGGCACGTCGCAATCCGGCCAGTAAGCTGTAGCGAGTTTGAACGCCGGCCCGGAGCCGGCGCGATGCCCAGCGCATCGAACCGTATTGAAAGCATCAGGCCCGCCCCTCGAAAGAGTTGGCGGGCCTGATGCTTTTCGGGCCGCGCAATGGCACCTGTAGCGCCGTTCCCGGTGCGGCAGCGTGGTGCGTCAGAAGCGCTTGCCGAGCGCCTCGTCGATCTTGCGGTCGGTTTGATACTGGCTGAGCGCGTAGACGGCCCAGATCGCGGCGGGAATCCAGCCGAGCAGCGTGATCTGCAGGATCAGGCAGATGATCCCCGCAACGGGCCGGCCGATCGTGAAAAACAGCAGCCAGGGCAGGATGAGCGCAATCAGAAGACGCATAGTCGGTTCGACCTCGGTAGGGCGGGAAAAAGGAAGCGGAGTTCGGACGTCAGTTGACGGGAGCGAAACGCGGCACGAGGGCGCCTTCGTGCTCGACGAGTTCGAAGAACACCGAAGCGGGCCGTGTCCAGATCGTGCCGTTCGCGGCGCGGTACACGATCATCGTGACCGAAGGATCGGATTCGAGGGTCGCCTCGCACACCAGTTCGTACATGCCGCCCTTGTAGTGCCGATACCGCACCATTGCGTTCCCCTCGTGGATAGCGCAAGCGATCGTTGCGCAACCTCGCTAGTTTAACCATGGATGGATCGTGCAGCCCACCGGTTCCGGGGCGTCATGCGCGGCGCGCGGGCGTATGGGCCTTCTCAGGGGCGGCTGAGGAAGACACATCGGCGCCGCAGATCAGCGCGATGCCGGCCGCCGCCGTCGCGCGCAGCGAGGCGCGCGAGTCACCGGCACGCGCGCGCAACGCGGTACTGTGCAGCAGTGCCGAAGCCACGCGCGCAAGCATCGCCGGGTCCGCTTCGGGCGGCAGCTCTCCGTGCTCCACGCCGTAACGCAGGCGCCGCTCGAATGCCTTGTCGAAGCTGCGCAGCCCCGCCCCCAGCCGCTCACGCACGGCCTCGTCGTTGACGGCCTCCACCGCCGCAGTCCCGATCAACAGACACCCGCGCGCCGTCTCGCCCGCGGGCTGGTACCACCTGAGCGCCTCGTCGAAGACGCGCATCAGGGCGTCCGGCAGCGGCAACGCGTTGTCCAGCATCGCTTCCATGGCCATGCGGCCCGCTTCCACGTAGCCCTCGACCGTCTGCAGATACAGCGCGTGCTTGTCGCCGAACGCGCCGTAGAGGCTCGGGCGGTTCATGCCCGTGGCCGTGCTCAGGTCGTCGAGCGAGGTGCCCGCATAGCCGTTGCGCCAGAACGTGTCGCGCACCTGGGCGAGTGCGGTGCCGGGATCGTAGGCGCGCGGACGCCCACGCGGACGACTATCCTTTTTTGTACTGGATTGCATAGAAATATTGGTCAGGCGATATTTTGTTCAATATAGTACAAAATCCACATGGAGGAAGATCACGATGGAACTCTACTTTGCCCCGCTCGCCTGCTCGCTCGCCACGCGCATTGCGCTCTACGAGGCCGGCGCGGACACACACTACGTGCAGGTCGATACCCAGTCGAAGCAGATGGCCGAAGGCGGCAACTTCTATTCGGTCAATGCGCTCGGCCAGGTGCCCGTGCTGCGCGAGGACGACGGCTGGCAGCTCACCGAAAACACGGCCGTGCTGCCCTACGTGGCCGACCGCTATCCCGAGGCGCGGCTCGCGCCGCCCACGGGCACGCGCGAGCGCGCGCAGATGCAGCAGTGGCTGGGCTTCATCGGCACGGAGCTGCACAAGGCCGTGTTCCTGCCGCTGCTCACGCAGGAGACCAGCGAGGCCGTGAAGGACTACGCGCGCAGCAACGTCTCCTTGCGCTTCGACCTGCTCGAACGGCATCTGGAAGGGCGCACGTATCTGCTCGACACGTTCAGCGTGGCCGATGCCTATCTCTTCGTGATGCTGAACTGGGCGCCGCACGTGCAGATCGATCTCGCCGCGTGGCCGGCCATCGCGGCCTATGGTCGGCGGCTGCACGAACGGCCCGCTGTCGCGAAGGCGTTGCGTGACGAACTCGAGCTTTTCATGCGCGAACGCGCGAAGCGTACCTGAGTATTGACGTAACGCAGGGGTAACACAGAGGCAACGCGCAAGGTTCGTGCGCTTGCGAAGCGCTCGCGTGGTGGTTACAGTTTGAGGCGCCCGCCGCGCGCCTCACCGTCGGCATTCGCCGATACGGTGTTGCGCGGCGGCCCCGATTCCGTTGCTTGCGCAACGGCATGCCCACCTCGAACTGCGCGGCAACGCGCGAGCCTATGGATTTCGACGTCATCGTTCTGGGAGCCGGCATTGTCGGCGTGAGTGCGGCGCTGCATCTGCAGGATCGCGGACGCCGCGTCGCGCTCGTGGACCGGCGCGGCCCCGGCGAAGAAACGAGTTACGGCAACGCAGGACTGATCGAGCGCTCGTCGGTGGTGCCTTACGGTTTTCCGCGCGACTTCGGCACGCTGCTGCGCTACGCGCGCAACCGCTCGACCGACCTCTACTGGGACTATCGTGCGCTGCCTTCGTACGCCACGTGGCTCGCGCGCTTCTGGTGGGAATCGTCGCCGCAGCGGCACGCTGCCGCCGCGCGCGACATGCTGCCGCTCATCGAACGCAGTGTCGCCGAGCACGACGCGCTCGTCGCGCGGGCCGGCGCCACCGCGCTCGTGCGCGCGAGCGGCTGGCTACAGGCGTATCACAGCGGGCCGCGTTTCGAGCGCGAAGCGGCGCGGGCGCAGCGCACGGCACGCGAGCACGGCCTGAGCGTGACCGTGCTAGACGCAACCGCGCTGCGCGCCCGCGAGCCGAGTCTCGCGCCAGGCTTCGCCGGTGCGCTGCATTGGCTCGATCCGAAGACCGTCGCCAATCCGGGAGCGCTTGTCGCACGCTACGCGCAGCTCTTCGCGCGAGAAGGCGGCACGCTCGTCACCGGCGACGCCACCACCCTGCGCCGCGAGAGCGACGCGTGGATCGTCGATACTGCGCAGGGCTCCCTGGCCGCACGCGAGGCGGTGCTGGCGCTCGGGCCGTGGTCGGACACGGTGTTCGAGCCGCTCGGCTATCGCATCCCTCTGCGCGCGAAGCGCGGCTATCACATGCACTACCGGCCCGAACGCGGAACGCTCTGCGCGCCCGTCGTGGACAGCGAACTGGGCTATGCCATCGCCCCCATGGAACAAGGTGTGCGGCTCACTACGGGCGTGGAGATCGCACGACGCGGCACGCCGCCCACGGGCGTGCAACTCGCGCGCGTGGAAGCCGTGGCAAAGCCGATCTTCGGACTGGGCGAGCGCGTCGATCCCGCGCCCTGGCTCGGCATGCGGCCCTGCACGCCGGACATGCGCCCCGTGATCGGCCCGGCGCCGCGCCATGCGGGCCTCTGGTTCGCGTTCGGCCACAACCATCACGGCCTCACGCTCGGTCCCGTCACGGGCCGGCTGCTCGCCGAAATGATGACCGGGACGCCCACCTTCACCGATCCCCATCCGTGGCGTGCGGAGCGCTTCGGTTGAGCAGGCAGGACTTTTTTGCCGGCGATTTTTGGTGAAGTGGTACGCGCAATTTTGTCGTGCGATAACAGCGTAATCGCAACACCCGCTGGAGCCCACGCGATGGCCACGCTCGAAGCCTTCCGCGCCGTTCTCGACGACCGGCATACGCCCGAAATCATCCGCAATCACATCATCGATTCGTTGCAGTACGCTCTGCGCAATCACGGCCAGGTGTTCGCTTCGAAGGAAGTGGAATGGCTTGCGACCTGGGACGACGCACGCATTCCGCTTGCCGCCTCGAAGGAACTGCGCAAGCGCTGCGAGCAGGTGTAGGCGGCGCGGCGGCAGCTTAAGCGCCAGCCGCCGGATCGCCGGCCGCCGGATCGCCGGCCGCTCAAACCTCCGCGAATACGGTCTTCAGGTCGCGGCCTGACCGCATGCGCACCTGCTGAACCACCCGCTCTTCCAGTTCGGCCAGGTGCTGGCGCATGGCGTCGAGCGCCGCTGTCGAATCGCCTTCGGTGAGCGCCGCGATGATCTGTTCGTGCTCGTCGGGCGCGCAAAGCGAGCCTTTGGACGGATCGAACAACGCCTTGTAGAGTTCGGTCTTCGCCACCAGCGGCGCCAGCGCCGCCACCAGTGCCTCGCCGCCCGCGAGCCCCGTCAGCAGCAGATGAAACTGCCCGGCGAGCCGCACCGCGTCGTCCACCCGCCCTTCCTTGAACGCCTTGCGCTCGCTGCGCACATGCGCGGCGAGACTGCGCCGCCCCGCGGCATCCAGCGCGCCGGAGAGGCTCACCATCACCCCCGCCTCCACCACCTGGCGCGCGCGATAGACCGCACGCACATCCTCCTCCGAAGGCGACGGCACGAACGCGCCGCGATTGGGCGCGAGCACGAGCTTGCCCTCGTGACCGAGCCGTGCGAGCACCTTGCGCAGCGCGCCGCGCGTGCAGCCGAATGCGGCGGCCAGTTCGCGCTCCACCAGTTGCTGCCCCGGCGCGAGCTTGCCCTGCAGCAGCGCGGACGAAATCGACGCATAAACGAGCGCCTCGATATCGGCGGGTTCGCCCGTTTGCGCCACGGGCAGGGAATCGGCAGGACGGGAAGCGTGGGCCATGAAAGCGTGCGGGATAGCAGGATCAGGCTGGAATTGTAGCGATGCACGCAACGCAGCGAAACACGTACCGAAGCGCTTCGGCGCGCATCCCTCATATGCCGGGCATAGCAAAATGGTCAACCATAATTTGATATCATGGTTAACCATTTTGCAACTCAAAGGTTGACCGAGTGACGTCCCGCTCCACCTCGACGGCCACCGCCAGCACGGCGGCCACCTTCGCCTGGTACGCGACCATCGTCGCGATCGGCCTCAATCTGCGCCCGCTGCTCACCTCGCTCAGTCCGCTCATGACCACCATCCGTGCGGCAACGGGACTCAGCTTTTCGGGTGCCTCGCTGCTCACCAGCCTGCCCGTCATCGCGATGGGGCTGGGCGCGTTCGGCACCGGCTGGCTCGCCCGGCGCATCGGCGAAACGCGCGGCGTGGCGCTCGGGCTCGTGGCCATCGCCGCGGCCTGCGGCGCGCGCGCCGTCGCCTCGAGCGGCGCGACCCTCATGCTGAGCGCCGCCGTGGCCGGCGCCGGTGTCGCCGTCATTCAGGCATTGCTGCCCGCCGTCATGAAGCAGCGCTTCGCGCACCGCGTGCCGCTTGCGATGGGGCTCTTTTCGGCGTCGATCATGGGCGGCGGGGGCCTCGGCGCGAGCCTCAGCCCCTGGGTCGCCCGCCTTGGCGCGTCGTGGCATGCGGGCCTCGCCGTGTGGGCGCTTCCCGCGCTCGTGGCGCTCGCGGTCTGGGCGGCGCTCAATCGCCGGGCAGGCGCGCAGGCGGGCTCAGGCCCAGCGAGCGTAAGCAGTCCCGCCGCGATTCACGTTCCCCTCTGGCGCAAGCGCCGCGCGTGGACGCTCGGCCTGCACTTCGGGCTCGTCAACGGCGGGTATACGAGTCTCGTCGCCTGGCTGCCCGCCTACTATCAGCAGCACGGCGCGAGCGTAGCGGCCAGCGGCTCGCTGCTGGCCGCGATGACCGTCTTCCAGGCCGTGAGCGCCCTGCTGCTGCCGCTCGCGGCGGCGGCGTTCACCGACCGGCGGCCGTGGCTCGTCGCCGGCCTCTGTGCGCAGTGGATCGGCGTGGTCGGCCTCGCGGTGCGCCCCGAAGCAGCGCCGCTCCTGTGGGTGGCCGCCGCGGGCGCGGGTCTCGGCGGGACGTTTTCGGTCACGCTCGTCACCGCGCTCGACCATTGCGCCGATCACCGGGTGGCGGCGCGGCTCGTCGCGTTCGTGCAGGGCGTGGGCTTCGTGATCGCCGCACTCGCCCCGCTCGTGGCCGGCCGCGTGCGCGATCTGACCGGCAGCTTCACCGCCGCCTGGATCATGCTCGCGATCTCCCTCACCGCGATGATCGCGCTCACGCTCGCGTTCTCGCCGCGCAGCTACGGGCGCTGGCTCGGCCTGCACGCGAAGGTGCCAGAGGGCCAGAACGCCTGATCCGCCGGCGCGTGTCCCGCCCTCCGTGTTCGTCCTGGAGCACTTCGGGCGCCAGAGCAAGCCTGGCCAGGCATTCACGCAACATGGGCACGCCGGCGCGTCCCAAACGTTTGCAATAGCTGCTGTATGAATGTACAGTGCGTGCAGCCTGCCGGCCTTTGATCGGGTCGCGCCGGGAGCGCCGCAAGGCACGCGCCGTCGAGCGGGCCGCCAGCAGCCTCAGGGGCCGGAAGGGACATCAGAACGGAGAAGTCGACGTGCGATTCATCTTGGCGGGGACCATGCTGTGCGTCCTCGCGTCCACCGCGCTCGCCGGGGAACACTACATCGAGATCTGGAATCCGCCCGAGGCGCGAATGCCCGAGGTACGCACGCCTGCGCTGCGTCCAGGTGCGGCCGACAAGAAGACGCCGGGGCACCACGGCGCGAAACACAAGCTCGCCTCCGCCGACCCGCCGCCCACGCGCCGCGTCGCCGAGCCCGCCTTGCGCGCTCCCGCACCCGTGATCGCACCGGCCGCGCCCGGGAGCAAGGCGTCGCCCCCCGACCACATCCCCGAGATCCCGCCGCAGATCGGCCCGGACGGCAATATCCTGCAAGTGAACTACCGCGTGCCGACCACGCACTGAGCCTCGGCGCCAACGCGCCCAAACCGTCTTCCGGAAAAAAAGCGACCCCGTCACCGTGAGGTGCGGGGCCGAATCCCATGTCAAGGAGATGTCATGGAGGAGACGGTTTCATCTTAGCCAGACACCCTCGCGCAGCCCAACCAATGGTTTCGTATATCCATATGGTGCGCTGCGCCTCGTCGCTCAGTCGCCAGGCACTGCAAGACGCATATCGGACCGCATATATCGTTAGAACAAAAAGTCGGTTCGTGCCGCATGGCGCGCTGGCTAAGATGGCGAATCAGCCCTGATTTTTCCGGTGCGAGGCTCACCTGGCACCGAGCCCCGCTATCGAAGGAGCCCCCCTTGAGCATTTCCGATACGCAACGCCGCCCGCTCGTCGTCGGCATCGGCGGCACGACGCGCGCCGCTTCGTCGACCGAACGCGCGCTCGGCTTCGCCCTGCGCGGCGCGGAGCAGGCCGGCGCCCGCACCCGCCTGTTCGGCGGCACGTTCCTGCACAGCCTGCCGCACTACGCACCCGAAAGCGACACGCGCACCGTCGAGCAGAACGAACTGATCGAAGCCGTGCGCGCCGCGGACGCCATCATCATCGCGACGCCGGGCTATCACGGCGGTGTCTCGGGTCTCGTGAAGAACGCGCTCGACACGCTCGAAGAACTGCGCGCCGACTCGCGCCCCTACCTCGACGGCCGCGCCGTGGGCTGCATCGTGACGGCCTATGGCTGGCAGGCCGCCGGCTCCGTGCTGACCTCGCTGCGCTCGATCGTGCACGCGCTGCGCGGCTGGCCGACGCCGTTCGGCGCGGGCATCAACACGCTCGAAACGCGCTTCGAGAGCGCGCAGCATTGCTCGGATCCCAAGGTGGTCGACCAGCTTGCGACGGTGGGCCAGCAAGCCGCGCAATTCGCGCTGGCCTTCAATTCGCAACACGCCGCAACGGGCGCACCCATTGCGGGCGCCGCGAACGAGGTCCGCAGCGAAAAGCGGCTAAGCCTCGCGGTTTGAACGTAGTTTGAAGACCGTTTGAATGTTCATACGCACGGCGCGGCGTCTGTCGCGCCGTTGCCTTCATGACGGGCCCGTGATCGCTCCCGCCGCAGCAAAACGTCCCCTCACAAAGCCAACGTCCGCCAGCGCACACACCTCGCGCGCCGCACAAACGCGCGCGTGCGCCATCCCACAGACGCTTTCCGGCCCGACGTCCACATTGACTCCGGGCACGCCCCTCGCGCCATCGCGCTCGCGCTGCTGACGGTTCCCGGCCGCCCCTGATTTGCTTGCGACGAAAGATTGGTTCCGTCCGCGCGCGCCTGCCCCTAACCTTGGTCGTGCCCGCGCCGCCTTGTCTGGCGCGCCACCGCAAGACCCGCAGAGATTCCGACGCCATGAACGCATCCATCCGCTACAAGGGCTACGACGTCGCCACAGCGGCACAACGGCAGCCCAACGGCCTCTACGCCGCGAATCTGACGATCGGCCAGAAGCCCGGCCACGTCCATTCGTTCGACGCGCTCGACTACTTCTTCGACGAAGAGCTCGCGCTGGCCTACGCCTTTCGCTGGGCCCGCATGTGGATCGACGAGCAACGCCGCTGCGCGTGACGCAGCAGCTTTCCTTACGGTTGTGACAGAATAGGAGCCACATCACCGACAACGATCCCGCTCCATGTCCGAAACCCTGATGCATCCGGACGAAGGCGCATCCTTCTCCGCCGACCAGGACGACGCGTTGCGTCGCTGGACCTACGACACGCCAGGGGCCATCAGGATCGGATCGGAGGAGCATCGCAAGATGTTCTGCAAGATGCTGCTCGAAACACACGATCCGTATCGCCCCGCGGTGCTCGACTGGCCGAAGCTCGAGCCCGACGCGCTGCGGCGCCTCACCTCGCTGCCCATCTGGGACATCGCCGTGCAGACCGAGGGCCGCGCCTCGATCCGCGTGCAGACCTACGCCGAAACCGTGCAGGACCCGCTCCTGCGCGCCGCGCTCGAAATGGACGCGGGCGAAGAAGCGCGCCACAAGGTCGTGCTCTCGCACCTCGTGGCGGCCTATGGCATCGAGCTCGCGCCCGAACCCGCCTACCCGCCGCCGCCCAAACCCGAATGGGCGTGGATGTTCACGGGCTACAGCGAATGCATCGACAGCTTCTTCGCATTCGGCCTGTTCCGCTCCGCGCAGCGCTCGGGCTATTTCCCCGCCGAACTCGTCGAAACCTTCGAACCCGTGATCCAGGAAGAAGCCCGCCATATCCTCTTCTTCGTGAACTGGGTGGCGTGGTATCGCAAGACCATGCCGTGGTGGCGCAGGCCCTGGCACTCGATGCGCGTCGCCGCGATCTGGTTCATGCTGGTGTGGGAACGCCTCGCGATCGCGCGCGGCATCGACGCGGACGGCGTGGCGCACGATTCGAACTTCCTGCCCGAGAACCGCGAAACGATCGGTGCCGCGCTCGAGCCGCGCGAGATGCTGGAACTGTGCCTGAGGGAAAACGACGAACGCATGAGCGGCTACGACCCGCGCCTTCTGCGCCCCACGTTCGTGCCCGCGCTGGCGCGCTTCGCGCTGCGCTTCATGAAACGCGGCAAACAGGGCGCATGAGCCCACCGGCATGAGGAGAACGGCAGCATGAGCTGGACCGTCGACAAGCAGGTCGCACTCACCTCGACGCAAGCCGTCGAGGCGATCCATGCCGGCCGGCTGAAGGCCGCCGACTATGCGGCGACCCTGATCGCGCGCGCCCATGCGCTGTCGAACCTGAATGCGCTCACGGTGCTCGACGTGGAAGGCGCGCTGGCCGCGGCGCGACGCATCGATTCGCTCGGCCCGAACGAGCGCGCACGCTTGCCGCTCGCGGGGCTGCCCGTCGTGGTGAAGGACAACATCAACACGCGCGGCCTGCAGACGGCGGCGGCCACGCCCGCGCTCGAAGGCTTCGTGCCGGCGCGGCACGCGCCTTCGGTGCAGCGGCTCGTCGATGCGGGCGCGGTCGTGCTCGGCAAGGCCAACATGCACGAACTGGCCTTCGGCATCACCAGCACGAATCTGAACCCGAGCGCCGGACCCGTACGCAATCCTTACGATCCGGAACGCATCCCCGGCGGCTCTTCGGGCGGCACCGCGGCCGCGATTGCCGCGCGCATCGTGCCTGCCGGGCTCGGCACCGATACCGGCGGCTCCACGCGCATTCCCGCCGCGCTGTGCGGCATCGTGGGCCTGCGTCCCTCGGTCGGCGACGGCGGCACGCACCGGCGCTATCACGATCCGCAGGCCGTGGTGCCGATCAGCCACACGCGCGACACGGTGGGGCCGATGGCACGCACCGTGGCCGATGTCGCGCTGCTCGACGGGGTCATCACGGGGCACGGGCCGCTCGCGCAGGCGGCCGTTGCGAACCTGCGCATCGGGCTGCCCGCGCCGCTCTGGGAAGGGCTCGAAGCGGCTCTCGAAGACGCGATGCACGAGGCCCGGGCGAAACTCGAAGTCGCGGGCGTGACGTTCGTGCCCGTGGAAATGACCGAACTGCTGACGATCAACGACCGGGTGAGCCTAGCGATCGCGCTGCACGAGCCAATCGGCGACCTGGAGGCGTGGCTCGCCGCGAACCAGGCGCCTGTGCGCACCGTGGCCGAAGTGGCGGCGCGCATTGCGAGCCCCGACGTGCGCGCGGCCTACGACGCCATTCTCGCGGACCAGATGGGCGCCGACTACCCCACGGCGCTCGCCGTCTGGCGCCCGCGTCTACAGCAGCTTTACGCGCAGACGTTCTCCGCGTGCGGACTCGATGCACTGATGTTCCCGACCACGCGCCTTGCCGCCGTTCCCATCGACGAACTGAACGGCTCCTCGCGCGTCTCGATCGAAGGCGCGGCGCCGATCGACGAAATGAGCGCCTACCTGCGCAATACCGACCCGGGCAGCAACGCCGGCATTCCCGGTCTCGCGCTGCCGGCCGGGCTTGCGTACGGGCGGCTGCCGGTGGGGCTGGAACTGGACGGCCCAGTCGGCTGCGACCGGCGGCTGCTCGCCATCGGGCTCGCGTTCGAGCAGATACTGGGCACGCTGCCCGCACCGGTGATCTGAGCGGCGCTACGCGGGCGTTTCTGCGTGTCTTTCACGCGAACGCCGCACGCTTTCCGCTACACTCCCCGCTGCCTGTCCGTGGTGCCGCGCCGATACATCGATACGTCGATACGCTGGCGCGACTGCGGCGACACCCTTTCTACTTTGCGGCACACCCATGCGCCCCATCGCCCTGCTCCGGACTCTCCTCCTCGCCCTCTGCGCCGCCGTGCTCCTCGACGCGGCCGGCTGCGTGCACCTCTCCACGCTCGATTCGAACGGCCTCTGGAAAGTGGTCGGCGGCCAGTGCGTGCCCAACCAGCGCGACCAGGGCACGCCCGCCCCCTGCACGACAGTCGATTTCCAGAAACGCTACGCAGTGCTCAAGGATATTGCGGGCCGCGCGCAATATCTGCTGATCCCGACCGACCGTGTGTCCGGTATCGAGAGCCCGGACATTCTCTACGGCGGAGCGCCTGAATACTGGGTGGGCGCGTGGGATGCAGGCCACTACGTGGATGCGAAGCTCGGCACGCGTCTCGCCGCCAATCAGCTTGGGCTGGAGATCAATTCCTCCACGCAGCGTTCGCAGAATCAGCTGCATATCCATGTGGATTGCATGCGCACCGACATCACCGAGGCCCTCGCACCGCATCGCGCCGACGCGCCCGGCCAATGGAGCCCGGCAACGCTCGACGGCAAACGCTACCGCGTGATGCGCGTGACGAGCCTGAGCGACAAGGACAACCCGTTCCGCGTGGTCTATCGCAGTCTCGCCTCGCAGCAGACGATGGACACACAGACAATCCTCGTGACGGGCGCCGGCCCCGATGCACAGCGCGATGGCTGGCTCATCGTCAACAGCGCGCGCGATACGGAAGGCGGCACCGGCACGGCCGAGGGACTCCTCGACCATACATGCGGCCTCGCCCGCGCACAGTAGCGCTTACGCCGGCCCGTCGGCCGTCATGACGAGTACAAAAAAAGGCGTTTCGCTTACGCGAAACGCCCCACAGGGTACACCTCTCACTCGGTTACAGGGTTATCCGGTCAGCTTGCTTCCAGCACCAGCAGTTGCGCGCCATCTGCCACCTGGTCGCCCACGCCGTAGAGCACTTCGGTCACCTTGCCGGCGCTCGGTGCGCCGATCGTGTGCTCCATCTTCATCGCTTCCATGACGATGAGCGGCGCGCCCTTCTCCACCACGGCACCCGGCTCCACCAGTACGGCGATCACCTTGCCGGGCATCGGCGCGGTCAGGCGGCCTTCGCCGTGCTCCGTATCCGCCGCGTGAGCCAGCAGGTTCTGCCACTCGAGCGCCACAGCCGCACCCAGGCAGAACACGTGAAATACGTCGCCGTCGATGAACACCCGGCCCGTCACGCGCGTGTCGCCTATCGTCGCGCCGTATTCGCCGGCTCCGGCACCGCGCCACCAGGAATACGATTCCACGCGGCCCGCGCAAGCGAGCGTCCGCGCGTTCCCGTCCTGCGCGAACGTTGCCGAAAACGCCGTATCGGTGTCCACATCGCGCCAGCCGAGCGATTGCGTGTAACCGCCATTCAGGCGCCAGTGCGAAAGCGCAGCCCAGGGCGACGCGTCGCGCGCGCCGCTCCCCTCGCGCTCGTAGAGCGCGCCGCAGGCCAGCGCCAGCGCCTCGCGAACCGGCTTGGGCTGCGGCGCGAACAGCGCATCGTGATGACGCTCGATCAGGCCCGTGTCGAGATCGGCGCTCGCAAACGGCTCACTGGTCACGAGACGGTGCAGGAACTCGACGTTGGTATGCGGCCCCACCACCTCGCACGCTTCGAGCGCGCGCTGCATGCGCGCCAGCGCATCGTCGCGCGTGGCGCCGTGCACGATCAGCTTCGCGATCATCGGGTCGTAGAACGGCGTGATGGTGTCGCCTTCGCGCACGCCGCTGTCGATACGCACGGGCGCACGTTGCGCCGCCGAGCCGATCGTGAACTCCACGCCCTCCGGCATGCTCAGATGCTTGAGCGTGCCCGTGGAAGGCAGGAACCCTCGCGACGGATTTTCCGCATAGATCCGTGCTTCGAGCGCATGCCCCTGCACGGCAAGTTGCGACTGTTCGAGCGGCAGCGGCTCGCCTGCCGCCACGCGCAGTTGCCATTCGACGAGGTCAAGGCCCGTGACCATCTCCGTCACCGGATGCTCGACCTGCAGGCGCGTATTCATCTCCATGAAGTAGAAGTCGGCGCCCGTCATGATGAATTCGACCGTACCCGCGCCCACGTATTGCACCGCGCGCGCCGCCGCCACGGCGGATTCGCCCATCGCGCGGCGCACCGCGTCGGAAAGACCCGGCGCCGGCGCTTCTTCCAGCACCTTCTGGTGACGGCGCTGCACCGAGCAGTCGCGGTCGAACAGATAAACGGCGCCACCCAGCTTGTCGGCAAACACCTGCACTTCGACGTGGCGCGGACGCGTCAGGTACTTTTCGATCAGCACGCGATCGTTGCCGAAGCTGCTCGCCGCCTCGCGCTTGCACGAAGCCAGCGCTGCCGCGAAGTCCTCGCTGCGCTCGACCACGCGCATGCCCTTGCCGCCGCCGCCCGCGCTCGCCTTGAGCAGCACCGGGTAGCCCATCGCGTCGGCCTCGCGCTGCAGGAGCGCCGGGTCCTGGTCGTCGCCGTGATAGCCGGGCACGAGCGGCACGGCTGCGGCGTGCATCAGCGCCTTGGCCGCGGCCTTCGAACCCATCGCGGCAATCGCGCCGACCGGCGGCCCGATGAAGACGATGCCCGCCGCTTCGCAGGCATGCGCAAAATCTTCGTTCTCCGAGAGAAATCCGTAGCCCGGGTGAATCGCCTCGGCGCCCGTCGCGCGTGCCGCCGCGATGATGCGCTCGATGCGCAGATAGCTGTCCGCCGCGGCAGCCGCGCCGATATGCACGGCTTCGTCGCAAGCGGCCACGTGCTTTGCATTGGCGTCCGCGTCCGAATAAACGGCCACGCTCTTCACACCAAGCCGCCGGCAGGTTGCCGCCACGCGGCACGCAATCTCGCCCCGGTTGGCGATCAGGATCTTGTTGAACATGAGGGTCTCGCTGTCGTTCGGGTTCGATCGCAGGTTGAGTGACGTTATGGGAAACAGCGGCAGCGGCTTAGCTGCGCCAGCCCGGCGTGCGCTTTTCGAGGAACGACGAAACGCCGTCGCGGCCCTCGGCGCTCGCGCGGATACGCGCGATGCGCAGGGCGGTGTCCTCGATAAGCGCGTTGTCGATCGTCTGGCCCGCCACGTCCTGCACCAGCTGCTTGCACTCGCGCACGGCGTTCGGGCTGTTCGCCACGAGCGTTTGCGCGATGCGCGTCACGGCGGCGTCCAGTTCTTCGGCGCTCACGGCTTCGCTCACGAGGCCAAGGCGCTGCGCAGTCGCGCAGTCGAAGGCCTCGGCCGTCACGAAGTAGCGGCGCGACGCCTGCTCGCCCAGCGCGCGAATCACGTACGGTGCGATGGTCGCGGGCATCAGGCCGAGACGCGCTTCGGAAAGGCAGAAGTTCGCAGTGTGCACGGCCACCACGACATCGGCCGTGCACACGAGACCCATGCCGCCCGCGTAGGCGTCGCCGTGCACGCGCGCGATCACCGGCTTCGGGCAGCGGTAGACGGCCGAAAGCATGTTGGCGAGGCGCATGGCATCGGCGCGATTCTCCTCGTCGGAGTAGCCAGCCATCTTGCGCATCCAGTTCAGGTCCGCGCCCGCGCAGAATGCCTTGCCGTTGCCGGCCAGCACGATCGCGCGCACGTCGTCGCGCGCGCCGAGCGCCGTGAACGCGGCCGTCACGTCGGCGATCATGGTTTCGTTGAACGCGTTGCGCACGTCGGGCCGGTTGAGCGTGACGGTGGCCACATGGCCCGTCACGTCCACGAGCAGGGTTTCGTATTGCATCGTCATGTTCTCCTCCTCACAGGCTCCGCGCCTACATGCGGAACACGCCGAAGCGCGTATCCCCGATCGGTGCGTTCATCGCCGCGGAAAGGCCCAGGCCGAGCACGTCGCGCGTTTGCGCCGGATCGATCACGCCGTCGTCCCACAGGCGTGCGCTCGCGTAGTACGGGTGGCCCTGGCGCTCGTACTGATCGCGAATCGGCTGCTTGAACGCTTCCTCTTCGTCCGCGCTCCACGTGCCGCCCTTGGCCTCGATACCGTCGCGGCGCACCGTCGCCAGCACCGAAGCAGCCTGCTCGCCGCCCATCACCGAAATGCGCGCGTTCGGCCACATCCACAGGAAGCGCGGCGAGTACGCGCGGCCGCACATGCCGTAGTTGCCCGCACCGAACGAGCCGCCGATGATCACCGTGAACTTCGGCACCTTCGCCGTGGCCACGGCCGTCACCATCTTCGCGCCGTTGCGCGCGATGCCCTCGTTTTCGTACTTGCGGCCCACCATGAAACCCGTGATGTTCTGCAGGAACACGAGCGGAATCTTGCGCTGGCAGCACAGTTCGATGAAGTGCGCGCCTTTGAGCGCCGATTCGGAGAACAGAATACCGTTGTTCGCAACGATCCCCACCGGGTGGCCCCAGATGTGCGCGAAGCCCGTAACGAGCGTGGTGCCGTAGCGCGCCTTGAATTCGTCGAACGCCGAATCGTCGACGATGCGCGCGATCACTTCGCGCACGTCGAAGGGCTTGCGCGTATCCACCGGAATCACGCCGTACAGGCTCTTTGCGTCGTAGCGCGGCGGCAGCGGCTCGCGCAGCGCAGCGGGCGGCGTCTTCGTGCGGTTCAGGTTGCCGACGATGCTGCGTGCAATCGCGAGCGCATGCGGGTCGTTCTGCGCGAGATGATCGGCCACGCCCGAAAGGCGCGTGTGCACGTCGCCGCCGCCCAGGTCTTCGGCACTGACTTCCTCGCCCGTCGCCGCCTTCACGAGCGGCGGGCCGCCGAGGAAAATCGTGCCCTGGTTCTTCACGATGATCGACTCGTCGCTCATGGCCGGCACATAGGCGCCGCCCGCCGTGCATGAGCCCATCACCACGGCGATCTGCGGAATGCCTTCGGCAGAGAGGTTCGCCTGGTTGTAGAAGATGCGGCCGAAGTGATCGCGGTCGGGGAATACGTCGTCCTGGTTGGGCAGGTTGGCGCCGCCCGAATCGACGAGGTACACGCACGGCAGGTGGTTTTCCTGCGCGATCTCCTGCGCGCGCACGTGCTTTTTCACCGTCACGGGGTAATACGTGCCGCCCTTCACCGTGGCGTCGTTGCAGACGATCACGCACTCCTGGCCCGCAATGCGGCCAATGCCGGTGATGACGCCCGCGCCCGGCGCGTCGTCGTTGTACATGCCGTAAGCCGCGAGCTGCGAGAACTCGAGGAACGGCGTGCCCGGGTCGAGCAGTTGCGCGATGCGATCGCGCGGCAGCAGCTTGCCGCGCGAGACGTGCTTGTCGCGCGCAGCCTCGCCTCCGCCCAGCGAGAGCTTCTGGATCTTCTCGCGCAGGTCCGCTACCAGCGCTTCCAGCGCGGCGGCGTTGGCCTTGAAGTCGTCCGAGCGCGGATTGAGCTTCGATTCGATGATCGGCATCGCGTACTTCCTTTCGTGACCGTGATAGGCGGCGTGATTACATCGTTTCCGCGAACAGCTCGCGGCCGATCAGCATGCGGCGGATTTCGCTCGTGCCCGCGCCGATCTCGTAGAGCTTGGCGTCGCGCCACAGGCGCCCGACCGGATACTCGTTGATATAGCCGTTGCCGCCGAGGATCTGGATCGCTTCGCCCGCCATCCACGTGGCCTTTTCCGCGGTGTAGAGAATCACGCCCGCGCAGTCCTTGCGCACCTGGCGCACGTGTTCCTTGCCGAGCGTGTCGAGCTGGCGGCCCACGGCGTAGAGATACGCGCGGCAGGCCTGGAAGGTGGTGTAGAGGTCGGCCATCTTGCCCTGGATGAGCTGGAATTCGCCGATCGCCTGGCCGAACTGCTTGCGGTCGTGCACGTACGGCACGACCGCATCCATCACGGCCGCCATGATGCCGGTGGGGCCGCCCGCGAGCACGGCGCGCTCGTAGTCGAGACCGCTCATCAGCACCTTCACGCCGCCGTTGAGCTCGCCCAGGATGTTCTCTTCGGGCACTTCGACGTCCTGGAACACCAGTTCGCCCGTGTGCGAGCCGCGCATGCCGAGCTTGTCGAGCTTCTGCGCCACGGAGAAGCCCTTCCAGCCCTTCTCGACGATGAACGCTGTGATGCCGCGCGGGCCCGCTTCGGGATCGGTCTTCGCATAGACCACCAGCGTGTCGCAGTCCGGGCCGTTGGTGATCCACATCTTCGTACCGTTGAGCACGTAGCGGTCGCCCTTCTTCTCGGCGCGCAGCTTCATGCTGACCACGTCGGAGCCCGCGTTCGGCTCGCTCATAGCGAGCGCGCCCACATGTTCGCCGGAAACGAGCTTCGGCAGGTACTTGCGCTTTTGCGCCTCGGTGCCGTTGCGGTGAATCTGGTTCACGCACAGGTTCGAATGCGCGCCATAGGAGAGGCCGACCGAAGCCGAAGCGCGCGAGATCTCCTCCATCGCGACCATGTGCGCCGTATAGCCCATGCCCGCGCCGCCGTACTCCTCCGAAACCGTCATGCCGAGCACGCCCAGTTCGCCGAACTTGCGCCACAGGTCCATGGGGAACTGGTCGGTGCGGTCGATTTCGGCCGCGCGCGGCGCGATCTCCTTCGCGACGAAAGCAGCAAGGCTATCGCGCAGCATTTCGACTTCTTCGCCAAGCGGGAACTGCAGTCCGGGTACGTTGCTCATGAAAGTCTCCTCCATCTCATACGGGCGCAGGCGAAGCACTTCGCCTCATCGACGCTTATTTCACGCCACATTTACGTATACGTCAATAGATATTCTTGAGTAAGGCTCAAATTTCCTGAAGTCGGTAAATTCCTTGGTCATTACGGCACTTTTCGCCGATAATCGAACTCAAGACGCATCCCTAACTGAACCTTACTCAGAATGCCAGAAGCCGTCGCTACCCGAGCCGCCCTGCCCGCCTCCCGGCGGCAGCCCGCGGGGCGCAAGTCGCAGCAGCGCGTGAAGGAGATCCTTCAGGCGGGCCGCGACGTGTTCTCCGAAAAGGGCTACGAACGCGCGACCACGGCCGAAATCGCCCAGCGCCTGGGCGTTTCCGAGGCAACGGTGTTCAGCTATTTCCGGGGCAAGCGGGAACTGTGCGCGCGCGTGATCGGCGACTGGTACGACGAATCGATCGAGGCCATGGAAGCCGGCATGCCGCTCGACGGCTCGGTGCGTCAGCAGTTTGCATTCATCGTGCGCACGCACCTGCGGCTCATGCTCGAAAGCGGCACCGGCATCTGCGAACTGGTGCTCTCCGAGGGCCGCACGCGCCACCACGACCTGAGCGAAGCCCTCATCGAGATGCAGCGCCGCTACACGGCGCCGCTCATGCGCGTGCTCGCGCGCGGCCAGGAATGCGGCCAGATCCGCACCGACATGCCGCTGCGGCTTTTGCGCTCGCTCGTGTTCGGGCCGATGGAGCATGTGCTGTGGGACGCGACGCTCGGCCGCCGCCGCACCGATATCGACGCCACGGCGCAGCGGCTCGTCGACGTGCTGTGGCCCGCGCTGCAACCACCCAATCTCGAACTGGCGGCGCTCGCGCAGTTCAGCCAGGACGTGGGCGACGCGGTGCGCAAGCTCGAACGCGAGCGCGCGGCGCAGCGGCCAGGCAGCACCGCCACCCCCGCCTGATTCTGCGGTACGCTGACGGTTTCCTTACCGCCGTCACGTTCCGCCATGACCGACACGCTCACCGCTGCACACGCCTCCCGCTTCGCCTCGCTCGCCCTCGCGCACCTCACGCGCGAATATCCGAACAAGCTCACGCACTCGCTCGCCGGACCGCAGGACGTTCAAGGGCCGCGAGCCTTGCACCCGGTGTTCTACGGCAGCTACGACTGGCATTCGTGCGTGCACGGCTACTGGCTGGTTTCGCGCCTGATCGCGCGTTTTCCCGATCTGCCGGAAGCGCCGGACATCGTCGCCGTGATCGACGAGCACTTCACGCCCGAAAAGATGGCTGGCGAACTCGCGTACCTCGACCTGCCGCACAACCGCGGATTCGAGCGGCCCTATGGCTGGGGCTGGCTGCTCGCGCTCGCGGCCCAGCTCGATTCCCTGTCCACGCCCGAAGCCGCGCGCTGGGCGCGCACGCTCGCGCCGGTGACCGAGGCGTTCGTCGAACGTTTTGAGGAATTTCTGCCGAAGGCGACTTACCCGCTGCGCGTGGGCACGCACTTCAATACCGCGTTCGCCCTCACGCTCGCGCTGGATTTCGCGCGGCAGACCGGGCGTACCGCGCTCGCGGCACTGATCGAAGAAACCGCGCGGCGCTGGTATCTGGCCGATGCGGGATGCCAGGCATGGGAGCCCTCGGGCGACGAGTTCCTCTCGCCCGCGCTGATGGAAGCCGTGCTGATGAGCCGCGTGCTGCCCGCCGGCGAATTCGTCGAATGGTTCGGGCGTTTCCTGCCCGACCTCGCTGCGCGCTCGCCGGCCACGCTCTTCACGCCCGCGACCGTCACGGACCGCACGGACGGCAAGATCGCGCACCTGGACGGCCTGAACCTGAGCCGCGCCTGGTGCCAGCGCACGCTGGCGCGCGCACTGCCCGAGGGCGATGCGCGCGCGGCCGTACTGCGCGAAGCGGCCGCCACGCACCTGCACACGGCGCTCGACCACGTGGCGGGCGACTACATGGGCGAGCACTGGCTCGCCACGTTCGCGACGCTCGCGCTCGAAGCCTGAACACGTTCTGCCCGCGCCCAGCGCGGGCAGAACGTCACACCGCCACGGCCTCGGCCACGCGCTCGCACAGCGAAGCCGGGTCGAGCAGCATCAACGTACCCTGCCCCGGCAGTTCGACGGCCTCGCGCATGTCGTTGCGCGCGCTCGTACCGCCTTCGCGCGTGAAGAGCGTGGGCACCGTCATCTGCCTGCCGCCGGTGAGCGTCACGATGTCTTCCACCGAATCCACGAGGAGTCCGTACTTCTCGGCGCGATGCTCGACGATCAATATCTTCGCGCGGGCAAGATCCTCGTAGGTCGGCATCGCGTACATCGCGCGCACGTCGATCACCGTCACGAGTTCGCCGCGCAGGTTCAGCACGCCGCGTACGAAATTGGGCAGGCCCGGCGTTTTCACCACGTCGTCGCGATAGTCGATCACCTCGCGCAATTCGCCGATGCGCACGCCGATCAGATGCCCGATGCGAAACGTCACGAGCGTCTGCCGCGTGCCGCCGCGCTTGCCCGCTGCATTCGCGTTTGCGGCCGCATTGCGGTACAGATCGCGATGGCCCGCCGCGAGCGTGGCGATGCGAGAGTTGGCAAAGAGCGCATCGGCGTCGATCAGCAGCACGCCCGCGCCGGAGTCGTGCGCGAGATAACCCGCGAACATCGAACGATGCGCGCTGCCGTAAGACGGCATTTGCAGCAGTTCGTCCTCGCGGCACGCCACGATGCTCGCCACTTCGTCCACGAGCAGGCCGAAATGCTGGTCGCCGCGCGTGAGGACCACGATACGCCGCTCGTCGGCCGACACGCCGCTTTCGGCCGCGCGCGCAAAGCCGAGGAAGGTGCCGAAGTCGATCACCGGCACGGTCGCGCCGCGCAGGTTGAGCAGACCGATGCAGACGTCGTCCGCGAACGGCGAGTGCTGCAGCGCCGGCACGCGGATGATCTCCTGGATCGCACCCATGGGCAGCGCGAGCGCCGTGCCGCCCACCTTGAACGAGACGTTCTGGCGCCGCTGCCCCTGTTGCGCGCGCTGCTGCGTGGCGCGCACTTCCGCTTTCGCGAGATGCGGCACATCGCGCAGACTGAGCAGTGCGGAGGCCGAAAGCACCTGGAGAATGCGCTCGCCGCCGTCGAGCTTGAGCACGGCGCCGATCGCCGAGGGATTGCTGCCCGGCACCGTTTCGATCGCGATCACCTGATCGGCCGGCACACGCAGGATTTCGCCCGTGCCGTCGAACTGCAGGCCCACGCGCGAGCCATCGGTCTCGACGATCGCGATCTTGCGCGCGGTGCCTTCGCCTTCGGCGGGCAAGCGCAGCAACTGGCGCAGGTCCACCACCGGAATCAACGTGCCGCGCAGATTGAAGAGACCCAGCAGGTAAGGCGGCGCGAGCGGCACGGGCGTCAGCGCATCGGAATGGTTGACGACTTCCTGCAAGGCCGCAACGGGCAGCGCGAGCTCCGTGCCGGCCAGGTGAAACGATCCATACAGCTCGACGGGCCCGCCCGCTGACTGCGAACGATGATTCATCTCGAAGCTCCGTAAGGTGAAGCGATCCTAGCCCGGCCGGGTGAAACGGCGGATCGCATAGTGATGCTGCTCGCAGTCGATCGTGAGCTGCCGCCCGCACTCGCCGCCCACGTCCACGTGCACGACGCGAAACCCCGCCACGGCCAGGAGTTGCTGCGCCACGCGAGCGTTCTGGTCGCCGATGGGTTCGTGAATGGGCGTGCGGTGCTGCATCATGTTGGCGCCGCCCGCCAGCACCGCTTCGATGGCGCCTTGCGGCGCGTGCTCCGCTTTCATCATCGCAAGAAGCGCCGGCAGCGCATCGATCACGTACTTCGCACTCCCAGGCGGTCGGCTGGGGCCGCGCGACGAAATCGACGCATCGGTGGGCGGTCCGGGCAGGAGGCAATGCGCGAGGCCATAGACCGAACGCTCGCGCCACATGAGCCCGATACCCACGCACGAGCCGAGCGTCGCACGCAGAATCTTCGAGTCCTCTGCACTACTCACCGCCAGTTCGCACATTCGCACCTGCACGTCACGCGAGCTGCTCATGATCGCGCTCCTCCTTGCGGTAAATGAGCGGCTGCTCGAATGCGAAACCACCGGCCACGCGGCTGAGCGACTCCGATTCGCCGACGATCAGCACGCCTTCCGGGCGCATCGCGCGGCGCACGTTCGCGAGCACGGAGCGCTGGCCGTCCACGTCGAAATAGATCAGCACGTTGCGCAGCAAGACGAGATCGAATGCGCCGATATCGCGCGGCAGGTCGTAGAGGTTGTGACGGCGGAATGCCACCTGCGCGCGCAGCGCATCGCCCACGGCAATGGCGCCGCCCTCGTTGCGGAAGTACTTCTGCAGCAGCGCAGGATGATTCTGCCGCAGCCCCTCCATGCTGCGGCCGTTGTAGCGCCCGCCGCTTGCGCTCGCGAGGATGCCGTCCGAGATGTCGGTGCCCACGATGGCGTAGCGAAACGCCGGATGCCGCGCGCGGAACTCCTCGCACAGCATCGCCATGGACCACGCCTCCTCGCCGCTCGAAGCGGCCGCCGACCACACGCGCAGCGGCACGCCCGGATGCGCGGCGGCCCATCTGGGCAGGTACTCGTTCGCCAGGTACTCCCAGATACGCGGCGTGCGGAAGAACGACGTTTCGTTCGTCGTCACGAGGTCGATGAAATCGCGCACTTCGTCCGCATTCGTGTCGAGCACCTGCAGATAGTCGCGATAGTCGGGCAGCTCGAGCGCCATGATGCGGCGGCGCAGGCGCCCCTTCAGCATGGTCCACTTGCGCTCGTTCATTGCAATGCCGGTGTGCCGGCGCACCTGTTCAAAAAGTGCGCGACGGACCGCCGGCTCGACGTCCTGGTCGATGTCCACGGCAGTCTCCCGAGAGTCAGACGACGAAGCGCGCTACCGTCTTGTCGAGCCCTTCGGCGCCCCCCTTGAGCGACGCCGCCGCACGCGCGATGGTGTCGCAGGCGCCCGCCGACTTCTCGGTCTCCTCCGCCACCTGCTGGATCGCCGTGCTCACTTCGCGCGCTGCGACGAGCTGCTCGTCGGCGCCGCACGAGATCTCCGAAATCGCCTGGGTCGTGCGGCTCACGCCGGCCACGATCTTCTCGAAAGCTTCGCCCGCCTGCTTCGAAATTTCGCTGCCCTGGGCCACGCGCTTGACCGACTCGTTGATGAGCTTCGAAATCTCCTTGGTGGCCTGCGAAGAACGCTCCGCGAGCTTGCGCACTTCGTCCGCCACCACCGAAAAACCGAGCCCGTGCTCGCCCGCGCGCGCCGCCTCGATGGCCGCGTTGAAGGCGAGCAGATTGGTCTGGCTCGCAATCTCGCCGATCACCTTGATGATCTCGCCGATGTCTTCGGACGAGCGGTTGATGAGTTCCATCGCTTCGATCGAGCGCGCCACGGCCTTCGCGCCACGCTCCGCTTCCTGTTGCGTGTCCTTCGCGAGCTGGTCGGCGCCGCGCGAATTGTCGGCGATCGAGTTGATCGACGCAGTCAGCTCTTCGATCGATGCGTTCATTTCCTCCACCGTCGCGCCCAGCAACTGGGCGCCGCCCGCCACCGTATCGGCGCGCGCAGCGATGTCCTGCGACGAATCCTTGAACGTGCCGGCCGATTCGACCACCTTGCCGATCACGCCGGACAGATCGCTCATCATGCCCTTGATGCCGGCGGCAAGCTGGTCGATGGGTTCGCCGCCTTCCACGTCGACGACCCCCGTGAGGTCGCCGGACGCGGCGCGGTTCACCACGGCAAGGAGACGCTCCACCTTGCGCTGGTCGTCCTGCGCGCGGCGCTTGACGCTCTCTTCGAGATCCACCTGGGCCGTCACGTCGATGGCGAACTTCACGACCTTGTAGAGGCGGCCGTTCACGTCGAAGATCGGGTTGTAGGTTGCCTGGATCCACACCACGCGGCCGCCCTTGGCGATGCGTTTGTAGCGGCCCGAATCGAATTCGCCGCGATTGAGCTTGGCCCAGAACTCGCGATACTCGGGGCTCGCCGCATAGGTTTCCTCGCAGAACAGACGGTGATGCTTGCCCTGGATTTCGTCGAACCGGTAGCCGAGGGTGTCGAGGAAATTCTGGTTCGCCTTTATCACGTTGCCGCCGGTGTCGAACTCGATCACGGCCTGCGCCTTGTCGATGGCACGCTGGCGGCCTTCATATTCTGCGTGCTGCTGCTTGATCGCGGTGACGTCGGTGGCGAACTTGATGACCTTGTACGGACGCCCATCGTCGCCGATCACCGGGTTGTACGACGCATTGATCCACACCTCGCGGCCGCCTTTCCCGAGCCGCCGGTACTCGCCGCGATCGAACTCGCCGCGGCCGAGCTTCTCCCAGAACTGCCGGTAGGCTTCGCCTTGAGCATAATCAGGATCGCAAAACATTCTGTGGTGCTTGCCACGGACTTCGTCGAGCGTATAGCCGACCGTGGCGAGAAAATTGTCGTTGGCGTGAAGGATGATGCCCTGCATGTCGAATTCGATCACGGCTTGCACGCGGTTCAGGGCCGCGCTCACCGCACTCAGTTCATGGAGCTCAAGCTGACGTTCAGGCGTCGAATGTTCCATCGTTTTTTCCCTCGCAAATTATCACAGGCGGATCGATGCGCAATCCGTTGTGCCGCCCGCCGGTTGACAAGGCGGATCTCTCGTTTGTTATTGATGGGCGTTCTGATGTCGCCCTGAATTGCACGCGATTTAAACCGATGGCGGGACATGCTCTTTTTTCTGCACCGCACCCCCTGGCGGCATGTCCTACTCGCGTTATATCGGCCCTCCGGCATCGCGACTTGACCAGGGGTTTTCGCCAGGGCAAACGTTTCAATACGAGGTATTTTTAGGGGTCAAGGCATGGCGATTTATGGCGCATCTTTTTCGGTCGAAGTTAATTTTCATTCGGTGAAATAAGTGCCCGGAAAATGTCAGGCCATGCAATAAAAATGGCTTTCTTTCTGGATCGGGTTCTGAAAACGTTATTAGAAAACCTGACGTCTCAAAGGTGTGGATCGATTTACGAATGAATCGCACGATTCAATGGCAATCCTTATTATTTCTTCATTAATCCTTTTTCCGGCGCGGGCGCCGGCGCCCGCGCCCCGCGAACGCCCTGCCGCCCCGCGAAAAACGTCGCGCAAACCGCACCGAAGCGGCGACGCCGCACACCACGGCGATCTCCGATTATTACTTACGCAAACCTTTCATTCCGTACCTCCACTGAAATAGGCCCACGATGCGCGAGGTTGCACGTCGATACGACCCCAATCCGCGCAGCGGGGCGCTGCCGGTTCGGGCGTTGTAACAACTCGAAAAAACGGTGCAACTCGCGTAATTGCATTGGCACCAAGGTTGTCATAGCGTTCGATAATCCACTGGTGGACGCATCCGCGCGTCGCCTATCGTTCTGGAGATCGTTGTGAGAAGGTCGAAACTGTTACTCGGGGCCGCCGCGACAGCGCTCGTGTGCGCGAGCGGCGCCGCGCATGCGGCGCGCGTGGGCGTGTACGTCGGTGTCGGCGGCCCGTGGTACTACCCCGTCGTGCCCGCGCCGTACTACTACGCGCCGGCCCCCGTGGTGGTCGCGCCGCCTCCCCAGGCGCCGGATTATGTCGAGCAAGGGCAAGCGCCGGGCGCACCGGACCCGGGCTATGCCCAGGGGCCCCAAGGGCAGATGCAAGGACCCGCCGCCGGCCCCAACGGGCAGGACGACGGCGGCGACACCTGGTACTACTGCGACGCCTCGAAAACCTACTACCCCTATGTGAAGCAATGCGCATCGGGCTGGCGCACGGTTCCCGCGCAACAGGCGCCGGACAACTGAACCCTTTGACGATATCGAGTTGCACATGAAAACCACTTATCTCGCGCTGCTCGCCATGGCGGGCCTGGTGAGCGCGTGCGCCGTCGTTCCCACGGGGCCGAGCGTGATGGCGCTGCCGGGCACCGGCAAGACCTTCGACCAGTTCCGCGCCGACGACGCCAACTGCCGCGGCTTCGCCTTCCAGCAGGTGGGCGGACCGGGCACCAACCAGGCGGCCACCAACACCGCAGTCGGCAGCGCCGTGGTGGGCACGGCGCTGGGAGCCGCCGCCGGCGCCGCGTTCGGCGGCGGCAGCGGCGCTGCAATCGGTGCGGGCGCGGGCCTGCTCGCCGGCAGCGCCGTCGGCATGGGCAATGTCCAGGGTTCGGCCTACGACGTGCAGCGCCGCTACGACTACGCCTATCTGCAGTGCATGTACGCGAACGGCAACCGCATCCCCGTGGCCGGCCGCATGGTCACCACGCAGCCGTCGCAGGCGCCGCGCTATCTGCCGCCGCCCCCCCCGGGTTCGCCTCCGCCCCCGCCTGCCGCCGGCCAGTACTGAGCCGGGCGCGCATCCCGCCTGCTCACGCAGTCCCGGCAAGCCGTTTCAGCCGGGACTGCGTGAGCGGCGGTTTCCGTCCCAAGCCGAAGATCAGCCGATTGAGCCTCGGCAGCGTATCGGTGCTTAATTAATTAGCTGTACGAATTTTCAAGGCGTGAAAAAATGAGGTGCCGTGCGGCACCTCACCCATCCATCGATCGAACGATCGAGAGCAAGAAAGCCCTAATGGCTCGCCCCCTTACCCGGCCCCGGCTGCCACGACACCTGACGCATGGCCCCCGACTTCGGATCGATCAGCGTCACCTGCACGGGATCGCGCTTGACGTCCGGCTTCGAGCCGTCGCCCTGCCCAGCCTGTTCGTCCAGCAACGGCTGCAGCACGGGCGCCATCGACTTGAGCAATTGCACCGCCAGCGCACTCGTGAACGAGTAGCGCGCCGCATACGGTTCGTGCACCCACGCCGTGAGCGTGCCGTAGAAGCGGTCGCCAATCACGAACACGAACGTTGCGCTGCGATTGACCTTGCGCGATTCGATCAGGCGCGCGCCCGGCGCGTAGACGTTGAAGCGCTGGTCGCCGGTCCCCGTCTTGCCGTACACCGGCAGCGTATGGCCGTCGGGGAACGTCATGCCGTCGGCGAGGCGCTTCGCCGTTCCGCCTTCCACTACCGAAGTCAGCAACTCGCGCACCACCTGCGAGATCTCGGGTGAGACGAGCGGCTGCGGCGGCACCTGCCCATGCACGAAGCGCGTTTCGTACGGCGTGCCGCGCGCGAAGTCGAGCGACTCGAAGCTATGCGTCGGCAGCTTTTCACCGTCGCTCGCGACGAGTCCGATCAACTGCGCGAGCGCGGCGGGCCGGTCGCCCGATGCGCCAATCGCCGCGCCATACGAAGGCGTGATGCTGTCGAACGGATAGCCGAGCGTGCGCCACGACTTGCCGATCGCATCGTAGGCCCGCAGTTCGATCATGTGGCGGATGCGGCGGTTCTGCGTCGCGTAGTAGCGCGTCTTGAAGAGCCAGCTATAGGTATAGAGCCGCACATCCTTGCTGTCCTGCTGGACCTGCGCGAGCGTCGCGTCGGGGTGCTCGCGCAGATAGTTCACGAGCCACAGCTCGAGCGGATGGATGCCCGAAATATAGCCGCGGTCGTTGAGGTTGAACCGGTCGATTGCGTACTTGCCGTAGTATTTCGCGAGATCCTCGTCGTCGAGCCACTGGAACTTCGTGCCCTTGAGCTGCGCGCGCATCTGCGTGTCGAACCACGCCTGCGAGCCGTCCGGCACCGTGCTGCGCAGCACCGTCGCGATGCGCGCCGGGCCCTTGCGCGTGTGCTGCAGCAGCGTGGCCACGGCGTCGTCGATGCTTTTGCCCTGATAGCGCGCGTAGAAGCGCTTCATGTACACCTGGCTTTCGCCGTCGGCAAAGCGCGTGAGGTACATCTTGCGCACTTCGGGGTCGTCGAGGTATTGCGAGGGCGGCCCGGACGTCTGGATCATCTCGTAGTGGACGATGTCGCGCATCAACCGCACGAACACGAGATTCACCGAGTGCTGGAACGCGCGATGCACGGTGAGGATCGCCGCGTTGTCGCTCGACTCGAAGTTGTTGAAGCTCTGCGCGCCGCCGCCCGTGTAGAACGTTTCGCCCGGATTGGCCGAGTACTTGCGCTCCACCGCCGCTTCCAGCATCGCATGCAGCGAACGGTCGTCGGTCGTCGAAAGATAGTCGAGCGCCCATTTCGTGAGCGCATCGGTGGGATCGGGCTGGATCGCGCGCAGCGTCTTCGTATCGAGCGAAGCGTACTTCGCGTGCAGGTCGCTCACGATCTGCAGATACGTGATGAGCGTGCGCAGCTTCGCCGTCGAGCCCAGATTCAGGCGCGCGCCCGAATTGATGTCGAAGGGCTGGTTCACGCTATCGGTCTGCACGCGCACGAGGTTCTCGCCGTTGCGCCGCTCGAAGAGCGTGAAGCTGTACGCGATTTTCGAGGGGTCGTCCCACGGCTGTAGCATCTCGAAGCCGACGAGGCCCGCTGCGCGCGCGCCATCCTTCGTCATGGCGTCGGCAAGGCGCTCGCTCACTGCCTGTTGCACGCCGTCATCGAGCGTCGCCGTGGCCGTGAGGTCGAGGCGGTCGAGATCGTAGAGCGTCTTGAGGCCCAGCGTCTGCATCAGTTGCGTGCGCAGCGTGAGCACGGCCTTGCGGTCGGCGTAGGATGCCGTCGCGCTCGTGCGCGGCGGCTTCGACGAATCGAGCGCGAGCTGCGCGCCCAGCGCGGCGTCGCGCAGCGCGGGCGTAATCACACCACCGCTCGCAAGCAGGCGCAGGTAACTGTCGGTGAGCTTCGCGAGCGCGCCGTTGTCGTGCTGCAGGAAGTACGAGGGCGCGCGCTGCGCGATCAGCAGCGAGAGCACCTGGCGGAACGCGAGCGCCTGCTCGTCGAGCGTACCGGCCGAAACCGGCTCGCGCAGGATGCGGTTCACGTCGCGGAAATCGCGGCCATACCAGGCAGCGAGGCCGTCTCCCAGACCGTTGACTTCGCCGATGCCCGCCTTCGCCGAGAGCGGCACCGAATTGAGGTAGTGCACGAGAATCTTCTGGCGCGCGGGTAAGGTCTGCGGGCCGTCCAGATAGGCGCGCACCGAGGCCGATGCGATCTGCCGCAGCTTTTCCGGCGGCGTGGCCGTACGGCCGCCCGCCGAGTGACGGAATTTTTCGATCTGCGTGGCGAGCGTGCTGCCGCCGGGCGTTTGCTGATGCCGGTTCACGATACGAACGCCCTGATCGACGAGCGCACGGCTGAAGCGCCCCCAGTCGATGGCCGGATTGCGGTTCGGCTGGTCGGGGTCGAGCAGGTATTTGTCTTCGATGAACAGCAGCGAGTCGCGCACGAGCGGCGGCACGGCGTCGAAGTTCTCGTAGGCGCGCTGCGGGTAACGCGTGTGGAACAGCATCGCGCCGTCGGCGTCGCGCAGCACGATGCCCGCCTGGTCCTTTTCTTCATACGGCAGGAAGAGGCCTTCGTCGGCAAGCGCGAGCATGCGCTCCGAATCGCGCGCCTGCGACGCCACGACGAAACCGCGCGCTTCGAGGCGCTGCTGGAACGAGGGCAGCTCCGCATAGCCGAGCCGCACGTCGTAAGGGCCGTTCGTGGTGGGAAAACGAATGCTGTGGCTCGGGCCGTTCTCGACGGTGAAGCCGATGTCGCGCGTCAGTTCGGAGAGATAACGCGCCTGCAATCGCGAGGTATCGATCTCGATCTGGATCAGCCGCGCGATGATGACGAGGGCCATGAGGACGGCAACGACGAATCCCCATTTGACCCATCGCCAAAGCGAGCCAGCCCCAACAGTGCGAAGAGGAAAGCGGATCGACGGGCGGTTCATGTGTTTTCTCCCTGACGTCTCGCCAGATCACGGAACGGCACCTCTCGGATAGTCTATCTCGCTATGTAAGAAGTTGTGTGGCAGTGTGAGGGTGCACGATGAGACAGTCGCGAAGCCGCAACACTCGTGCCTGCGCAACCTGTCACGGCGGTCAGGCAGAGGGCGGCACGGCGCATGCTCTCGCATCTTCTTCTACGCCCTGGCCAATATAATGGCGCGCTATCGGTGCAGGCGGTGCAGCCCGCGCGGCATGCCGGGTGCATTTCACGCATTCAATACAACGGGTCGACAGGAGAAATATGAAGAAGGTCGTTTTGCCACTCGCCGTCTCGCTCACGCTGGGAGCGTGCTCCTGGTTCCAGAGCAATCCGGATTCGGGCCAGCCCGTGATCGATACCACGACCAACCGGTCGGTTCAGGACGTGATCGCCTGCCTCACGGTGGAAGCGACGCGGCATGGCGCCAGTTTCAGCACGACGCCGCTGCCGCAGGGCCAAATGCTTAATTTCGGCGACTCGAACGTAATCAAGGTTCGCGCCGACAACGGCACCACCACGTACCGCTTCTACGCGGGCAAGCGGCACACGTCCAATCTGTGGATCGAAGGCGCCAGCAAGACCTGCGCACCCTGATTGCAGCACGCGGCCACGGGCGTTGCGGAAAGCCTCCGGAAAGGGTTGGGCGGCGCTGGGCGGCATCCTGCACGGCTGTGTAACGTCATGTAGCATGGCGACACACTTTTGGCAGAGGGTTTTAAGAATCGCTTAAGTCTTCGTCCGCATCATCCGCCTGACAGAAAAAACGCAGCAACAGGAGGTACCCGTGAATCAGGACGTATCGAACAACCCGGCCGCCGCGGCCAGGCCCGCGAAGCCCGCAAAGCGCACGATGCTGCGCCGGCTCTTGAGCCATCACGAACTGGCGACCCTCTTGCTGTTGTTGCACGCGCCTATCGACGCCCATGCCAAACCCGAAATCTCGACCCTTCAGGAAGCGGGACTCGTGGAGCAGGTGCCGAGCGATGCAGCGGGCGCGGCGAAGATTCGCCTCACGTCGGAAGGCAATGCCGTACTCCAGGGGCTGGGCCTCGCTCGCTGACCCGGGCCCCAAACTCGATCAGAGATTAGAAAAAAACCGGCGGTGTGCCTGAGCACACCGCCGGTTTCTTTTTGCCGCCGCGCAGCCGCGCGTCCCGGCTCACGCCGTCTCGCGCTCGAGCGCCACACCCGGCAGACGAAGCAGCCGATACCCGCTCTTATAAACCGGCTGCAGCCTGAAACCGTTTTCGTCGTCGATTTCCAGCAGCGCGCGCAGCCGCGAGATATGGCTGTCGATGGTGCGCGTGAGCGTTTGCAGCTCGCGGCCCCACACCGCCGCGTAGATATGGTCGCGCGACAGCACCCGGCCGACATTGGCGAACAGCAGTGCCGCAAGCCGGTATTGCGTGCCCGAAAGCATCACCAGCTTGCCGTTCACCGTGACCGACTGGCGCCGCACGTCGAACCGGTAAGGACCGGTGACAAAGGCCGCATGATCGCTGCGGTCGGGGAATGCGCGGCGCAACAGCGCATTGATGCGCGCCCGCAGCACCGAAGGGCATGCGGGCAGGCCGATGTAGTCGTCGGCGCCCACGGCGAATGCGCGCACGACACTGTCGTCCGAGGCGTCCTGCGAGGCGAACAGCACCGGAATGCGGCCGCCGCTCACCGCCCGCAAGGTCTTGAGCACCTCGCTGCCGGAAAACCGCGTGCCCTCCCAGTCGAGCACCAGCATGTCCACCGTCGACGCGCCAAGCGCCTTCGTGAGCGCAAAGCCGTCGCTGAAAGGCAGGCAGGTATGGCCCGCCTGGGCGAGTATCTGCTCGATCTGGCCGCGCTGCGCCGCGTCGCGCTGCAGGATCGCGATCCGCATGGAAGCCCCCGTGTTGGTCCAATTTGAAAGTGGCGCAATTCTGTTGAAATGTGAAAAGAGCGTCTATCAGATACGTACGATATCGAGGCGCCGCCAGCCGCGCCGTCGGCTTCCTGTAAAATCGCCGGCTGGCTTCCCAGTCGTCGGCGCGCCGTCCTACCCGGACAGGCGCGCCCGTGTCCCGGCCCCCACCCAGCGCCCACTTTCCGACGACGGCCGCTCATGACGCCACGCGCGTGCGGGCCAACTCGAACTTCTCGCAAACAAAAACAGACTTCCCGGAAATGCAAGCAACGGATCTGGGCGCCCGCGCGCCCGCGCCTGCCCGCTCGCTCACGCGCGGCGACTACAAAACGCTGGGACTCGCCGCGCTTGGCGGCGCACTCGAGTTCTACGACTTCATCATCTTCGTGTTCTTCGCGCCGGCCATCGGCCAGCTGTTCTTTCCGGCGTCGATTCCCGACTGGCTGCGCCAGCTGCAGACCTTCGGCATCTTCGCGGCGGGCTATCTGGCGCGGCCGCTCGGCGGCATCGTGATGGCGCACTTCGGCGACCTGCTCGGCCGCAAGCGCATGTTCACGCTCTCCGTGCTGCTCATGGCGCTGCCCACGCTCGCGATGGGCTGCCTGCCCACCTACGCCTCGATCGGCGTGCTCGCGCCGGTGCTGCTGCTCGCGCTGCGCGTGCTGCAAGGCGCGGCCGTGGGCGGCGAGGTGCCGGGCGCCTGGGTGTTCGTTTCGGAGCACGTGCCGCGCCGCCACATCGGCTACGCGTGCGGCACGCTCACGGCGGGCCTCACCTTCGGCATCCTGCTCGGCTCGCTGATCGCCGCGGCCGTCAATCACCACTTCGGCGCACAGGCCATCGCCGCGTATGCGTGGCGCATTCCGTTCCTGATCGGCGGCGTATTCGGCCTGTTTTCGGTCTATCTGCGTCAATGGCTGCACGAAACGCCGGTGTTCGCGGAAATGCAGACGCGCAAGTCGCTGTCCGGCGAAATTCCGCTCAAGGCCGTGCTGCGCGACCACGGCGGCGCCGTGATCGTCTCGATGCTGTTCACCTGGATGCTTTCGGCGGCCATCGTCGTGGTGATCCTCATGACGCCGCCGCTCATGCAGAAGCAGTTCCATCTCGACGCCACCACCTCGCTGCTCGCCAATTGCGTCGCCACGCTCTTCCTCACGGTGGGCTGCGTGAGCGCGGGCGCGCTCTCGGACCGCTTCGGCGCGCGCCGCGTGCTGGCGATCGGCGGCATTGCGCTCGCCGTGTCGTACTACGTCCTGTTCCGCCAGATGGCCGTGGACAGCTCGCTGCTGATGCCGCTCTACGCGCTCGCCGGCCTGCTGGTGGGCACGATCGGCGCGGTGCCGTTCGTGATGGTCAACGCGTTTCCGCCGGTGGTGCGCTTCTCGGGCATCTCGTTCTCGTACAACGTCGCCTACGCGGTATTCGGCGGCCTCACGCCGATCGTCGTCGCGCTGCTGATGAAGTCCGAGCCGATGGCCCCGACTTACTACGTCGCCGCCGTCTGCGTGCTGGGTGCGCTCGCCACGTTCTTCATCAGGAACGACGGGCAGCGCGCGGACTAAGGCGTACATCGTTTTCCGCCGGCCGCAGAAGGCCGCCCCGGGCCGGCTGCGACAGTTCAGGACACACTGAAACGTCGCAGCCGGCCGGCGTCCTAAGATGGGACGCATGAAACCCCATCCCCTCGCCCTCGCCCGCTTCACGCCCGCGCTCGCCCGTATCGTTGCGACCGTCAGCGTGGGCTTCGTCGTCACGCAACTCGACGTGACCATCGTCAACATCGCGCTCGCGCGGCTCGCGACCGACCTCCACGCGAGCGTCGCCCGCCTGCAGTGGATCGTCGATGCCTATACGCTCGCCTTCGCGGTGCTCATGCTCTCGGGCGGCGTGCTCGGCGACCGCTACGGCGCGCGGCGCATGTACGCCGCGGGGCTCGTCGTGTTCGCGCTGGCCTCGCTCGCCTGCGGGCTCGCCGCAGAGCCGGCCCTGCTGATCGCCGCCCGCGCGGTGCAGGGCGCGGGCGCCGCCATGATGCTGCCCAACTCGCTTGCGCTCCTGAACGAGGCCTGCCGGCACGAGCGCACGTTGCGCGCGCGGGCCGTGGGCTTCTGGACGGCGGCAGGGGCGATCTCGATCGCAGCCGGGCCGGTGGCGGGCGGGCTGCTGATCGCGGCGTTCGGCTGGCGCAGCATCTTTCTCGTCAACCTGCCGCTTTGCGCGGCGGGGCTCGCGGCTACGCTCGCGTGGATTCCCGCGCCGCAGCGCAATCCGCAGGCAACTGGCGCGGCCAACGCCGGCAGCCCGCAACGCGCCCCGGTACGCAGCCTCGACATTCGCGGCCAGTTGCTCGCCGTCGTGGCGCTCACCGCGTTCACGGGCGCGGTCATCGAATGGCGGCCGCTCGGCTTCGCCCATCCGGCCGTGGCGGGCGGCTTCGTGCTGGCCTTCGTTGCCGCCTGCGCGTTCCTCTTTCTGGAAGCCCGCGTGGCCGATCCCATGCTGCCGCTCGCCATGCTGCGCAACCGCACGTTCAGCGCGGCGGTGCTGTTCGGCGTCTGCGTGAACCTCACCTACTACGGCACCGTCTTCGTGCTCGCGCTCTATCTGCAGCATGCGCGCGGCGAATCGCCGTTGCAGGCCGGGCTCGCGTTCGTGCCGCTCACGGGCGGCTTCCTGCTTTCGAACATCGCAAGCGGCCATGCCGTCGCACGCTTCGGCACGCGGCCGCCCATGATCGTCGGCGCGCTCATCGCGGGCAGCGGCTACGCGCTGCTGAGCCTCGCGGATGCGAGCACACCGCTCGCCGCGCTGCTGGTGACGTGCCTGCTGATTCCTTCGGGCATGGGGCTGGCGGTGCCCGCCATGACGACGGCCGTGCTGGCGAGCGTCGAGCCGGCTCGCGCCGGCACCGCTTCGGCGCTGCTGAATACGGCGCGGCAAGCGGGGGGCGCTGTGGGCGTGGCGGCGTTCGGCGCCCTCGCGGGCACCGGTGCGGCGGCTCAGGTGGTGGCGGGGCTGCGCGCAGAAACGCTCGTCTCCGCGGCACTGCTGCTGACTGCGGCCGGGCTTGCCTGGTTCGTGAGAGCCGAGACTGCGCATTCGCCGGCGCAGGCTGTCGCCGAACCGGAACTCGAAGCCTCGCGCGCGAAAGCCTCGCGTTGAAGGCGGGGCATTGCCGGCCGGGTATTACCGGGTGCCAGGCGCTAAAGCGACGTCTCCTGTATCGTGCCGGTCGCCACGGCACGATCGATCAGCCCTTCGCTTTCGGCCTTGTGAATGGCGTGCGCAATCAGGCGGTCGGGTTCCTCCAGTTCGGCCTTGAGTGCGCCGAGCAGTCCGGAGGCGTCGAGGATCACGAGTGTCTTCGCCGAATCCGCGTAGCTGATCAGCACGCGCCGCGAACCGTCCTCGGCAAGGCTCGCGCAAAGCCGTTCGGTCTTGCCGTCCACGTTGAAATCGAAGTTCTGTATCAAGGCCCGCTCCTTGTTCGCCCGGGGGATGTTCCAGACCGCCTTCGCGGCACAGGGTGCCGTCAGCCGCGCAGTCCGCCGCGCGGCGCGCGCATGCCGTCGACCGAAGCACGGCCCGCACCCGTCACGCTCAACAGCAGAAAGCCGCCGGCAATCGCCACGTTCTTCCAGAAGTGCACGACGGCGTCTTGCTGCAACGCCGCGTCGGTCATGTTCCAGAAGTCGTGGCCGAGCACCGCCGTGGCGATAGCGTACACGGCGAGCAAAAACGCAACCGTGCGCGTGCGCACGCCAAGCACGATGGCCAGTCCTCCCAGCAACTCGACGGCCACGGCCACCGGCGCGGCGATCTGCACATAGGGTACGCCTCTCGCATGCAGATAGCCGACGAAGCCCGCATACCCCAGCAGTTTCATGGCGCCGCCCCACAAAAACAGGATGGAAAGCGCGAGGCGCGCGATGAAGATGATGAGGGAATCGGCGGGTCGTGTCATGGAGGGCTCCGTCATGCGATTACGGAATGACCTCGGCATGGGCGCACAGTTCCCGCCGCTTCGCTCCGGTTTGCATCATTCGCGTGGATCAACGAGGAATAAGACCGGCGTGCGGCAGGATCGCACCGGGATTCGGCGTGAGCGCAATTGCTTCGCACTACCTGGTAATTTGCGTACCAAACCACGCCGGAAAAATGCATCGCCGGATGACCGCGCCTGCTACCGTGGTTACACACTGAACGACTGCGTGAATCATTGCGCGGGGCCGACAACCAGCGGGCGATCCGTGCGCAACCGATCGCGCCGGGCGCAAGGTGCGCGGCTGGCACGCTCAATGCTTGTGGCGCATGCCGTGACCGCGGTGGGCGTCGAACCAGCGCGCGAGGCGCTCTTCCAGTGCGGCCCCGTAGCGATGCGACAGGACCCACATGGCGGCACACACCAGCAGCATGACGGCCGGACCCAGAAGATAAGCAGCTACGGTTTCCCTCATGGCAATCTCTCCTCGCCACGCCGCCACATACGGTGAGAATTTCATTTTAGGCGATTTGCGCGCTCCCCTCCTGGGCTTCTCGGTCGCACCGGCCAGGAAGCGTGCCAGCAAGCGGACGGAAAAGCGCGCCTCGCCACATTTCCCGCATCTTACCCCCGAGGTAATTGCCGCGCCTATCGGCTTCGCTAGAATCAGCGACATGAACACGCTCGCTCCTCTCGCCGCGGCGCCGTCTTCCGCCCTCGCCGCCTCCGCCCGCCGCAGCGTCGGCGATCTGCTGCGCGACTGGCGCCAGCGCCGCCGCATGAGCCAGTTGCTGCTCGCTGTCGAGGCCGGCATTTCGGCCCGGCATCTGAGCTTCGTCGAGTCCGGGCGCGCGCAGCCCAGCCGCGAGATGGTCATGCATCTCGCCGAGCAGCTCGACGTCCCGCTGCGCGAGCGCAACGCGCTCCTGATGGCGGCGGGCTATGCGCCGCTCTACCGCGAGCGCGCGCTCGACGATCCGCAGCTCGCGGCCGCGCGCGAAGCCGTCGATCTGGTGCTGCGCGGCCACGAGCCCTATCCGGCCCTCGCCGTGGACCGTTACTGGAACATCGTCGCAAGCAACGGCGCGCTCGCGCCGCTCGTCGGCGACGCCTCGCCCGCGCTGCTCGCCGCGCCGGTCAATGCGCTGCGGCTCTCGCTCCATCCCGAGGGCGTCGCGCCGCGCATTCTCAACTGGCACGCCTGGCGCGCCCATCTGCTCGCGCGGCTGCAACGCCAGATCGACGCGAGCGGCGACCCCACGCTCGCGGCACTGCACGACGAACTGGCGGCTTATCCGGCGCCGCCGGGCACGCCGGCCGAGCCGCCCGCCGCCGGGGCGATCCAGAACCACATCGCCGTCCCGCTGCGCCTGCGCACGGCGCTGGGCGACCTGTCGTTCTACAGCACCACGACCGTGTTCGGCACCCCCGTCGACATCACGCTCTCGGAGCTCGCCATCGAGGCGTTCTTTCCCGCCGACGAAACCACTGCCGCAGCACTGCGGACGGTCGCCGGCAATTGACCCGGCCGACCGGGACCAGGGGATTGCAGCGCAAGGTGCGGAGTGCGCGCGCGCCGTGGGGACGCGAAACTGGGCGCCTCTGTCACGCACTTCCGGAGTCGTCATGTCTTTCGCCGCCGAGCGCTCACGCCCGATACAGGACCCGATACAAAGCCCAACACCAGATCCCGCCCTTGCGGCCCGCCTCGACGCCGCCCCGTGGCCCGACATCGAAGACGACCTCACGGCGCGCGGTTACGCGCTGATCCCTCATCTCCTCGACGACGCGCAGTGCGAAGCACTCGCAGCGCTCTACGACCAAGCGGCCCCCTTCCGCAGCCGGATCGTGATGGCGCGCCACGGCTTTGGCCAGGGCGAGTACCAGTATTTCGCCTATCCGCTACCCGGGACGGTGGCCCAGTTGCGCGGCCTGCTGTACGCACGGCTTGTCGGGCTCGCCAACCGCTGGGCGGACTGGCTCGGCTCGAACACGCGCTTTCCGCCCACTCACGCGGACTTCATCGCGCGCTGCCACGCGGCGGACCAGCGGCGCCCCACCCCGCTCCTGCTACGATACGGCCCCGGCGATTACAACTGCCTGCATCAGGACCTGTACGGCGAGCACGTGTTCCCGGTCCAGGCGGCGATCCTGCTGAGTGCACCGGGCCTCGACTTCACGGGCGGCGAGTTCGTGCTGACCGAGCAGCGGGCGCGCCGGCAGTCGCGCGCCGAGGTGGTGCCGCTCGGCAAGGGCGACGCCGTGCTGTTCGCCGTGCACCACCGGCCGCTGCAAGGCGCCCGCGGCGCGGCCCGGGCAGTGTTGCGCCATGGCGTCAGTCGGGTTCGCGCGGGTAAACGTCACACACTGGGCGTAATCTTGCATGACGCCGCCTAAGCCGGCCAGGTGGGACCCGCAACCTGTTACAAGTTGCCGCTGAACTGCCCCAGAGCGGGGAATTTGTAGCAGAGGGTCCGACCACCCGTTACATTTGTATCCTCAGACTTATTAATCCTGCATTCCGTATTTTTTACCTGGCCGGCTAAATCCTTTCAAAACGTTTATTGACATCCCATTGCCAAGCCTGGCATCGCACAAGTCGTTGCGCGTACATCAACCCTCCGCAAAAACCCCTATCTCACGTGCTTTCACGCCCGAAGCCCGTCAAAACGAGGCTTGCAGCCCGGTGTTTTTTGACGCAGCGCAAATGGCAGAAAGAATTACCGAAATTGTGATACATCCCCTGATTATTTTTTTATGACAGGGATTGATTTCCGAGATAAGCCCTCATACAATTCGGCTCAAGGTGTTACGAGTTGTAACACCTTGTATCAAATAGTCAGGCGCCGCCGGGAAACACAAGAGCGAGGGCCGACACATGGACCAGAGAAAATACAACGGCGAAAAACGCCGGGGGGTTAATAATTCGGGGCTTCGGAAAAGAGAGAAATGGACCGTAGCAGCGAGACGCTGGATTCTATCCGCGAGATTAATTTGTCGTACCTGATGCTTGCGCAACGCATGTTGCGCGAGGATAAGCCCGTCGGCATGTTCCGGCTGGGCCTGTCGTCGGAACTGGCCGATCTGCTTGGCGGTTTGTCGCTCGCGCAGATTGTCAGGCTGGCCGCTTCCGACCAACTCCTTTGTTTTTTCCGCTTCGACGACCATGCCATGTTGTCCGCGCTGACGCAGACGACGAAGCATACCGACGTAGCGACCACACACGCGGCCATCCTGCTTGCAGGACAACCCGCCGGGCAATTTGCCTGAGGACGACGTCATGACCACGCGGCGCAGCCTCACCGAAGATGCCCAGGAAGTTTTCCGCGCGATCGCGCTGATCGAGCTGGGCGCGCGCATGCAGGTGCTCGAAAGCGAGCTCTCGCTCTCGCGCGACCGCATGATCCGCCTGTATCGCGAGATCCGCGGCGTATCGCCGCCCAAAGGGATGTTGCCGTTCTCGGCGGACTGGTACATGACGTGGCTGGCGAACATTCATGCTTCGCTGTTCTACAACACGTACCTGTTCCTCAAGAACGAAGCGCGTTGCTCGCATCTCGACGCGCTCACCAAGGGGTTCCGGCTGTATCTGGAACACTGCCGCCACAGCGAGACCGAGCCCGTGCTCGACCTCACGCGTGCGTGGACCCTGGTGCGGTTTTTCGATGCCGACATTCTGCAGTTGACGCCTTGCTGCCGTTGCGGTGGCAAATTCGTCGCGCATCGCCACGACCTGCAGCACAACGTCGTGTGCGGGGCATGCCAGCCGCCTTCGCGCGCCGGCAAGACGAAAAAGGCGGCTGCGGCGCGACGGGGCGCCACGCAGACCGAGAGCGACCTTCCGGAAGTCGTTACGCCGGACGGCATCGCCGAGGCTGCCTAGCGAGGAGAGTAGATCCGGGCCCACCCGGACACGAGACCAAGACGCGAAGCCGTCCGGCGCACCCACCTCGCCGGACGGCGAAGCGCCTTTCTTTCCCTGGCTGTTTCCGTTCCCTCCTGCTTCGATTCCCCTTTTTCCGCTTCTGCTGAACGTCCGCCACGCGAGCCACCGGTTCGCCGCTGCGATCGGTCCTTCAGGTGTACAGGCTCGGCTCCGGGAGTTCGCGCGTGAGTGCGTGACGCCCCACATCGCGGACGCGATAGTCGAGCGGATCGTGCAGCGTATGCACGCGCGCGTTGCGCCAGAAACGGTCGAGCGCGAGCGCCGCCGCCGTGGAGCGTGCACCGCAGGCGTCGAAAAGCTGCTCGCCGGCAAAGAGCGACGCGCGGTGCGCGACGATCTTCGCTTCCGAAATCGCGAGCGAAAGCTCGGCGCGCGTGGACGCTTCGAGGGCGTCGCCCTGCTGCCAGGCCGCGTCGAGCAGCACGGCCGCGCGGTCGGCCAGCACCTCGGCCGAAAGCGACTGGATGCGCAGTTCGCCGAAGCGCTGCTGGAGGTAGGGGTCGTCGCTCGCCTGCGCCACGCCCGAGTTGACCCACGGGCGCCCATTCTTCAGCACATATTCGCGCGCTTCTTCGAGCGCGCCCTGCGCAATGCCGACGAAGAGGTTGGTCAGCACCAGTTGCGAAACGAGCGTGCGCAGCGTGGCGCGCGGCGTCTCGGGCCGCTGCAGCACCTCGGTCGCGCGCACTTCCACGCCTTCGAACGACACCGTACCGCTATCGGTCTGCCGCTGGCCGATGGGGTCCCAG
Organism: Paraburkholderia sp. J12; assembly: GCF_905220215.1. Classification (NCBI taxonomy): domain Bacteria; kingdom Pseudomonadati; phylum Pseudomonadota; class Betaproteobacteria; order Burkholderiales; family Burkholderiaceae; genus Paraburkholderia; species Paraburkholderia sp. J12. Next base: position 263,355 of record NZ_CAJMZC010000003.1, read on the forward strand.
TCGTCGTGCACGACGATGCCCGCGCGCGTGGTGGGCACGACCGCGAACACGGGCAAACCGCTCACGGGATCGTGGGCGCTCACGGTCATCATCTGCGAGCCGAGCGTGCCGGAACAGAAACCCTTCTTGCCGTGCAGGCGCCAGCCGTCTTCCGCCGCGGGCTGCGCGACGAGCCGCGTATCGAGCGGATTGACGGCGTTGCCCCACCACCAGCGGTTCTCCGCCGTGCCGCGCAACCAGCTCGCGCGCTGCGAGGCGCTGCCCCACAGATCGACGCTCGCCACCTGAAGGCACTGGAAGCCCAGCAGATGCGCAAGCGCGCTATCCACGCGCGCGAGCGTGCGGATCGTCTCGTACACCGTCTGCCACGTGGCGCCCTGGCCGCCGAATTCGCGCGGTACGGCAATCGTCAGCAGACCCGCCTCGGCGATCAGCCGCTTTTCGTCTGCCGCGTGGCCGCCTGCGAGATCGCGTTGCGCGGCGCTCGCACGCAGGGCCTCGACCAGGGGCGCGAGGATATCGTTCATGCCTGTCTTCCTGAATGAGTTGCTTAAAGCAGCGCGCGCAGCCGAAGCTGCGCGCGCGTCGTGTAGCGTGGCGTTGCGTTGCGTCGATGGATCGCGCAGGCCGCGGCGCTCAGGTTCGCCGCAAAAGTCGCCGCACCACCAGGTCGCCCGTGAACTGCACGGCAGCGACGATGGCGATCAGCAGCACGATCACCGTCACCATCACCGTCGTATCGAAACGCTGGTAGCCGTAGCGTATCGCGAGATCCCCCAGGCCACCCGCGCCGACCGCGCCCGCCATTGCCGACGAGCCGATCATCGCCACCACCGTGATCGTGAAGCCGCCCACCATGCCCGGCAAGGCTTCGGGCAGAAGCACGTGCCAGACGATGTGGCGGCGCTGCGCGCCCATGGCCTGCGCGGCTTCGATGAGGCCGCGGTCCACTTCGCGCAGGCTCACTTCGGCCACGCGCGCGAAAAACGGAATCGCCGCGATGGAGAGCGGCACGATGGCCGCCCAGACGCCGATGGTGGTCCCCACGAGCAGCCGCGTGAGCGGCAACAGCGCCACGAGCAGGATGATGAAGGGCGTCGAGCGGAAAGCATTGACGGCCGCGCCTACCGCAGTGTTGACCGCGGGGCGCTCGAAAATGCCGCCGCGCCCCGTGGTGACGAGCAGAAGCGCGATCGGAATACCGATCAGGAGTGCGAAGATTGCCGATACGCCGACCATGACCAGCGTATCGCGTATCCCGCCGGGCAATTCGGAAATCCAGAAGTCAGACATAACCCAGCACCTCCACGCGGCTGGCATACGCGCGCGCCGCCACGGCCAGCGCTTGCGCTTCTTCGGCACCGCGCACAGGCGCGGAAACGACGAGACGCCCTTGCGCGCGCCCCTGGATCCGCTCGATGCCGCCGTGCACGAAACGCACGCCGTGCGTGCCGAATGCCTGCGCGAGCACGGCAAGCTCGGGTTCTTCCGACGCTTCACCGGTAAAGCGCACGTCGAACAGCGCATGCGAATCCGCATCGGGCGCCGAACGCAAACGCGCGGCCAGATCGTCGGGCAGATCGTGACCCGGCGTGTGCAGCAGCGCGCGCGTGGCATCGTGCTGAGGATTGCCGAACACGCGCCACACGGGCCCCTGTTCGACCACTTCGCCACGCTCGATCACCGCCACCGTATCGCAAACGTCGCGTATCACTTCCATCTCGTGCGTGATGAGCACGATCGTGACCCCAAGCCGCCGGTTGATATCGCGCAGCAGCGCCAGAATGGAACGCGTGGTTTCCGGATCGAGTGCCGAAGTGGCCTCGTCGCACAGCAGGATATCGGGTTCGTGCACCAGCGCGCGCGCAATGCCCACGCGCTGCTTCTGACCGCCGGAGAGCCGTGCGGGCCACGCATCGCGGCGCTCGGTGAGACCCACCAGTTCGAGCAGCGCATTCACGCGGGCCTCGCGCGCGACTTTGGGCACGCCGGCGATCTTCAGCGGCAGCGCGATGTTGTCGTGCACCGTCTTCGCGGAGAGCAGGTTGAAGTGCTGAAACACCATGCCGGTACGGCGGCGCAGCGCCACGAGCCCGGGCGTGCCGAGCGCGCCCACGTCGATGCCGTGCACGCGCACGGTGCCGGAGGTCGGCTTTTCGAGGCCGTTCACGAGTCGCAGCAGCGTCGATTTGCCGGCGCCGCTGCGCCCGATGATGCCGAACACTTCGCCCTTCGCCACCTGGAGATCGACTTCGGCGAGCGCCGGTTGCGCGGCGCCGCCATACACCTTGCCGATCTTCTCGAACACCACGGCGGGCTGCGAAGGATCGGCGTCGCGTACCGCCTCTCCCGCCGATGGCCCCGCTTCGACGAAGCGCGCCGCGCCGAACCATTTCATCATCGCTGCTCCTCGCTCGCGTCGCTCAGGTCACACATATAGGACAGCCAGCTACTTACCAGGCCACAGCGTAGAGATTGCCGAAAGCTTCGTCGAGCTTCTTGCGCACGGCCGGCGAATGCTGGTAGATGTCGATGAACTTGAGAATGCGCGGATCGTTCACGCTTTCGGGCCGCACAACGAACTGGAGCGCAAAGGCCTTGTTTTCCACGCCGTCGAAGAGCAGTGCGCTGTTCGGATCGGCCGTGCCGGCGAGTTTGATGAAGCTCGGGTAGCCCTGGGCGAGATCGACGTCGTCGAGCGAGCGCGCGAGTTGCGACGCTTCTAACTGCACGATCTTCAGATGTTTGGGGTTCGAAACGATGTCGAGCGTCGTGGCGCGATAGTCCGCGCCGGGCTTGAGCTTGATGAGGCCGGCGCGCTGCAGCAGCAACAGGCCGCGCCCGCCATTCACGGGATCGTTCGCAATGGCGACGGTCGCCCCGTCCTTCAGGTCTTCGAAGCGCTTCACCTTCTTCGAGTACAGGCCGATCTTCATGATCGTGCCGGGCGCGATGGCGACGAACTTATAGCCGCCCTGCTTTTCGGCATTCTCCAGAAACGGCGTGTGCTGGAAATAATTGACGTCGATGTCCTTGTTCGCGAGCGCGGCGTTCGGCGTGTTCCAGTCGGTGAATTCGATGATCTTCACGTCGAGGCCCTGGACCTTGGCCTCACGCGCCGCTTCCTGCAGCGCGCCGATCTGCGGCGTGGTGGCGATGCCCACCTTGAGCGTGGGCGTATCGGCGTGCGCGTGCAGCGCCGATACGGCGAGCGTCACGGCCACGGCCGCAAGCAGCCCGAATCGTTGCAGGGGAAACTGGCGCAACAGGGTACGCACGGCACGGTTCATCGCGGTCCTCGAATGGAAGAAGAACTTCGTTCATTCAGGAGCGACGCGACAGGCCGGCGGGAAAATGCATCCGCGCGCGGAACGCATGAAGGCGTTCTGCGCGCTGCCCATCGCCATCTGCTCCAGATGGGTCCAGCCGATGATAGAGGCGCGCGAACGCAGGGTCTACGAACGGATTACGCAAAGGAAATCGCCGCTGGCGATATGCGGAAAAAAACGTGCGCCGGCAAGAACCGACGCACGTTTTTGGGGCGCTAGAATGCGCCTGGAGCCTAACGCGAAGCCAGCGGCGCCGCCGGCGGCGCACTGCCGTCGTGATTCGGATCGTCGGCCTTCGCATCGCCCCAGCCGCCGCCCAGCGCGCGAATCAGGTTGACCGTCGCCACCGCCTGCGAGCCCTGCAGATGGCTCGCCTGCAACTGCGCGACCAACACGTCACGCTCGCTGTCGATCACGTTCAGATAACTCACCTCGCCTTCGTCGTACTGCGTCCGCGAAAGATGGGCGGAGCGCTCCGAGGCGTTCACGGCCTCGTCCTGCTCGCGGATCTGGTCGTCCAGCAAACACAGGTCGGAGAGGTTGTCCTCCACTTCGCGGAACGCCACGAGCACCTGCTGGCGATACTGCGCCACGTCCTCGTCGTACTTCCCGCGCGCCTGATCGAGATTGGCGCGGCGGCGGCCGCCGTCGAAGAGCGGCAGCGTGAGCGCCGTGCCCGCGAACGGCCCGAGCAGGAACGCACGGCTCGACCACATGAAGAGGTCGCCGAGCGAGGCCGACTCATAGCCGAACGCCCCCGTGATGTCGAGCTTCGGGAAAAACGCCGACTTCGCGAGGCCCACGCGCGCGTTGGCCGCGGCCATCGCGCGCTCGGCGGCGGCGATGTCGGGGCGGCGCTCCAGCAGCGTCGAGGGCAGGCCGGGCGGCACGCGCACGTTCACGGATGCCAGCGGCGTTTCGGGGAACGTGAAGTCCGCCGGCGCCTTGCCGAGCAGGATCGCAAGACTATGCTCCGAAGCCGCGCGCTGGCGCGCGACGCCCACCGCGTCGGCACGCGCGCTCGCCAGTTCGTTGCGCGCCTGCGCGACGTCAAGCTCGCTGATGTCGCCTTCCTTGAAGCGGCGCTCGACGAGCTTGAGCGCGTCTTCGCGCAATGCCACCGTGCGGCGGTACAGATCGACGTCCGAATCGTACTGGCGCAGCTGGAAGTAGTTCTGCGCCACGTCCGCCTGCAACGAAAGCTGCACCGAGCGGAACAACGCTTCGCTCTGCTGAGCGTCTGCACGCGCGGCGCTCACGTTCGAACTCACGCGGCCGAACAGGTCGGCTTCATACGACGCCGTACCTTGCGCGCGCCAAAGCGTTTGCGTGGGCACATAGGCGTTCTGCGACAGGAACTGCGAAGCCGGAGAAGGACGTTCGTAGGTCGGCCCGAAGCCCGCATCGAGCGACGGGAACCACGAAGCCCGCGCGGCCTGCGTTACTGCGCGCGCCTGCTGCACGCGTGCTGCTGCGGCCTTCAGGTCCTGGTTCGCGGCCTGCGCCTGCTCTTCCAGCGCGTTCAGCGTGGGATCGCCGAATACGGTCCACCACTGGCCGCGATGCGCGTCGTCGGCGGGTTGCGCGGGCGCCCAGTTGCCTACGTCGTGCGGGCCGGCGGGCGGCTGCTGCGCTTCCTTGAACGCGGCCGGCACGCCCGCGTCGGGCACGCGATAGGTCGGCTCGACCGAACAGGCCGCGAGCCAGGCGAACAGCGCCACGCCTGCGGCAAGACGCGTGCGGCGCAGCCACGTCGACCTGTTCGCCCCTGCATTCTCTGCCATTGAGTAGTCAGTCATATTTTTCTTCTCCCTCAAGCGTCCACCGTGGGCAGCGGCGCGCGCGCACTGTCCTTCTGCGCGACATGGATCTTGCCGCCCGCAATCGTACGCAGCACTACATAGAACACCGGCGTGAGCAACAGGCCGAACGCGGTCACGCCGATCATGCCGAAGAACACGGCCACGCCCATGGCATGACGCATTTCCGAACCTGCGCCAGTGGAGAGCACGAGCGGCACCACCCCCATGATGAACGCGATGGACGTCATCAGGATCGGGCGCAGACGCATGCGGCTCGCTTCAATGGCCGCCGAGAGCGGCGAGTGGCCGTCGTGCTCCAGCTCGCGTGCAAACTCCACGATCAGGATCGCGTTCTTCGAAGCGAGCCCCACCAGCACCATCAAGCCGATCTGCGTGAAGATGTTGTTGTCGCCCTGAGTGAGCCACACGCCCGTGAGCGCGCACAACACGCTCATCGGCACGATCAGGATCACCGCGAGCGGCAGCGTGAGGCTCTCGTAGAGCGCCGCGAGCACGAGGAACACCAGCAGCACGCTGATCGGGAACACCCAGACACCCGAGTTGCCGGCCAGCACCTGTTGATACGTCAGGTCGGTCCATTCGAACTTCACGCCGCGCGGCAGCACCTCGGCCGCGATGCGCTCGGCTGCATCCTGCGCCTGCCCCGACGAATAACCCGGCGCGGGACCGCCGTTGATGTCGGCGGCGGTGTAGCCGTTGTAGCGCACCACCATTTCGGGGCCGTACGTCGGCGTGACCGTCACGAGCGACGAGAGCGGCACCATGTCGCCCGCGGCGTTGCGCGTCTTCAGTTGCAGGATGTCGTCGGCCCTCTGGCGGAACGGGGCATCGGCTTGCACGCGCACCTGATACACGCGTCCGAAGCGGTTGAAGTCGTTCACATACAGCGAGCCGAGATAGATCTGCATCGTGTCGAACACGTCCGTCACCGGCACGCCGAGCTGCTTGGCCTTGGTGCGGTCGAGATCGACGTTCAGTTGCGGCACGTTGATCTGATAGTTCGAGAACGTCGGGCCAAGCTCGGGCGTTTGCGCCGCGCGCTTGACGAAGTCCTGGGTCGCACGGTTGAGCGCTTCGTAGCCGAGCGCGCCGTGATCCTCGAGCTGCATCTTGAAGCCGCCCAGCGTACCGAGCCCGAGCACCGGCGGCGGCGGGAACACGGCGATGAACGAGTCCTTGATCTGCGCATACTGCTGGTTCAACGCGCCCGCAATGGCGCCCGCCGAAAGTGCCTTGCCGTGACGCTCCTTGAACGGCTTGAGCGTAACGAACACGATGCCCGCGCTCGAGCTATTGGTGAAGCCATTCACCGAGAGACCCGGGAACGCCACGGCGCTTTCCACGCCCGGCTGCTTGAGCGCGATGGCGCTCATGTCGCGGATCACGCCTTCGGTGCGGTCGAGCGAAGCGCCGTTCGGCAGTTGCGCGAACGCGATCAGATACTCCTTGTCCTGCGCGGGCACGAAGCCGCCCGGCACGATGCGCGCCATCAGCACGGTCGCGCCGATCAGCACCACATAGACAGCGAGCATCGCGCCCTTGCGGCGCAGCACGCCGTTCACGCCGCGCCCGTAGTTCTCCGAACCGCGATGGAAAACCTTGTTGAAGCGGCGGAAGAACCCGCCGAGCACGCGGTTCATGACGCGCGTGAGCCAGTCTTCCTTCGCACCGTGACCGCGCAGCAGCAGCGCCGAGAGCGCGGGCGACAGCGTGAGCGAATTGAATGCCGAGATCACCGTCGAAATGGCGATGGTCATCGCAAACTGCTTGTAGAACTGGCCCGTGAGACCGCTCATGAACGCAAGCGGCACGAACACGGCGACCAGCGTGAGCGCGATGGCGATAATCGGTCCGCTCACTTCCTGCATCGCCTTGTAAGTGGCGTCGCGCGCGGACAGCCCGCTCTCGATGTTGCGCTCGACGTTCTCCACCACCACGATCGCATCGTCCACCACAATGCCGATTGCGAGCACCATGCCGAACAGCGAAAGCGCGTTGATCGAGAAACCGAACGCGAGCAGCAGCGAAAACGTGCCGACGATCGACACCGGCACCGCGATCAGCGGAATGATCGACGCGCGCCAGGTCTGCAGGAACACGATCACGACGATCACCACGAGCGCGATCGCTTCGAGCAGCGTATGCACCACCGCCTCGATGCTCGAACGCACGAACTGCGTGGGGTCGTAGACGATGCGATAGTCCACGCCCGCAGGCATGTCCTGCTTGAGGTCCTTCATCGCCGCGCGCACCTGGTCGGAAATCGCGAGCGAGTTCGCGCCCGGCGCCTGATTGATCGCGAGCGCCACGGCGGGCTTGTTGTCGAGCAGCGAGCGCAAACCGTATTCGGACGCCGCCAGCTCGATACGCGCGATGTCGCGCAGATAAGTCACGCCGCCGTCCGGATTGGTCTTGACGATGATGTTGCCGAATTCGCTTTCCGTGCTCAGACGGCCGCGCGCGTTCACGCTCAGCTGCAACGGCGTACCGGGCACGCTAGGCGACGCGCCGATCACACCCGCCGCAACCTGCACGTTCTGCTCGCGAATCGCATTGACCACGTCCTGCGCAGTGAGATTGCGCTGCGCCACCTTCTGCGGATCGAGCCAGATGCGCATGGCGTAGTCGCCCGAACCCCACAGCTGCACTTCGCCCACGCCCTGGATGTTCGAGAGGCGGTCCTTGACGTTGAGCAGCGCATAGTTGCGCAGGTACGTCATGTCGTACTGGTTGTTCGGCGAGATCAGGTGCACCACCATCGTGAGCGTGGGCGAGCTCTTGATCGTCGTGATGCCAAGACGCTGGACGTCTTCCGGCAGGCGCGGCAGCGCCTGGTTCACGCGGTTCTGCACGAGCTGCGTGGCCTTGTCCGGGTCCGTGCCGAGACGGAACGTGACCGTGAGCGTGAGATTGCCGTCGCTATTGGCCTGCGACTGCATGTAGAGCATGTTCTCCACGCCGTTGATCTGCTCTTCCAGCGGCGCCGCCACCGTTTCGGCGATCACCTTGGGGTTCGCGCCCGGATACTGGGCGTGCACCACCACCGAAGGCGGCACGACCTCGGGATACTCGGAGATCGGCAGCTGGAACAGGGCGATCACCCCGGCCAGCAGGATCAGCACGGACAGCACGCCCGCGAAGATCGGCCGGTCGATGAAGAATTTCGATATGTTCATGGGTCGCTCTTTAAGTTGACGCTTAGTTCCACTAATGGATACAGAGGGAACATCTGCGGCGGCACGCCATGGGACTCAGTCCACGGCGCGCCGTCCGCCAACGCCCCGCGTCAGGAGGTCTTGTCGTTTTTCGTGTTGTCGGGCGCGCCGTCCGGCGTTTTGGCAAGCGAGGACGCGGCGTCGCCGTCCGGGTCGCCGTTCATCGGCACCGTGTGGGCACGTACGGCCTCGCCCGGACGCACGCGCTGCGTGCCGTTCACCACCACGCGGTCGCCCTGCTGCAGGCCGCCTGCGATCACGCGCAGATTGCCCTGCAGGCCGGCGATCTGCACCGCGCGGTAGGTCACGTGATCGCCCTTGTCGAGCACGTAGACAAACTTCTTGTCCTGGTCGGTGCCGATGGCGGCGTCGTCCACGAGCAGCGCCGGATGCGGCGCGCTACCGCTCACCTTGATGCGCGCGTAGAGACCCGGCACCAGCGCGCCGTCGGCGTTGTCGAAGCGCGCACGCACGCGGATCGTGCCCGAGGACGTATCCAGCCGGTTGTCCACCGACTCGATCGTGCCTTCGCGCGAGTAGCCCGTTTCGTTCGCAAGGCCCAGCTGCACCGGCACCTTCGAGCCATCCTTCATGCGGCTGATGTAGTCGAGGTAGGTCTGCTCGTCGGCGTCGAACTCGGCGTAGATCGGCGAAACGGACACCAGCGTCGTGAGCGGCGCGGCGCTCGCCCCGGCCGATACCACGTTGCCCACGGTGATTTCCGCGCGCGACACGCGTCCCGCCACCGGCGCGACGATACGCGTGTAGCCGAGGTTGATCTGCGCGGCTTCCAGCGCGGCCTGCGCGGCCTTCAGGTTCGCGCTCGCTTCGCGCGAGGCGTTCTGCTTCTCGTCGTAATCGCGTTTGGCGATGGCGTTGTCGCCAATCAAACGCTGCGCGCGCTCCCAGTCGCTCTGTGCATAGCCGCTACGCGCCTGCGCTGCGGCCAGTTGCGCCGCGGCCTGATCCACGGCGGCCTGGTACGGACGCGGATCGATCACGAAAAGCGTGTCGCCCTTCTTCACGAGCGCGCCGTCGCGGAAGTTGACCGAGACGATCGTGCCCGACACCTGCGGGCGGATATCCACCTTTTCCACGGCCGCGAGGCGGCCCGAATAGCTCTGCCAGTCGGTGATGTTGCGCTGGACCACGGCGGCGACATCGACCTCCGGCGCGGGCGGTGCTTCGGCGGCGACGGCCTGGTGCACGTCGAGGCGGGTGGCGACGACGGTGCCGAGCCCCGCTACCACGATGACGGCAAGCGTAGCCATCGCGATGCGCGTACGGGAAAGCGATTTGAGTGACATGTCGGGCTCCAAGGTAAATGAATCAATGTTCGTTATCGTTGTGCACTGGCTTCAAAGCAGCACTGGAAAAAGCGCACGGCTTCCTTGAGCGCAGCGGGATAAGCTCCGATCTGCGCGTGCGAGACGCTGGGATAGCGCACGACCTGGGTGCGCACGCCCGCGTCGATCAGCCGGCTCGCGTACTTTTCGGCCTCGATATGCAGCACGTCGTTCTGCGCGGTGATGATGAGCGTGGGAGGCAGCCCCGCGAGCCGCGACGATTCGAGCGGCGCCGCGTACGGATGCATGCGCTGCGCCGCTTCCGGCAGGTAAGCCCGGTAACACGCGGCGCACTCGCCCGCCGTGATGTCGGAGCCGAGCCGCCGCTCGTCGCCGAGGCGCGTGAGGCTCGGGTCGAGCATCGGCGCGAAGAGCGCCTGCGCCGCGAGCCGCACGTCGCCGCGATCGCGTCCGATGAAAGCGAGCACGTTGGCGATCTGGCCGCCCGCGTCGTGGCCCGCCGCGATCACGCGTTTCGCATTGCCGCCGAAGGCGCGGGCGCGCGTCGCGACCCACAGCGCGGCGCGGTGGGCGTCTTCGGGCGCAGCCGGAAACGGAAACCGCGGCGCGAGCGAATAGTCCACCGAAACGACCAATGCGGGCAGTTGCGTGGCGAGAAAACGCGAGGCTTCGTCGGCATCATCCAGCGTGCCGCGCACGAAACCGCCGCCGTGAAAATAGAGCAGGACCGGCAGGCCGCTCGCACCGGCGGGCCGGTACAGGCGCAAGCCGATCGGTTGCGCGTGGCCTTCGATCGTCACGTCCGTCGTGAGCAGGTCGCGAGCGCTGTCCAGCGCGACCGGAGCGGCCGGAGCAGAAGTACCCGGCGCCGTGCCGGTTGACGGCGCATCTTCGGGAGCGACCCACGGTGTCGGCGAAGGCTTGAAAGCATCCATGTCGAAACGGCGCAATGCGCGAGAGTAGATTCGAATGGTGCGAATTGTGGGTTCGGCAGACTTTCAAATAAATGCCTATAATCCGGCAACACAATTCGGCGCACCTGAACAATCTGTCTCCTCTTTTGCGCGCAGCGCTTTCTCGCTTGCGGCGCGCGGTGCGGCCGAACTCTTTCGGAGAGTGGCAATGGACCGCCTTCAGGCCATGCAGGTGTTCACCCGGGTCGTCGATACCAACAGCTTCACGCGCGCAGCCGAAACGCTCGACATGCCGCGCGCCTCGGTCACGACGATCATCCAGAATCTCGAAGCGTTTCTCGGCGTGCGGCTCATGCATCGCACCACGCGCCGCCTTTCGCTCACGCCGGACGGCGCCGCGTATTACGAGCGTTGCGTGCGCATTCTCGCGGACGTCGAGGAAACCGAGCAGACCTTCCAGGACCGCAACCGCAAGCCGCACGGCAAGCTGCGCATCGACATGCCGGGATCGATCGGACGACTGATCGTGATTCCGTCGCTGTGCGAATTCCACACGCGCTACCCGGATATCGACCTGCAACTGGGTCTTTCCGACCGGCCCGTGGATCTGCTGCAGGAAGGCGTGGATTGCGTGGTGCGCGTGGGCGCCCTGCAGGATTCCTCGCTCGTGGCGCGGCGCATCGGCCTCTTCGAGGGGGTTTCGTGCGCGTCGCCGGGTTATCTGGAGCGGCACGGCATTCCGCGCACGCTCGAGGAACTGGCCGAGCATCGCGCCGTGAATTACTTCTCGCCGCGCACGGGGCGCGTGATCGACTGGGCTTTTCTCGTCGACGGCAAGGAGGTCGAAATCAAGCTCAAGAGCATGGTTTCGGTCAACGATGCGGACGCCTACGTAACGTGCGGCATCGAAGGTTTCGGCCTGATTCAGGGGCCGCGCTACATGGTGCTGCCGTACCTGAAATCGGGCGAACTCGTCGAGGTGCTGCCGGACTTCAAGCCTCTGCCCATGCCGATTTCCGCCGTCTATCCGCACAGCCGCCATCTGTCACCGAAAGTGCGCGTGTTCGTGGACTGGATTGCCGAAGTGTTCGACCGCTGCCCGCTGCTCTCGGGCCGCGCCTCGCTCGACAAGACCTGCTCGATGCGCACGATCGAAGAGCGCGAATCGGCGCCGGCGCTCGAAACGCCAGTCATTTCGGAGTGGGCGGCCTAAGTCCATCCCGCGTCACACAAGGCACGCGCAACGATTGTTCCGGATTTTCGACAATTCATTTCACTTTCGGAACGTTTATCGCAGCCGCACACTTGCCTACATTTGCTCCTGTCGCCGCTGGTTCCTTTGCCGGGTCCAGCGGCCGCCTCATAAGGAGCAGATCATGAAACGCACTCTCGCAACCGCATTCATCGTTGCACTGGCCGCCAGCGCACCCGCTTTCGCGGGCGGCATCGGGCCCGCGGGCAGCTACGGCCCGCAATGGGCGCACGGCGACAACAGCGCACCGAAAACCCGTGCCGAAGTGAAGGCCGAAGTCGTTCAGGCGTATCGGGACGGCACCCTGCCTTCGCTCAACAAGACGAGCTATCCCGAGCAAGGACTGGTCGGCCGCACGCAGGCCGAACGCATCGCGGCTCAGGAAGGCAACGTGGATACCACGCGTCTTGCACGCGCCGGCCAGTAACGAAACGAACCCGGAGCGAGGCGGTTTCCTGCTTCGCTTAGGATAACGAACCGAAGGAGTTTGCCATGAGCCCCGCCATTCCCTCCGAGCTGGATCATTGGGACGAAACGACGCCCGTCTGGACGCCGTTCCGTCACTAAGATCCTCGATGCCCAAAGCACAACGCCCGGCAGTCTTGCGACTGCCGGGCGTTGTGAATGGACACGTCGAGATGGCAGGTCAGCGTTTCTCGAAGTCGGGCTCGAAAAACACCCAGCGCACTTCCGGAAAGCGCGCCTGCAAGTCCGCCTCGATCACATTGATCGCCTCGACCATTGCGCGGCTCTGTTCGTAGTCGATCATTTCGGCCTGCACGGCCACGACCACCTCCTTGCCCCATTGCAGGGTAATGAGGTTGATGACGCTGCGTATCTCGGGCCGCGCACGCAGAAAGGCCTCGATTTCGCGGCGCCGTTCGGGGCTCGCCGATTCGCCCACGATCATCGACTTCACCTCGCGCGCAATGAACCAGGCGATCAGCATGAGCAGCACGCCCACGCCGATCGAGCCGCACGCATCCCATACCGGATTGCCCGTGATGACCGTGAGCAGCACCGCCGCGAACGCGATGGCAAGACCCGCGAGTGCGGCGATGTCCTCGCCGGCCACGACCAGCAGTTCCGATTCGCGCGTCTCGCGCGCCCAGCGCCACAGCGATTTCGTGGGCGCGCCCTTGCGAATCTCGCGTATCGCGCCGTAAAGCGAAAACGCTTCGAGCACGACGGAAATGCCGAGCACCACGAGCGCCACATACACGTAGTGCAGCGGCTCGCGCAGGATCAGCCGATGGATGCCCTCGTACACCGAGAACGCCCCGCCCACGAAAAACAGAAGCAGCGCGACCAGCAGCGAATAGAAGTTGATCGCCCGGCCCGAGCCCATCGGATGCAGCGCCGAAGGCGGCCTGCGCGACTGGCGCAGGCCGAAGAGCAGCAGCAGTTGATTGCCGCAGTCGGCCGTGGAGTGAATCGCCTCGGCGAACATCGAACCGGAACCGGTGAACGCCGCGGCCGCGTATTTGCAAACCGCAATGCCGGCATTCGCCGCCAGTGCGTAGAAGATGGCCTTCGGCGACTCTGCGCTCATACGCCCCTCATGCAACATCCACGCGCGCCGGGCCCGCGCTCAGTTGACCGATCGTGCGGACGTCGTCGAAGCCTTCCGCTCGAAAGATCGCCAGTACGTCGGCCACACGCTCAGGCGCGCAGGCCACGAGCAGGCCGCCCGAGGTTTGCGGGTCGGTGAGAAGGGCCTGCGCGACGGGCGGCAGACCGGTGCCAAGCGTCACGCTCTCGCCATACGAGGCCCAGTTGCGACCCGAAGCGCCCGTGAAAACACCGTCGGCGACGAATGCTTCCACGCCTGGCAGAAACGGCAGATCGGCATAACGCACGTGCGCGGTCAGCCCCGCGCCGCGCGCGATCTCGAGCGTGTGGCCGAGCAGGCCGAAACCCGTCACGTCGGTCATCGCGTGGACGCCGTCGAGCGCCGCCAGCTTCGCGCCCGGCGTATTGAGCTTCGTTGCGGCCGCGACCATCGCCTGGTAGCCGGCTGCGTCGAGCCGGTCTTTTTTCAGGGCAGCCGAAAGCACGCCTACACCCAGCGGCTTGCCGAGCACGAGCACGTCGCCGGCCTGTGCCGACGCATTGCGCTTGACCCGGTCCGGATGCACCACGCCGATCGCCGCGAGGCCGTAAATCGGCTCGACGGAGTCGATCGAGTGGCCGCCCGCCACCGGAATGCCGGCCGCCGCGCACACGTCTTCGCCGCCGCGCAGCACCTGGGCGATCACGTCGTGGGGCAGCACGTTGATCGGCATGCCCACGAGCGCGAGCGCGAGGATGGGCTTGCCGCCCATCGCATAGACATCCGAGAGCGCGTTCGTGGCGGCGATGCGGCCGAAGTCGTAGGGGTCGTCCACGATCGGCATGAAGAAGTCGGTGGTCGCGACGATGGCCTGCTCGTCGTTGAGCTTGTACACGGCGGCGTCGTCGGCCGTTTCCGTGCCGACCAGCAGGTTCGGGAAAGCGGCCGTGAGCGGCGTGCTACGCGCGAGCAAGGCGGAAAGCACGCCCGGCGCGATCTTGCAGCCGCAGCCGCCGCCATGCGAAAGGCTCGTGAGGCGCGGCGCGGCGCCGGTCTGGGTAGGGCTGGTATTCATATGAGGGGTCGTTCCATAAAGCCTGGGTGACGCACCCTATTATGGAGCAATCGATGAAGCCGGCGATCGGTCGAGTGCGCGCAACGCCGCCACGAGCCATTGCGGATCGTCGTGCGGCAGGTCGTGGCCCGCCCACGGATGTTCGAGATGCCGGGCGCCCCACGCGCGCGCGAGCCGCGCCGAGCACACGGGGTTCACGAGTCGGTCGCCGCGCGCCGAGACCACCAGCGTCGCGCAGCGCGGCACATCGTGCGCCGCGTAGCGCGCGGCGGCGAGAAGCTGGCGCAGCGCGTTCGCCCGGCTCACAGGGGCACTGGCCCGGATCGCGCGCCATGCGTCGAGGTCGGCGGCGAGTGTGTCGCGGCGCGCGCAGGTCCGCGCATGGATCAGCGGTTCGGCGGGGCCCGTCGCGCCCGCATCGCGCCAGCTCAGCGCCACGCGCAGCAGCGCGGGCCACGCGGCGGGCCGCAGGCGTTCATAAAAGCGGCTGTAAGGCCGCATGCTCGTGTTCACCAGCACGAGCTGCCCGATTTCGTCGGGATAACGCAGCGCCCAGGCCGTCGCCACCATACCGCCCAGCGACATCGCCAGCACGCGGTACGGTGCACGCGCGCCCAGCCCCTGCACCTCGGCGCGCACCGCATCGACGAACGCATCGACGTCGCCCGGCGAGCCCACCTGCGCCGCCGTGCCGTTGCCCGGCAGATCGACCGGCAGCACGCCGCCCGCCGCGGCCTCGAGCATTGGCGCGAACTCGCCCCAATGGCGCGATTCGCGCGTGAGGCCGCGCAGCAAAATCCACGGCGGCGCGCTCATGTGCCCGGCTGCCGGTACCAATGCCCGATCGCGCTTTGCAGCACCTGCTGCCGCTGCGTGCCCTCGGGCAGCCAGCGCGGCGCGGAGAAGGCGGCACGCGTGAGGAATTCGAAGAGATTCGCGTGACGGCGCAGCACACGCGCGGTACGGTGCTGCATCACCGGATTGAACATGCCCTGACGCGAAAAGATCTGGCGCGGATTCTTCTTGATCCATAGCCACGAACCCAGTTCGAGCGTAAGCGGCAAGAACACGTTCTGCGCGGGCGCGCGATCGTATGCGCAGTCCCAGAGATCGCCGTGCAGCAGATACTGGTGGCTCTGCGGCTCGAAGGTGTAGCCGTGATGCGGATGCGCGCGCTCGAACATCGTCTTCAGCACGTACATCTCCGGCAGATTGCGCATGAGCTTGCGCGTGCGCGCGTAGGGAAACCAGATGCTGTCGCTCCAGCCGTAACCCGAGTGGCAGTCGAGCGCGAAGCTGAGCGAGCGGTTCGTCAGTTCTTCGTCAACGATCTTCAGGAGCGCGGCCGCCTCCACCTCCATCGGCGCGCCGCGCCGGCCGCGATACCACGGCAGCCACGAACCCACGCGCTGGCCGCCGGCGAGAAACGGCACGCGCTCGTCGGCATCCTGGGGCGCGTTGCGCATGAGGTCCACGCCATTCGGGTTCGCGCGCGTGGCCTGCCACATGCCGCCGGGATTGACGATCGGCACCATCACGAGGCGCACCGACTGGAGTTGCTGCATGAGCAGTTCGTCCCACGCGAGGCGCCCTACCAGCGCGCGCATGTAGTCGAGCACAAGTTGCGAGCCGATTCGTTCGAGACCGTGTATGCCACCGAAAAATCCGATGGCAGGCGCGCTCGGTTCGTTCGATCCGATGCTCGCGACGAACAGTTCGAACGACCGTCCGCGCACTTCCACCTCGCCGGCGCTGCGGATCTGCAGCCAGCGGCTGCCGGCATCGAGGATGCTCTTGAGATCTTCGTATTCGGCGAAGCTATCGGGGAGGAAGCTCAGCGCTTGTCGCATCGATGCACTCGTCCGGCGAGGGTTGGAGGGTGGCCGAAAGATTCGGGCGCGGCCGCGAAACGCGCGAATGAGGGTCAGCACGTTCGCTGCCCACAATATAGCGCCTCATCGGTGCACTGCGCATGACAGGTAGAGGACGTCATGCGTTTGTCACATCGAATGAGGCACGCGGTGTAGTCGTCTAGATGTCTCGACACCTTCACTCAACCGTCATAGTCGCTTTCTAGAATGTCCCCGACACAACGGCACACGCCTGACTTCTGTGACGAAACGACATGGACGCCATCCGCATCGAACGACTGTCGAAGACCTTTGCAAACGGCCGCAAAGCGCTCGACGAAATCAACCTGCGCGTGGGCGTTGGCGAAATGATTGCGCTGATCGGCGCCTCGGGCTCGGGTAAATCGACCCTGCTGCGCCACATCGCGGGCTTTACCGCATCCGACCCACAACCTTCGCAGATCGAAATACTGGGCCGGCCCATTCAGAAGAACGGCCGGATCGTGCGCGAGGTGCGCCGCATCCGGCGCGATATCGGCTTCGTGTTTCAGCAGTTCAATCTGGTGAACCGGCTCACGGTGCAAACCAACGTGCTGATCGGAGCGCTCGCGCGGCTGCCGCTGTGGCGCCGCGTGACCGGCTGCTTTCCGCGCGGCGAGCGCGAACGTTCGGTCGCCGCGCTCGCCGAAGTGGGCATCGCCGATAAGGTCTACGAACGCGCCGCGAATCTTTCGGGCGGACAGCAGCAGCGCGCGGCGCTCGCACGCGCGCTCGTGCAGCATGCGCGGCTCGTCCTCGCCGACGAACCGATCGCCTCGCTCGACCCCGAATCGTCGCGCCGCGTAATGGACATGCTCGCGATGCTCAACCGCAATCACCGCCTGACCGTCGTCGTCTCGCTGCATCAGGTGGATATCGCCATGCAGTACTGCCCGCGCACCATCGCGCTGCGCGACGGCCGCGTGGTATACGACGGCCCGAGCGCGGCGCTCACGCCGCCGGTACTGCAACAGCTGTACGGCAGCGCGGCCCGCGAACTGATCGAACCGTCTGCCGACCCGCTTACCCCAGCCGCTCCCGCCGCCGCCGGCCCGCTTGGGCCACAAGCAGGCCCGCAGGCACGCGCAGCCTGACCCCATTGCGTCCCTTTCCCCTCGACCCGGACTCCAACCCCATGAAGCTGCTCCGTTCCCTTCTTGCCGCCAGTGCCGCCTGTCTCGCATTCGCCGCCCCCGCCGCGCATGCCGAAGACCTGAGCTTCGGCATCATCTCGACGGATTCGTCGGCCGTGCTCAAGCAACGCTGGCAACCGTTCATCGACGACCTGAACCGCCAGACCGGCCTGCACGTGCAGGCGTTCTTCGCCACCGATTACGCCGGCATCATCGAAGCGATGCGCTTCAACAAGGTGCAGATCGGCTATTTCGGCAACGCCTCGGCCATGGAAGCCGTCGATCGTTCGAATGGCGAATTGTTCGCGAAGGTGCTCTACGCGAACGGCGACACGGGCTACAAATCGGTGCTCATCACCAACGTCAACAGCCGCTTCAAGACGCTCGACGATGTGTTCAGGAACACGAAGGATGTGACGCTCGGCTACGGCGATCCGAACTCGACCTCGGGCACGCTGATCCCCGGCTACTATCTGTTCGCGCAGCACAACGTGCCGGTGAACCAGACGACCTTCAAGACCGTGCTGCCTTCGAGCCACGAGGCCAACCTGCTCGCCGTGGTGAACAACAAGGTGGACATTGCGACCAACAACACGATCGAACTGGGCACGCTGGAAAAGAAGAATCCGGAGCTTTTCAAGCAGGTGCGCGTGCTGTGGACCTCGCCGCTCATCCCCTCGGACCCGCTCGTGTATCGCAAGGACCTGCCTGACGCCACGAAGCAGAAGCTGCGCGACTTCTTCTATCACTACGCGAAGACCGATCCGCGCGAAAAGCAGATCATGGCCGACATCACCGGTTACGCGGGCTTCGCGCCTTCGACCGATGCGCAGCTGAACCCGATCCGCCAGATCGCGCTGTTCCAGCAGAAGCAGAAGATTGCCGCCAACAGTAATCTCTCCGACGACGACCGCAAGAGCCAGATCGCGGCCATCGACGCAAAGATCGACGCGCTCAACGCCTCGTCGAAGCAATGAAAATGGCGGACCTCGACGCGTCGCGCCTCGTGCAGGACAGCATGCAAGACGGCACGCAGGACGGCGCGCACGCGGGCAGCGTAGCGCGCGCGCCGGGCACCCCGGCTGCGCCGCCCCCGAAGCGCAGCTGGTTTTCGCTCGCGGGCTGGGCAGTGGTGTTCGTGCTGCTCGGCGTGGGCTGGCACGGTGCCGACATGCGCCCGCTCGACCTGTTCGCCGACTCGGCGAACATGGGCGAATTCGCGCGCGGCTTCTTCCCGCCCGACTTCACCGAATGGCGCACCTATATGCACGAGATGTGGGTGACGCTCGCGGTGGCGCTGTGGGGCACGGCGCTCGCGCTCGTCTGCGCGGTGCCGTTCGGACTCCTGTCGGCGCACAATCTCGCGCCCGCCTGGATCCGCCATCCGGTGCGGCGCCTGATGGACGCCTGTCGCGCGATCAACGAAATGGTCTTCGCGATGCTGTTCATCGTCGCGGTGGGTCTCGGGCCGTTCGCAGGCGTGCTCGCCTTGTGGGTCCATACGACCGGCGTGCTCGCGAAGCTCTTCGCGGAAGCCGTCGAGGCGATCGATCCGCGCCCGGCCGAAGGGGTGCGCGCGACGGGCGCGACGCCGCTCGACGAGATCATCTACGGCGTGTTGCCGCAAGTGATGCCGCTGTGGATCTCGTATGCGCTCTACCGCTTCGAATCGAACGTGCGCTCGGCGATGGTGGTGGGCATGGTGGGTGCGGGCGGCATCGGCGTCGTGCTGTACGAGGAAATTCGTTCGTTCGACTATGGACCCACCTGTGCCGTGATGATCATGGTGATCGTCGTGGTCACGGTGATCGACCTGATCTCGGCCTGGCTGCGCGAACGCGTGATCTGAGGCAGTCAATCGCGAACCGCGTCTTAGCGTTGCCCGAGCGCGAGGTGGGCGGCCATGCCGAACATCATGAGCGCAACGAAGGCGTCGAGCACACGCCACGCCGCGGGCCGTGTGAACAGCGCGCGAAACGAGCGCGAGCCGTACGTGAGGCAGAGAAACCACACGAAGGAAGCCGCAACCGCACCCAGCGCGAAAGGTGCGCGTGTCGGCGCGGCCCGGGCGGCAACAATAGCGCCGATCACGAGTACGGTATCGATCCAGGCGCTGGGATTGAGCAGCGACACCGCCGCGGTGGCAAAGAGCGTGCGCCCGAACGGCGCGCCACGCAGCGTCGCAAGCGACGGCATGCTGCGCTCACCGGCCACGGCTGCACGCAGCGCGAGCACACCATGGCCCGCGAGCCACGCCACGCCGCACCAGAGCGACACCGTCACGACAGCCGGATGACGCGCCAGCACCGCGGCGAACCCGCCCGCGCCCAGCGCGATCAGCAGGGCGTCGCTCCCGGCGCAGACGGCGGCAATCAGAAAGAGATAGCGGCTCGTGAGCGAGCGCTTGATGACAAAGGCGTCTTTGGGACCGACCGAGGCGAAGAGACCTGCGCCCAGCAGCAGGCCTTCGATGAACGACGGGAAATCCAGCGTCGAGGCGTCTAACATGTGGCATGCCGACAACCTCTCAAGCTGGACCGGACCGTGTGGAGTCGGCTCCGACTATACGACGATTTCAACCCCCAAATCAATGGGGGCTTTCGCACACCCTCGCCGCGCGCCGCGTTCGCTGGAATAATCACCTCTTTGCACGCGCAACCGTTTTCCCGGATGGCTACTTTCGTCGTTCTGCTGGTCCTGCTCTCGGCGCTCCTGCACGCGAGCTGGAACGCCTTTTTGCATCTCTCGGGCGACCGCCTCTGGCTGCTCGGCATGATGTCGATTCCCTACGCGGTCGTGGGCGCGATCGGCGTGATCGTGCTGCCCGCGCCCGCCCCCGCCAGCTGGCCGTATATCGCCGCCTCGGCGGTGCTGGAGTTCGCCTACTGCGTCACGCTCATCCGCGCCTATCGCAGCGGCGACTTCGGCCAGATCTATCCCATTGCGCGCGGCCTCTCCCCCATGCTCGTGTTCGTGGGCGCGCTGGTGTTCGCGCACGAAGCGCTCAAGCCGCTCGCCGCCGCGGGCGTCGCGTTCGTTTCGGTGGGCATCATGTCGCTCGCATTCCGGCGCGGCATGCGGTTTTCGGGCGAGAGCGTGCCCTACGCACTCCTTACCGGTCTTTTCATCGCCACCTATTCGGTCGTCGACGGCATCGGCGCGCGGCTCGCGGGCAATGGCCTCAGCTACATCATGTGGGTCTATCTGCTGTGGAACATCCCGCAGTTCCTGATGGTCTGGCGCCTGCGCGGCGGGGCTGCACAACTCTTCATGTCGAAGAGCGCGGCGTTCAAGGGCATGATGGCGGGCGTCGTGGCGCTCACGGCGTATTGCCTCGTGATCGAGGCGTTCCGCTATCTGCCGATTGCGATGGTTTCGGCGCTGCGCGAGCTCAGTTCGATCTTCGCAGTACTGATCGGCTGGCTGTTCATGAAGGAAAAGCTCACGGCGCGCCGCGTGATTGCCTGCGCGCTGGTGACGTGTGGGGCCGTGCTGATCCGGCTTTGAGGACTGCGTCTCAGGCAAACAGCGGCAAGGTCGTATCGATCGCTTCGCCCAACGTATTGAACGCCGGCGCGATCTCCTCATCGGGCACGCACGCATAGCCGATCAGGAGCCCCGAAGCCGCTCGCGCGCGCTCCGCGTAGTAACCCGACAACGGCCGCACGACGATATTGCGCGCCAGCGCCGCCTCCGCCACCGCGCGGTCGTCGCAGCCTTCGGGAAGCTGCATCACCACGTGCAGGCCCGCATCGCCGCCCATCGCGGGCAGCGCATCGCCATAGCGGCTCGCGGCGGCGTCCAGCAGTGCCTGGCGCCGCTGACCATACAGACCGCGCATCTTGCGGATATGCGAAGTGAAATGGCCTTCCGCGATGAACTCGGCCAGCACGGCCTGCTGCAGCAACTGGCCTTCGCGATAGAGCTCGGCGCTCGCGGTGGCGAAGCTCTCGGCCAGCGCCTCGGGCGCGACCAGATAGCCCACGCGCAGCCCCGGAAACAACGTCTTGCCGAAGCTGCCCACGTAGATCACCTGCCCTGCCGTATCGAGCCCCTGCAGCGAAGCGAGCGGCCGGCTACCGTAGCGGAACTCGCTGTCGTAATCGTCTTCGATGATCCAGCATTGATGCTGGCGAGCGTATTCGAGCAGCATGCGCCGGCGCGCGAGGCTCATCACCATGCCGAGCGGGTATTGATGCGAAGGCGTGACGAGGATCAGCCTCGGCGGCACGGCGAAATCCTCCGCCGAGGGGTTGATGCCCTCGCTGTCCACCGCGATCGGGCGCGGATTCAGCCCCGAAACGTGCAGCACGCTGCGCAGGCCCCAGTAGCACGGGTCCTCGGTCCAGATCACGTCGCCGGAATCGGTCAGCAGGCGCACGGCCAGGTCGACCGACTGGTGAATGCCGGTCGTGATGATGATCTGCTCGGGCGAGCAGCGCACCGAGCGCGCGGTGCGCAGATAGTCGGCCAGCACGTGACGCAGCAGCGCGAGGCCGCCGCCCGGCGCGTAGGTGAGCAGGTCGGGGCGCAGGCTGCGCCAGTATTTGTTGGTGAGGCGCGTCCAGACCCGCGAGGGAAAACGCGAGACGTCCGGCACGCCGGGCATGAACGCGCCGCCCTGGCACTTCGAGACGCCCGCGCCCGCGATCAACCGGGCGCCGCGAGCGGAGAGCGCCCGCGCCGCTTCGCGCGAGGCATGGGTGCCGCCGCCCCCGGCCGGTTGCGCGGCGAAAGACGCTGCGATGCCCTTGGCAGGCGAAGCAGCGGCGGCCGTGGGAAGACTGGCGGCCAAAACTCCGCCAGCGCTAGACCGCCCGATGCGCGCGCCCATCCCGCGATCCGACCCCATGGAGCCAATTTCATTGGCCCCGACGATCTCGTCGGGCGACGTATCGGCCACATAGGTGCCGCGCCCGGTCGCCGACGTCACATAGCCCTCCAGCACCAGCTGCTCATACACCTGGGTGACCGTATTGCGGGCGATGCCCAGCTCCGCCGCGAGGAGCCGCGACGACGGCACGCGCGCCCCCGCCGGCAGTTCGCGCGACAGGATGGCCTGCTGCAGCAGCCGGTGAAGCTGCCGGTACACCGGCTGGCCGCTCCCACGGTCGAGCCGCTGGGCCAGCCAGTCGGACAGGACACTCGCTCGCATGGAAATTGGCTCCTAACAATTTTATTGAATGGCTCTGAAATTTAGAGCCAAACGTGAGTATAGTCGCTCCATCGGCCGCCTGCTGTCCTGTCCTGCTGCACTGGCCTGTGGCCCCGAAAGGGCCCGAAACCCACCACCGATACCCAGAAACGTCTGTGAAGGAGATGAACCGTGAAGAACGCTGAACTTGTGAGCCGCAAGGACGCCGCCACCCCCCGTGGCGTGGGCGTCATGTGCAACTTCTACGCCGAGCGCGCCGAAAACGCCGAGCTCTGGGACGTGGAAGGCCGCCGCTTCATCGACTTCGCAGCCGGCATCGCCGTGTGCAACACGGGCCATCGTCACCCGAAGATCGTCGCGGCCATCAAGGCTCAGCTCGACCGCTTCACGCACACGGCCTACCAGATCGTGCCGTACGAGTCGTACGTCTCGCTCGCCGAAAAGGTCGCGAAGCGCGCGCCGGGCAACTTCGCGAAGAAAGCCGCCTTCTTCACGACGGGCGCCGAAGCCGTTGAAAACGCCGTGAAGATCGCCCGCGCCGCCACCGGCCGCGCAGGCGTGATCGCCTTCGCGGGCGGCTTCCACGGCCGCACGATGATGGGCATGGCGCTCACCGGCAAGGTCGCCCCGTACAAGCTGAACTTCGGCCCGTTCCCGGCCGACGTCTATCACGCCCCGTACCCGAATTCGGTCCACGGCATCACGACGGCCGACTCGCTGAAGGCCATCGAAATGCTGTTCAAGGCCGACATCGATCCGAAGCGCGTCGCCGCGATCATCTTCGAACCGGTTCAGGGCGAAGGCGGTTTCTATCAGGCACCCGCCGACTTCGTGCGCGGCCTGCGCCAGATCTGCGACACGCACGGCATCCTGCTGATCGCCGACGAAGTGCAGACGGGCTTCGCCCGCACCGGCAAGCTGTTCGCGATGGAACACTACGACGTCACGCCGGACCTCATGACGATCGCCAAGAGCCTCGCGGGCGGCATGCCGCTGTCGGGCGTGGTCGGCCGCGCCGAAGTCATGGATGCGGCAGCGCCCGGCGGCCTCGGCGGCACCTATGCGGGCAATCCGCTCGCCGTCGCGTCGGCGCATGCTGTCATCGAGATCATCGAAGAAGAGAAGCTGTGCGAGCGCGCGACGAAGCTGGGCGACAAGCTCAAGGCCCGGCTCGACGCGATGAAGGCCGACGTGCCGCAGATCGCCGACGTGCGCGGCCCGGGCGCGATGAACGCCGTCGAATTCTGCAAGCCGGGCACGAACGAGCCGGACGCCGACTTCACGAAGCGCGTGCAGACGGCGGCGCTCGAACGCGGCCTGCTGCTGCTCGTGTGCGGCGTGTACTCGAACGTCGTGCGCTTCCTGTTCCCGCTGACCATTCAGGACAACGTGTTCGACGAAGCGCTCGCGATCCTCGAAGAGTCGCTCAAGGAAGCGGTGGGCGTGCCCGCCTGAAACACGCGAGCTGAAGATAACCCGCAATGAAATGAAACGGACGGCACACCGGCGCGCGCCGCTGTGCCGTCCGCCGTTTTGAGCCCTGCGCACATCGTTCGCAGGACTGACTGATCCAACGAATCGCAAGCTGTCGGGAGTTCAACCATGAACCTGAAAGACGCATCGCTGCTGCAAACCCAGGCCTTCCTCGCCGGCGAATGGCAAGGAGCCGAAGACGGCGCCACGTTCGACGTGACGAACCCTGCCACCGGTGCCCTGATCGGCACGGTGCCGAAGATGGGCGCAGCCGAAACGCGCCGCGCCATCGCCGCCGCCAATGCCGCGTGGCCCGCCTGGCGTGCGAAGACCGCGAAGGAACGCGCCGCGATCCTGCGCAAGTGGCACGACCTGATGCTCGAAAACGCGGACGACCTCGCGCTCATCCTCACGACCGAGCAGGGCAAGCCGCTTGCCGAAGCGAAGGGCGAAATCGGCTACGCCGCCTCGTTCCTCGAGTGGTTCGCCGAAGAAGGCAAGCGCATCTACGGCGACACGATCCCCACGGTCGCGAACGATCGCCGCCTCGTCGTCACGAAGGAACCGGTGGGCGTATGCGCCGCCATCACGCCCTGGAATTTCCCGGCCGCGATGATCACGCGCAAGGTCGGTCCCGCGCTCGCGGCAGGTTGCCCGATCGTCGTGAAACCGGCCGAAGCCACGCCGTTCTCGGCGCTGGCAATGGCCGTGCTCGCGCAGCGCGCGGGCGTGCCCGCCGGCGTGTTCAGCGTCGTGACCGGCGACCCGAAGGCCATCGGCGGCGAGCTGACCAGCAACGCCACCGTGCGCAAGCTCTCGTTCACGGGCTCGACGCCGGTGGGCCGCCTGCTCATGGGCCAGTGCGCGCCGACCGTCAAGAAGGTCTCGCTCGAACTCGGCGGCAACGCGCCGTTCATCGTGTTCGACGACGCCGACCTCGACGCAGCCGTGGCGGGCGCCGTTGCCTCGAAGTATCGCAACAGCGGCCAGACCTGCGTCTGCACGAACCGCTTCTACGTGCACGACAAGGTGTACGACGCGTTCGCGGCCAAGCTGCGCGATGCCGTCGAGCAGCTCAAGGTGGGCCTCGGCACCGAGCCGGGTGTGACGCAGGGTCCGCTCATCAACGAAGCAGCCGTGCTGAAGGTGGAATCGCACATCGAGGACGCGCTCGCGAAGGGCGCGCAGGTCACGACGGGCGGCAAGCGCCATGCGCTCGGCCACGGCTTCTTCGAACCGACCATTCTCACGGGCGTGACGCCCGCCATGAAGGTCGCGCGCGACGAAACCTTCGGCCCGCTCGCGCCGCTGTTCCGCTTCTCGTCGGACGAGGAAGTGATCAAGCTCGCGAACGATACCGAGTTCGGCCTTGCTGCTTACTTCTACAGCCGCGATATCGGCCGCGTGTGGCGTGTGGCCGAAGCGCTCGAATACGGCATGGTGGGCATCAACACCGGCCTGATCTCGAACGAAGTGGCACCGTTCGGCGGCGTGAAGCAGTCGGGCCTCGGCCGCGAAGGCTCGCACTATGGCGTGGACGACTACGTTGTCGTCAAGTACATGTGCATGGGCGGCCTGTAAAAGCGCAGCGGGCGCCTCGCCAGACTCCCGGCCCATTTTGAAACGACGACGCCGGCGCGAGAGCGGATTCACTGCTCTCGCGCCGGCGTCGTCGTTTTACGGCCTGGCCCGATTCAGCGACTTGACTTTACTGCGCAGCGCCTGCCGGCGTCACCTGCGTGGCGTAGGCCGATACGAACACGGCATGGATCGAGTCGCCCACCTTGACGTCCTTGAGATCGAAGTTCGGCGGAACGTCGAGCGTCACGGTGCGATAGACGCCGCGCAGCGTCACCTGATGCTTCTTGCGGTCGATCCGCTGGACCGTCGCCACCACCTCCACCTGGCGAGCGGCGTCATAGCCCGACGACGCCGGAACGTAGACGCTCGTATCGACGCGCTGGCGAATTCCCTTGTCCTTGCCCGTCACCTTGTCGGCCGCGACGAGGAGTGCGTTCTTGTAGAGCACATCGACGGTGTCGCCAACGTTCAGTTGATCGAAATTTCCGACCTGCGGCCCGATCGCAATGTCGACTTCGTTGCCGGCGGCACCGCGCAGCGTCACCACGCGCTCCTCGCGGTCGATACCGATGATCTGTGCCTTGACCTGCACCGGCTGGGCATTGGCGACCACGGCTTGCGCGGCGCTCGCCAGCGCAGTCTGCGCCACAGCGGGCTGCATGGCCGCAATGCCGAACACGAATGCTGCACCCAAGGTTGCTGCCTTCATCATCCTCGCTCTCCTCGTCACGGTGGGTTGGAACAAAGTGCGGACGATTCTACGCGCGCCTCCGGAAAAGCAGGACGATGGAGGGCCGGCCGACACTTCGCTTATCCGCGATGGATCAAACGACGTGAACCTTCACACTGAATGCCAAAGAATCCGGAATAAAGCTTCGCATTGTTTTGATTCCCGAAACGCTAGTCACTCTGTGCAAGCCGAAAACAAAAACGCCGCGGATCCTGCGATCCGCGGCGTTTCCCGGCAGTGTGTTGCGTCGTTCTACGTCTAGATGCGCTCGATTGCCAAAGCAATACCCTGACCCACGCCGATGCACATCGTGCACAACGCATAGCGGCCCTGCGTGCGCTGGAGTTGATACATCGCGGTCGTCACGAGACGCGCGCCGCTCATGCCGAGCGGATGGCCGAGCGCGATCGCGCCGCCGTTGGGGTTCACGCGGGGATCGTCGTCGGCCACGCCCAGCGTACGCAGCACGGCCAGCCCCTGCGAAGCGAATGCCTCGTTCAGTTCGATCACGTCGAACTGGTCGATGGTCATGTTCAGGCGTGCGAGCAGCTTTTGCGTGGCCGGCGCCGGACCAATGCCCATCACGCGCGGCGCGACGCCCGCCGTCGCGATGCCCAGCACGCGCGCACGCGGCGTCAAGCCGAAGCGCTTCGCGTTCGCTTCGTCGGCCAGCAGCAGCGCGCAGGCGCCGTCGTTGACGCCCGAGGCGTTACCCGCCGTCACCGAGCCGTCCGGACGCACCACGCCCTTGAGCCTGGCGAGCGCTTCAAGGCTCGTCTCGCGCGGATGCTCGTCGCGCGACACCACCACCGGATCGCCCTTCTTCTGCGCGATGGTCACCGGCACGATTTCCTGCGCGAGCGTGCCGTCGGCCTGGGCGCGTGCGGCCTTCTGCTGGCTGCGCAGCGCAAAGGCATCCTGGTCGGCGCGGCTCACGTTGTAGTCCACCGCGACGTTCTCGCCCGTCTCCGGCATCGAATCGACGCCGTATTGCTGCTTCATGAGCGGGTTCACGAAGCGCCAGCCGATCGTCGTGTCGTAGATCGCGGCGTCGCGCGAGAAGGCGCTCGCGGCCTTGCCCATGACGAACGGCGCGCGGCTCATGCTTTCCACGCCGCCCGCCAGCATCAGCCCCGCTTCGCCCGACTTGATGGCGCGCGCGGCAATGCCCACGGCGTCCATGCCCGAACCGCACAGGCGGTTGACGGTGGAGCCCGGCACCGCTTGCGGCAAGCCCGCGAGCAGCAGCGACATGCGCGCCACATTGCGGTTGTCTTCGCCGGCCTGATTGGCGCATCCGTAGATCACGTCGTCGATCGCCGACCAGTCCACTTCCTTGTTGCGCTCCATCAGCGCCCTCAACGGCACGGCGCCGAGATCGTCGGCACGCACCGACGAGAGCGCGCCCGCATAGCGGCCAATGGGGGTACGAATCGCGTCGCAGAGAAAAGCTTCCTTCATGTCCCAGCCTCCTTTTTGTTCGATATATGAACTCATGATCGTTTATCGAACATTTCCTGCGCATAATAGGCGGCTCGCGCGAGGGGTGTCAAGCGCGTGCTCAACGCGACATCATGTTCATGCTGACGTTGTGCATCACCCAGATCGTGCCGAAGATGAGGAAGGCGACTGCCAGCACCGTATAGGCCAGCGATGCCACGTTCCACCCCTGCCCCGCCGAGGTATTCAGGTGCAGGAAAAACACCAGATGCACGACCACCTGCACGAAGGCCAGCACCGCGAGCACCGCCATCGCGGTACCCGGCTCGAACGCGCCATGCAACACGATGCCGAAAGCACCGGCGGTGAGGATCACGGAAAGAATGAAGCCCGCGGCATAGCTACTGAAAGTGCCGTGACCGCCGCCCTGGGCATCCGGATGAGAATGAGCCATTTAGAGCACGCTCCCGAGATAGACAAAGGTAAACACGCAGATCCACACGACGTCGAGGAAGTGCCAGAAAAGGCTCAGGCAAGTGAGCCCGCGAATTTCCTTCTCGCCCAGTTGCGGCTTGCGGATCACGTGAATCATCATCACGGCCATCCAGACGAGGCCGAAGAACACGTGCAAACCGTGCGTGGCAACGAGCGTGAAGAACGACGACAGGAACGCGCTGCGCTGCGGGCCCGCGCCTTCTGCGATGAGGTGCGAGAACTCGCGCAGCTCGAAGACGAGGAAGATCGCGCCCAGCACGAACGTGAGCGCAAGCCAGCCGAGCGTGCTGCCCCGCTTGCGCTGGTTCGCGCCGAGCATCGCGAAACCGTAGGTGATGCTGGAGAGCAGCAGCACCGCGGTTTCGATCGCCACGCCCGGAATATCGAAGAGGTCCCGGCCCGTGGGGCCGCCCGCGAACTGGTGCCCCAGCACGCCGAACGTGGCGAAGAGCGACGCGAACAAGACACAGTCGGTCATCAGGTACACCCAGAAGCCGAAGACCGAGTTCGACGGCGGGTGATCGTGGTGCTCGAAGTCGGCGAGGTTCGCCGTATGGGTTTTCTGCAACATCAGTAAGCCTCCTCGGCAATCAGATCGCGATCATTCACGGGGGCGGCCGCGCCATGGCGGCGCTCCTCGATCTCGCGGACCCGGGCAGCCGGAATGTAGTAGCCGTCGTTGTCGCCGAAGCTGCGGATTGCGATCGTCAGCACGATCGCCACGAATGCCGCCAAGGCAAGCCAGGTGATGTGCCATACGCCCGCAAAGCCCAGCACGAGGCTGAACACGCCCACGAAAAAGCCCTCGGAAGTATTCGACGGCATGTGGATATCGCTGTACCGGTCGGCGAGGCCGAGCCCCTGGCCGGTTTCCTTCATGTGCGTGAAGGCGTCGATGTCGCTCACCTGCGGCAGCACCGCGAAGTTGTAGACGGGCGGCGGCGACGACGTGGCCCATTCGAGCGTGCGGCCATCCCACGGATCGCCTGTCACGTCGCGGCATTCGGCTTTGTTGCGGTTCACGAACGCCATCACCCACTGCAGCACCTGGAACACCACGCCGAGCGCGATGATGGCCACGCCGATCGCGGCCACGATCAGCCACGGCTGCCATTCGGCCGTGTAGTAGTGATTGGTCCGCCGCGTCATGCCCATGAAGCCCAGCACGTAGATGGGCACGAAGGCCACGTAGAAGCCCAGGAACCAGCACCAGAACGAAGCCTTGCCGAGCGTCTCGTTCGGCTTGATGCCGAACACCTTCGGGAACCAGTAGTGCACGCCCGCGAGGTAGCCGAACACCACGCCGCCGATGATCGCGTTGTGGAAGTGCGCGACGAGGAAGAGCGAGTTGTGCAGCACGAAGTCCGCGCCCGGAATCGCCATCATCACGCCGGTCATGCCGCCGATCGAGAACGTCACCATGAAGCCGATCGTCCAGAGCACGGGCGCCGTGAAGTGAATGCGGCCGCGATACATCGTGAACAGCCAGTTGAAGATCTTCACCCCTGTGGGGATCGCGATGACCATGGTCATGATGCCGAAGAACGCATTGACGTCGGCGCCCGAGCCCATCGTGAAGAAGTGGTGCGCCCACACGAGGAACGCGAGGATCATGATCACGCACGAGGCATACACCATCGTCTTGTAGCCGAACAGCGGCTTCTTCGAGAACGTGGCCATGACCTCCGAATAGATGCCGAACGCGGGCAGCACGAGGATGTAGACCTCGGGGTGGCCCCACGCCCAGATCAGGTTCAGATACAGCATAGGGTTGCCGCCGCCGTCGTTCGTGAAGAAGTGCGTGCCGACGTAGCGGTCGAGGCCCAGCAGCGCGAGCGAGATCGTGAGGATCGGGAACGTGGCCATGATGAGCACGTTCGAGCAGAGCGCCGTCCACGTGAACACCGGCATCTTCATGAGGCTCATGCCCGGCGCGCGCATCTTGACGATCGTGACGAAGAAGTTCACGCCGGTGATGAGCGTGCCCACCCCCGAAAGCTGCAGCGACCAGATGTAGTAGTCCACGCCCACGCCCGGGCTGAATTGCAGCTCGGAAAGCGGCGGATAGGCAAGCCAGCCCACCTGCGCGAACTCGCCGATCACGAGCGACAGGTTGATCAGGATCGCGCTGATCGCCGTCATCCAGAACGAGAGCGAGTTGAGGAACGGAAAGGCCACGTCGCGCGCGCCGATCTGCAGCGGCACCACGAGGTTGAAGAGGCCGACCATGAGCGCCATCGCCATGAAGAAGATCATGATGACGCCGTGCGCCGTGAAGATCTGGTCGTAGTGATGCGGCGGCAGGTAGCCCGGCGAATCGAACGCAATCGCCTGCTGGATGCGCATCATCACCGCATCGGCGAAGCCGCGCACGAGCATGAGCACGGCCACGACGATGTACATCACGCCAATGCGTTTGTGATCGACGCTCGTGAGCCACTCGCTCCAGATGTAGCGCCACTTGCCAGTCACGGTCACGAGACCGAGCACCGCGACCACGATCAGCGCCATGAACGCCGCGGCGCCCATGATGATCGGCTGATCGAATGGAATCGCGCCTGATGTGAGATTTCCGAACATGACTCTTAGCCTTTACCCCTTCGTCACGCACGACGGATCGGTGAAATCCGTGACGTGGCCGTTGTTGTACTTCGCGATGATGTTGTTGAAGAGCTTCGGATCGACCGTCGAGAAGTACGCCACCGGCGCCTTCTCGGTGGGCTGCGCCACGGCGGCGTACTCGTCCATGCCGAGCGCCGCCGGCGAGGCCTTGACCTTGCGGACCCATGCATCGAAGTCGCCCTGGCTCGTGGCGATCGTGCGGAACCGCATGTCCGAGAAACCCTTGCCGCTGTAGTTCGACGAGAGGCCTTCGAAGTCGCCCGCTTCGTCGGCGATCAGATGCAGGCGCGTCTGCATGCCGGCCATCGCGTACACCTGCGTGCCCAGTTGCGGGATGAAGAACGAGTTCATCACCGAGTCGGACGTGATGCGGAAATTGACCGGCGTGCCCACCGGCACGGCCAGCTGGTTTACCGTGGCGATGCCGAGGTCCGGATAGATGAAGAGCCACTTCCAGTCCAGCGCGACCACTTCGACGTTGATGGGCTTCACGCTCGACTCGAGCGGCTTGTAGGGATCGAGCTCGTGCGAGGTCCTCCACGTGAGAACGGCGAGGAACAAGATGATGATGGCCGGAATGGTCCACACCACGACCTCGATGGCCGTGGAGTGCGCCCATTTCGGCGCATAGACGGCATGGCGGTTCGATGCGCGATAGCGCCATGCGAAGAACAGCGTGAGGAGAATCACGGGCACCACGACCAGCAGCATGGCGCCGGTTGCCGTGGCGATGAGCGATTTCTCCGCAACCCCTACGCTGCCTTTCGGGTCGAGCAGCGGGAAATTCCCGCTGCACCCGGCAAGCGAAACGGCCACGCCGCTGCCGAGGGGGATAAGCCACCTTCTAAAGGCTTTTTTGTGTGTCATGGTTGCCCGTCTTTCCGTTAAATCGTCCTGGACGCCTTAACGCATCCGCACGGCGTAAAGCCGCGCAAAATGCACCCGTATCGTATTCAGGGCGAATTCTACGGAAAGACCTTATGGGCAAATTTGATCTTCGTTAAATGGTCCCGGCCGATATTGCGCAAAAAGGCGCGGCAGAATGACGCAATTATCTTTCTGGTGAATTACGCAGAGGAGAAAAGAAGGATGATTTCTCATCCTTCAATTTCAAAGAGAAATCGGGAATCAGTTCAAATATCCGCGTCAATATTCGATTCGCCCGGCACTGTTATTTATCAAGCGAATTGCGGATTGCCGATTGTTTCGGGTTAAGCATTAATCCAGATCAAGGCCGCTGCGGCAAATAAGGCCTTAGCCATTCCAGGCCCGCCGAAGTCGCCGCGCGCGGCCGGTATTCGCACCCGATCCAGCCGTCGTAGCCCAGTTCGTCCAGCAGCGCGAAGAGATACGGGTAGTTGAGTTCGCCGATGTCCGGCTCGTGCCGGTCGGGCACCCCCGCGATCTGCACGTGCCCGATTCCGCCGATGTCGCGCCGCAGCTTCATCGCCAGGTCGCCTTCCACGATCTGGCAGTGGTAGCAGTCGAACTGCACACGCAGGTTCGGCTCGTTCAGTTCCGCGCGGATCGTCTGGGCGTCGTCCTGGCGATTCAGCAGGTAACCCGGCATATCGCGCGGGTTGATCGGCTCGATCAGGATCGTGACGCCCGCCGTCGCGGCCGCCTTCGCCGCCCACGCGAGATTGCGCAGATACAGCTCGCGCTGAGCCTCGAGCGCCGTATCCGGCGCGCGCAGCCCCGCCATGACGTGCAGGCGCCGGTTGCCCAGCACGCGCGCATAGTCCAGCGCGCGGTCGATGCCGTGGCGGAATTCGTCCTCGCGTCCCGGCAGCGAGGCGAGGCCCCGCTCGCCCGCCGCCCAGTTCCCCGGCGGCGCGTTGAAGAGCACCAGCTCGACGCCGCTCGCATCCAGACGCGCTTTCAGCTCCGCCGCGGGCAGCTCGTAAGGGAACAGGCATTCGGCGGCGGCAAAACCGTCACGCGCGGCCGCTGCGATACGGTCGGGGAAGGCGTGTTCGGGGTACATCATCGTCAGATTGGCCGCAAAGCGGGGCATGGCAGTCGTCTCCTTCCAGGTCGGTTCGGGCGGGTGCGCCGCAGGCTCGTCTGAAGCCGCCACCGCGCTCCTCCCGGTCTTAACACAGGTCCGCCCGGAGGCGCAAACCGGCCCCGGCGCCAGCCTGCCACCGTCCGGAAAGCCGCGCCGGGCGTTTCGGGCGGCGGTTGGCGAAACAGGTCGCTTGCGCTATCGTCATGGGTTCCTTATGCGCGGCTGCCCGCCCCATTCCGACGCCCATGACCTCCGCATCCAGTGCCTCGCCCGACCGTTCCGCCGAGCAGCAGGAGATCCCGGACAAGCCGGGCGACTCCTACGTGCAGTCGTTCGCCCGCGGGCTTTCGGTGATCCGCGCGTTCAACGCCGAGCGCCCCGAGCAAACGCTCACCGACGTCGCCGCCGCCACCGGCCTCACGCGCGCCGGCGCGCGCCGCATTCTGCTCACGCTCCAGACGCTCGGCTACGTGGAGGCCGAAGGGCGGCTCTTCCGCCTCACACCGAAGATTCTCGATCTGGGTTTCGCCTATCTCACGTCGATGCCGTTCTGGAATCTCGCCGAGCCGATCATGGAAGAGCTGTCGGGGCAGGTGCACGAAAGCTGTTCGGCGGCCGTGCTCGACCGCACCGAG
This sequence comes from Paraburkholderia sp. J12, assembly GCF_905220215.1. Classification (NCBI taxonomy): domain Bacteria; kingdom Pseudomonadati; phylum Pseudomonadota; class Betaproteobacteria; order Burkholderiales; family Burkholderiaceae; genus Paraburkholderia; species Paraburkholderia sp. J12. The sequence goes on from NZ_CAJMZC010000003.1 coordinate 296,986, forward strand.
ATCGTCTACGTGCTGCGCGTGCCCACGCACAAGATCATGACGATCAACCTTTCGATCGGCAGCCGCCTGCCGGCGTATTGCACGTCGATGGGGCGCGTGCTGCTCTCGGCGCTCGACGAAGACGCGCTCGACGCCACGCTCGGCGCCACGCCGCTCTACGCGCACACGCCGCGCACCGTCACCGACAAGGACGAGCTGAAGAAGATCATCTCCCAGGTGCGCCAGCAGGGTTGGGCGATCGTGGATCAGGAACTGGAGGGCGGCCTGATCTCCATCTCGGCGCCAATCCGCAACCGCCAGGGCCGCGTGATCGCGGCGATGAACATCAGCGGCAATGCGCAGCGGACCTCGGCGAAACAGATGGTCAAGACCTTCCTCGATCCGCTCCAACAGGCCGCGCAGCGCGTGTCCGGCATGGTGGCGCGGAGAACCTGAGACCGCACAGCCGCATGGAGTTCGGGCCGCACGCGCCCTCCGAACCGGCGCTCAGCGGGAGGCCGCCACGCGGCGCACCACCTCGACGAAGGCCTCGCCCGCATCCTCCAGACGCCCGGAATTGTCGATGCGCGTGATGCTCGCGGCCGCCGGCACTTCGAACGGCGCCTGGCGCGCGAGCCGCTCGGCGATCTGCGCGGGCGTCTCGCGCCCGCGCGAAGCGAGGCGCGCCGCCAGCACCGAATGCACGGCTTCGACATGCACGAGCGCCATCTGCGGATAGCGCGCGAGGGCCTCGCCCACGTAGGCGCGCGAGCCGTTCACCACGACCGTGCAACCCAGCGCGAGCCACTGGTCGATCTCGACTCCCACCCCATAGCGCAGCGCGTGGCTGCCCCATTGCAGCGCAAAGAGGCCCGAGCGCGAACGCGCCTCGAACTCGGGCTCGGTGAGCGCGATATGGTTCTCGCCGCCGCTTTCCAGACGCGTGATATAGCGATGCGCGAACACCACGCCTTCGGCCGCGAGCCGCGCCCGGGCGAACCCGAGCAGCGAGTCCTTGCCCGCGCCCGACGGCCCCATCACGTAGATCAGCCGTGTCTTCATGCGCGCGGCTCCTGGTCCGCGAAGGCCACGCGGCGCCAGAGCGAAAACGGCAGGCCGGGCTGCGGCTCGACGAAGATCGCGATCCCCTCCATGGGCAGCGCGCCGGCCTCCGCCATCTGCGCGTTCCAGGCCGCCACGAGCGCCTCGCGCTCGCCCGCATCGGCGAGCGAATCGGAAAGCGTCATGTGGAAGCGAAATTCTTCGAACACGTACGGGTAGCCCCACGCCTCCACGTACGCGCGCTGGCGGTCGGTGAGCGGCGCGTCGAGCCGGCGCGCGAGTTCGGCCGGCGTTTGCCGCGCGCGCAGGTCGCCCAGCGTGCGCAGTGCGTCGGCGGCCAGGTCGCGAAGGGCCGCATCGCCGGCTTCGTCGGCGGGACGCAGCGCCACGAAGCGGCCGAGGGTGGCGGCTTCGGCCGCCACCGCGAAGCGCGTGCGCGTGGCGGCCCATTGCTGCGCGGCGGCCAGCAGCGCCTCCGGGGTCACGCCCTCGGCCAGACGAAACGGCGGCACGAGCGTGCCGTGCCAGCCGTAGCGGCGCGGCGCGCCGGTCAGTTCGGCCAGCGGGCGGCCGAGGGCCGCCGGCTGCGGCGGCGCCAGCGACTCGCCGCTTTCCGGGTCGCGCGAAAGCCACGCGCAGCCCGCGCGCCACCAGGCCGATTCGCGCGGCGGCGCATAATAAATCGCAAAGCGCGTCGCGGCGCTCCAGCCTCCGGCCAGGGCGCCCGTCATATTTCGTGCTCCACCATCAGCTGCACGCGGTCCGCCGCGAAATGCGTGATGCCGTACTTGATCGGCGTGCCTTCCATATCCACGTCGACGTTCTCGACCACCAGCACCGGCTGCTGCCGGTTGATATTGAGCCGCCGCGCCACTTCGGCCTCGGGCAGCATGCTGCCGATCCGGCTCCACTTGCGCAGATAATCCGCCACGCCGAATTCGGCCAGCGCTTTCGAGGTGCTTTCCATGCGCGCGAGCACCTCGGGCAGTTCCGGAAAGCGCGCGGCCGGATACCAGTTGCGCGCGTAGAGAATCGGCACGCCGTCCGACTCCTTGACCGTTTCGACCCGGTACACCAGCGCGTTGGCGCGAATGCCGAGCGCCTTGGCGACCGTCGGGTCCGCCTTCACGCGCGACGAGGCCAGCAGCCGGCCCTGCGGCGAGTGATGGTGTTGCCGGAGGTTTTCCGTAAAGCGCGTGCGCTTGCCGATCGAATAGTCGATCGCGCCGGGCTGCACGAAGGTGCCGCGCCCCTGCTCCACGCTCACGAGGCCGCTGGCCGCGAGGCCGAGCATCGCGCGCCGCACCGTATGGCGGTTCACGTCGAAGCGCTTCGCGAGTTCGCCCTCGCTCGGCAGACGGCCTTCTTCGCCAAAACCTTTCGCCGCGATTTCGGCCGCCAGGATCTGTTCGATCTGCCGCCACACCGCCACGCCTGCGCCGCGCTCGAGATGGGCGCTGTACGGCGCACCGTCGTTCGATGTCATGGTGCTGTCATTCCTCTCGGTTTCAATAATGTTTTCCGCATTGTAGTGCGCAAGGCGTGATGGAAATATGAAAACGTTCCCCACGTCGGTTGTCTACAACTGCACCACCAGACGTCTAGACGTTTAGATGAATAGATGGTTCAATAGCGACGGTTGCAGCACGCCTCGTCCCCATCCCGTTCACGACACAGGAACCCCGATGAACGCTACCTCCGCCCCGCCCTCCGCCGCCTCGCGGCGCGCATGGATGGCGGTGCTCGCGCGCGCTTCGCGCGCCGAGCTGGAAGCGGCCCTCACGGCCGCGCTCGCCGGCGCCGCCGCGCCGGCCTTCGACTGGCTGCGCCCGCCGCAAACGGGTCTCGCCATGGTGCGCGGCCGCATTGGCGGCACCGGCAACGCTTTCAATCTGGGCGAAGCCACCGTCACGCGCGCCACGCTGCGGCTTGCCGGCGCCGAAGGCGGCACGGTCGGCGTGGCGTGCCACCTCGGGCGCGACAAGCGCCGCGCCGAACTGGCCGCACTCGCCGATGCCCTGCTCCAGCAGCCCGCACGCCACGCCCGGTTGCACGCGCAACTGATCGCGCCGCTCGCCGCACGCGAAGCCGTGCGCCGGGAGGAACGCCGCGCCGACACGGCCAGCACGAAGGTCGAATTCTTCACGATGGTCCGAGGCGACGCATGATCGACGAACGCTCCACCTCCGCGCCTGCGCGCACCGCAATCGAAGCGCTTGAAGCGCTCGCCCCCGGCTTCGCCGATCCCGTTCACGACACCCAGGCCGTGTTTCGCACGCTGCTCGACGCGCTCGCGCGGCCGGGCCGCATCGGCGTGATCGAAACGGCGTTGCCGGCCGCCGACGCGACAAACAGCGCGAACAGCGGCGAGCGCGCCGGCCTCGCGGCATTTGCCGCGCTGCTCGCGCTGTGCGACTACGCCACGCCCGTGTGGCTCGCGCAGCCCGACGCGGCGTTGACCGCCGCGCTGCGCTTTCATGCCGGCGCACCGCTCACCGGATCGCCGGCCGAAGCTGCGTTCGCTTATGTCCATGACGCCGCGGCCCTGCCGCCGCTCGCATCGCTCGCGAGCGGCACGCCCGAATCGCCGGAACAGTCAGCCACGGTGTTTGTGCGCGTGGCGTCGCTTACCGGCGGTGCGAACGTCACGCTGCGCGGCCCGGGGATCGAAGCGGCGCACACCATCGCCCCCGTCGGGCTGCCCGAGCGTTTCTGGCAGGAGCGAGCTGCGCTGGGCGCGCTTTTTCCCTGCGGTATCGACTTCTATCTCGTCTGCGGCAACCAGTTGATGGGCCTGCCGCGCACGACTCAAGTGGAGATGAACTGATGTACGTCGCCGTCAAAGGAGGGGAGCGCGCGATCGAAGCGTCGTGGCGCCTGCTCGACAAGGCCCGCCGCGGCGATACGCGCGTGCCCGAGCTGAGCGTCGCGCAGATCCGCGAACAGTTGCGCCTTGCCGTCGCCCGCGTGATGGCCGAAGGTTCGGTGTACGACGAAGAGCTCGCTGCGCTCGCCATCAAGCAGGCCGCGGGCGATCTCGTCGAAGCCATCTTTCTGCTGCGCGCCTATCGGACCACGCTGCCGCGTTTCGGCTATACGGAGCCGGTCGAAACCGAACACATGCAGGTGGAGCGCCGCATTTCGGCCACGTTCAAGGACGTGCCGGGCGGCCAGGTGCTGGGGGCGACTTACGATTACACCCAGCGTCTGCTGGATTTCGCACTGCTCGCCGAAGGCGACGATGCAACTGGCGCAGACCACGACGCGACGGCCGCCGCGCGCGAACCCGCTGCCACGGCCCCCATGCCGCGCGTCGTCACGCTGCTGAACAAGGAAGGCCTGATCGAGCAGGAAACGCCCGCGCCCGATGCCGCCGAACCCGGCGACCTCTCGCGCGAACCACTTTCGTTTCCCGCAGACCGCGCCGTGCGCCTGCAGAATCTCGCACGCGGCGACGAAGGTTTCCTGCTCGCGATGGGCTACGCCACCCAGCGCGGCTACGCGCATTCGCACCCGTTCGCGGGCGAGATCCGCTTTGGTTCGGTGTCCGTAGAAATGGTGCTGGACGAACTCGGCGAAGCCGTCGAAATCGGCGAGATCGAATTGACGGAATGCCAGATGATCAACCAGTTCGCGGGCAGCAAGGACGTGCCGCCCACTTTCACGCAAGGCTATGGCCTCGCCTTCGGCCATGCGGAACGCAAGGCCATGGCGATGGCGCTCGTGGACCGCGCGCTGCGCGCCGAAGAACTGGGCGAAACGCTCGATTCGCCGACCCAGGACATCGAGTTCATGCTCTCGCACAGCGACAACGTCGAAGCATCCGGTTTCGTACAGCACCTGAAGCTGCCGCATTACGTCGATTTCCAGGCCGAACTCGAACTCGTGCGCCGCCTGCGCGCGCAGCAAGAGCAGCTCGCCCCGCAGAACGAGGAGGCCGCATGAACGCGCCCGACACCCTGGCCGCGCCGATCGCGTCGCACGAAACGCAGGCCGCCGACGGCTACAACTTCGCCTACCTCGACGAGCAGACCAAACGCATGATCCGCCGCGCGCTGCTCAAGGCCGTGGCCGTGCCCGGCTACCAGGTGCCGTTCGCCTCGCGCGAGATGCCGCTGCCGTATGGCTGGGGCACGGGCGGCATCCAGGTGACGGCCGCCATCATCGGCACGCGGGACACGCTCAAGGTGATCGACCAGGGCTCCGACGACACGACCAACGCCGTCAACATCCGCCGCTTCTTCGGCCGCACGACCGGTGTGAAGACCACGCGCAGCACGACCGAAGCGACGATCGTCCAGACCCGCCACCGCATTCCCGAAACGCCGCTCACCGAAGAACAGATTCTCGTGTACCAGGTGCCGATGCCCGAGCCGCTCTATCGTCTCGAGCCGCGCGTGGCCGAGTGCAAGAAGCTGCACGCGCTGGCCGACTACGGCCTCATCAGCGTGAAGCTCTACGAGGACATCGTGCAGCACGGCAGCATCGCGACGACCTACGACTACCCGGTGACGGTGAACGGCCGCTACCTCGCGTCGCCTTCGCCGATCCCCAAGTTCGACAACCCCAAGCTCGACATGAACCCCGCGCTGCAGCTGTTCGGCGCGGGCCGCGAGCGGCGCATCTACGCGATCCCGCCGTACACGCCGGTGAAGAGCCTCGACTTCGACGACCATCCGTTCGAAATCCAGCGCTGGGAGCATGCGTGCGCGCTGTGCGGCTCGCGCGAAAGCTTCCTCGACGAAATGATCGTGGACGACACCGGCCGCCGCATGTTCGTGTGCTCGGACAGCGACTACTGCCATGAGCGGCGCGACCAGGCCGACGCCAGTGAAAGCGCCGAAGCCGAAGCCGCAACCGAACACGGAGAATCCGCATGACGCCCCTCTTGAGCGCCCGCCGACTCACGAAGCAATACGGCGGCCGCAACGGCTGCCGCGACGTGAGCTTCGACCTGTATCCCGGCGAGGTTCTGTGCATCGTCGGCGAATCGGGCTCGGGCAAGACCACGCTGCTCAACACGCTCGCGCTGCGCACCGAAGCCGACTCCGGCGAGCTGGGCTACCGCAACGCGAACAGCGAAGCGCTGGACCTGCGCACGCTGTCCGAGCCGCGCCGGCGTCTGCTGGCGCGCACCGAATGGGGCTTCGTGCAGCAGAATCCGCGCGATGGCCTGCGTGCGGGCGTGTCGGCCGGCGCGAATATCGGCGAGCCGCTGATGGCCGTGGGTGCGCGCCACTATGGCCGGATCCGCCACACCGCGCAGCAGTGGATGCAGCGCGTGGAGCTGGACGCCGAACGCATCGACGAGCTGCCCTCCGCCTTCTCGGGCGGCATGCAGCAGCGCCTGCAGATCGCGCGCAATCTCGTCACCGGGCCGCGCCTCGTGTTCATGGACGAGCCCACGGCAGGCCTCGACGTGTCCGTGCAGGCGCGCCTGCTCGACCTGCTGCGCACGCTCACGACGAACCTGCATCTTTCGGTGCTGATCGTCACGCACGACATCGGTGTCGCGCGCCTGCTCGCCCACCGTCTGATGGTGATGCAGGGCGGCACCGTGGTCGAATCGGGCCTGACCGATCAGGTGCTCGACGACCCCCAGCATCCCTATACGCAGACACTGGTAGCCTCCGTGCTGCCGGTCTAGGATGATCGACATGACCGACATGAATCACAGTGCAAACGGCGATGCCGCGAAGCGAGGCGCCACGCGCGCCTTCGTCGAACGCCCCGCCCTGATGCTGCGCGCCGAAAACGTGCGCAAGACCTTCACGCTGCACGGCCAGGGCGGCATCGGCATCGAAGCGCTCGCGGGCGTTTCGCTCGACGTCGAACGCGGCGAATGCGTCGTGCTCGTCGGGCCGTCCGGCGCGGGCAAGAGTACGCTGCTGCGCTGCCTCTACGGCAACTACCTCGCAAGCGCCGGCTCCATCGCCATTCGCGACGACGACGCACCCTTGCAGCACCTGGAGATCACGGGCGCCGAACCGCATGACGTGCTGCGCCTGCGCCGCAACGTGGTGGGTTACGTGAGCCAGTTCCTGCGCGTGATTCCGCGCGTGACGACGCGCGATCTCGTGGCGGCGCCGCTCGTGGCGCGCGGCGTGGCAGAAGACGAAGCGCTCGCGCGCGCCGAAACGCTGCTCGCGCGCCTGAACGTGCCGCAGCGGCTCTGGTCGCTCGCGCCCGCCACGTTCTCCGGCGGCGAGCAGCAGCGCGTGAACATCGCGCGCGGCCTGATCGCGCAGCATCGCGTACTGCTGCTCGACGAACCCACGGCCTCGCTCGATGCGGAAAACCGCGCGGTGGTGTCGAGCCTGATCGTCGAAGCGCGCGAACGCGGCGCGGCGATCGTGGGTGTCTTCCACGACGAAGACACGCGCGAACGCGTGGCGACGCGCCGCCTGCCGCTCGAAGCGCCCCAAGGACCGCAAGCCCTGCTCGGCGAAGCCGCCTGAGTCCGGCAAATTAGATTCGCAGCCCTTAACTGATTTTGGAGTCTGACGATGTTGATCAAGAACGCCCGCATCGTGACGCGAGATGACGTTTTCACCGGCACGATACGTATCGAGGACGGCCAGATCCGCGAGATTTCGCACGGCAATACGGCCGCGCCCGACGCCGAGGACTGGGACGGCGACTACCTGCTGCCCGGCCTCGTCGAACTGCACACGGACAACCTGGAGAAGCACCTCGCGCCGCGCCCCGGCGTGCACTGGAACACCGACGCCGCTTTCGTGATTCACGACGCCCAGATCGCGGCGGCGGGCATCACGACCGTGTTCGACGCGCTCGCCATCGGCACGCGCCTGAACGTGGGCGTGCGCGGCCGCGAAGTGCAGCTCGCCTGCGCTGCCGCCCTCTCGCGCTTTTCGGACCGCGACCTGCTGCGCGCCGACCACTTCCTGCACCTGCGCTGCGAAATCGCCACGCAAGACGTTATCGAACTTTTCGACACGCTCTCCGCGCACCCGCTGCTGCGCCTCGCCTCGGTGATGGACCACACGCCAGGCCAGCGCCAGTGGCACGACCGCGAGCAATGGCGCCGCTTCCAGGAACGCCACGGCAAGTGGACCGACGAACAGGCCGCAACCATGCTGACCGAGCTCGCCGACGAACAGCAGCGTTTCGCCGACGAACACCGCCGGCAGATCGTGGGGCGCTGCCAGGCGCGCGGCATCCCGCTCGCGAGCCACGACGACACTCTCGTCGAACACGTCGAGCAGGCCGCCGAGGAAGGCATCGTGCTGGCCGAATTCCCGACCACGCGCGTCGCTGCGGCAGAAGCGAAGAAGCGCGGCATCTCGACCATCATGGGCGCGCCGAACGTGGTGCGCGGCGGCTCGCACTCGGGCAACGTCTCGGCACTGGAGCTCGCGCAGGCGGACCTGCTCGACATTCTCTCGTCCGACTACGTGCCCTCCAGCCTCCTGACCGCCGCCTTCGACCTCGTGACCAAGGCCGACTGGACGCTGCCGCGCGCGATTGCAACGGTTTCGTGGGAGCCGGCCCGCCGCGCGGGTCTGGCCGACCGCGGCGCCATCGCGCCGGGCCTGCGCGCGGACTTCGTGCGCGTGACCATGCTGGACACGCTGCCGGTGCCCCGCGCCACCTACCGCGCGGGCAAGCGGGTGGTCTGAATCCCGGGCGCAACAAACGCCAAACGGCAGCGTGCCGGCGGCTTCGCAAGCCGACGTTACGCTGCCGTTTTTATTTCATATGCCCTACATTTGCCTTCAGTGCCACATCCGCCGCGCCGCCACTGTTGCACCGAAGCATCGCATTCCTTTCTCCCCCGCTCCGGCCCTTGTGCCGCGCGGCCGCGGCATGCGGCGCGCAGCGCGTCGCCGGACAAGGCTTCCCGGGATGCCGCCCGATACGCCGAACGTTCGTTCCAGCGTCCATTCTTACGCCATCCGGTATTACACTAGCGACGCAGCAATTTTGACCTGGTAAGCTTTGGCGCGCGCCGCTGGCCGTACGCCGGCGAGCCCAACGAAAGTCCGGGGCGCGATCCGCGCGAGGACAATGCGCTGCGGCGGTTTGGCCGCACGCGGCGCTCCATGAACCATCCCGAGGAGTACACATAGTGAAGAAACTGCTTGCCGCCCTGTCGGTTGCCCTGCTGGCCGTATCGGCCGGTGCCGCCCACGCGAAGGACTGGTCGACCGTGCGCTTCGGCGTCGACGCCAGCTACGCGCCGTTCGAATCCAAAGCACCGGATGGCAAGCTCGTCGGCTTCGACATCGACCTCGGCAACGAAATCTGCAAGCGCCTGAACGCCAAGTGCGTGTGGGTGGAGCAGGACTTCGACGGCATGATCCCGGCCCTGAAGGCGAAGAAGTTCGACGGCGTTCTCTCGTCGATGACGATCACGCCGCAGCGCGCCGAGCAGATCGCCTTCTCGGCGAAGCTGTTCAACACGCCGACGCGCCTCGTCGCGAAGAAGGGCTCGAACCTCCAGCCGACGGCCGATTCGCTCAAGGGCAAGTCGGTGGGCGTGGAGCAGGGCACGATCCAGGAAACCTACGCGAAGGAAAACTGGGCGCCGAAGGGCGTCAACGTGGTGCCCTACCAGAACCAGGACCAGGTCTACGCCGACCTGATCTCGGGCCGTCTGGACGCCGCGCTGCAAGACGAAGTGCAGGCCGACCTGGGCTTCCTGAAGACCTCGCGCGGCGCGGGCTTCGACTTCGCCGGCAAGGAAATCCCGACGGGCGCAGCCGCTATCGGCCTGCGCAAGGAAGACACCGACCTGAAGGCGAAGATCGACAAGGCCATCGCCGACATGATCAAGGACGGCACGTACAAGAAGATCGAGTCGAAGTACTTCGACTTCGACGTGTACGGCGGCTAATCGCCTTATCCTCCCGGCTTCGCGGCTCTCGGCCCGCGAAGCCGGCGGAGCGACAGAAAAGCCCGGACTGCGGTCCGGGCTTTTTTTCGTCTGGCGCGTCTGGCTCCTCCAGCATCACGCGCCGCCCGGCTCGTACCCCAGTTCCCGCTGATGCCGGACGGATAGCATCAACACCCGTGAATCCGAGTGTGCGTACAGCACGAGATGGGAATGCAGGACGTATTCCCGAAGCTCGGGCAGCCCCGCGTCGGCGGCCAGTTGAAGCACGCGCGCGAGTCGCTGCTGCCCCTCGGCCGAGCGGGCGGCGAACATCGTTGCGGGACGGCCGATCTGCGGATGCAGTTTCACGAGATCGACGAAGCGCAAAATCGCATCGTGCAGATCCTCGATTCTGCCCGGCGCGGAGTCCGGGTCCTGCCCCTCCATGAACGCTTCGAGCCCATGCAATCGCTCGCCGAAGCTTGCGGCGAAGTCAACTCGCACAACCCGCATCACTTGCGGAAGCCGGGGCGTCGCAGCGATGTGCGGAAGGCTTCCTCGGACTGCACGCGGCCTGCCAGGGCATCCTTCAGGCCCTTCTCGGCGTCGTCCAGCATGACGAGCCGCCCGTGCTCCTGTTCGAGCTCATGGTAGTAATCGAGCTTGCGGGCGTCGACGATCGCCACGTACGCGGATCCGTTCTTCGTCAACACCTTTTCGGCCCCGGCGACCACGTCTTCCGCCAGTTCGGTCAGCCGCGAGCGGGCTTCGCTGATGGGCACCACGTCCCGGGCACGAATAGACATAGCAGTATCCTGTACAGTTTCTGTTAACTAAAACGTATATAAATCTCGTTATTCCGTCAAGCCGAGGGATGCCGCCACGGTCCGGTGCCCCAGGCCACCCGAGTTCCCGCCCCAGATCGAATCCGCTAAGATCGTCTGGAGGACCCGTTTGCGGCCCTCACTCCACGAACCCGATATTCACGTGCGCCGCGCCAGCCGCGGCATGCGCTCCGAACATGCAAACCCAGAACCATCCGTTGATAGCGCCCGCCCTCGGCACCGCGCGGCAGATCACGAGTTTTCACTACGGCACGGGCGGCGCTCAGAAGGTGTATGTGCAGGCTTCGCTGCACGCCGACGAACTGCCCGGCATGCTCACCGCCTGGGTTCTCAAGCGCAAGCTGGCCGAACTGGAAGCGGCCGGCCGCATCCGCGGCGAGATCGTCGTGGTGCCGGTGGCCAACCCGGTCGGCCTGAACCAGCAGTGGCTCGGCCATCTGGTCGGGCGTTTCGAGTCGGGCACGGCGCAGAACTTCAACCGCAACTTCTACGACCTGACGGCGCTCGTGCTGCCCGGCATCGAGGCGCAGCTCGGTCCCGACGCCGACGCCAACCGCCGCGCCATCCGCACTGCCATGGGCACGGCGCTGGCCGCCCAGAAGCCGAAGACCGAACTCGACTCGCAGCGCCTCGCGCTGCAACGGCTCTCGTACGACGCCGACATCGTGCTCGACCTGCATTGCGACTGGGAAGCGGCGTTGCACATCTACACGAACCCGGAACTGTGGCCGGAGGTCGAGCCGCTCTCGCGGTATCTCGACGCCAAGGCGTCGCTCCTCGCGCTCAACTCCATCGGCAATCCGTTCGACGAGATTCACAGCTTCTGCTGGACCGAGTTGCGCGAGCGCTTCGGCAAGCGCTTCCCGATTCCGCACGGCTCGATCTCCGTGACGGTGGAGCTGCGCAGCCAGCGCGACGTGTCGCACGACTTCGCCGAGCGCGACGCCCAGGGCATCGTCGATTACCTGATTCATCGCGGCGTGATCGAAGGCACGGCGACGCCGCTGCCGCCGCTCGCGTTCCCGGCCACGCCGCTCGCCGGCACCGAGCCGATCGTCGCGCCTGCCAGCGGCGTGATCGTGTTCCGCGCCGACTACGGCACGTGGATCGAAGCCGGCGCGCCGGTGGCCGACATCGTCAATCCGCTCACCGACGAAGTGCACACGCTGCGCAGCACCGTGAGCGGCGTCATGTACGCACGGCACAGCGCGCGCTTCGCAACGGCCGGCATGGAAGTGGCGCGCATTGCCGGAGACCGGCCGATTCGCAGCGGCTCGCTCCTTTCGCTGTAGCGCACAGCGCGCGGTCCGCGCAGGCTTGCCGGCTCATGCCACGACGGCATGAGCCGGATTCGAATCGTTTCCATGACTGCCTTCAATGATTCGGATTGCTAACTTGATAAAACGCAAAAAAACGGTATAGCCGCTTTTAATGCGGCATTACCATCAATACAATCGATCCGCAAATATTCCTCACATAATCCCCAGCAAATAGCGCGAAAAGTAAAAAGCAAAGCAGAAATTTTTATAACCCGAGCCAAACGTTTTCGTCCCGCCGGTTTTTCGCCCAACCGCCCGCCAGCCCAATCCGGACGGGGCACTCCTCCCCAAGCCGCTTTCGCAAGCCCCATGTCGCGTACCTGCAACAGGAAGGCGACATTTCGCCTACATAAACTTACTGTCATATTCCTTTCGCGATCAGCCCTTAAATTGCAGCGCGTCGCATGACCCAGGTCCAGAGAGACGGGCATACGCACCTTTCCTCAATCCGGAGAATGTTTTGAACAAGAAAATATTGACCACCGCCATTCTTGCCTCGGTCGCGGGCGCAGCACACGCACAAAGCAGCGTCACGCTGTATGGTTTGATTGATGCAGGTATCAGCTACAACAGCCACATCAAGAACGCCACGGGCGGCAGCAGCAGCCAATGGAGCTACGGCGACGGCGTTGCACAAGGCAGCCGCTGGGGCCTGCGCGGCGCCGAAGATCTGGGCGGCGGCCTGAAGGCGATCTTCGTGCTCGAAAGCGGCTTCAACAGCGGCAACGGCACGCTGGGTCAAGGTGGCGCGCTGTTCGGCCGTCAAGCTTACGTGGGCCTCACGAAGGACACGATCGGCTCGCTCACGCTCGGTCGCCAGTACTCGTTCAGCACCGACTTCCTCGGCGGCAACTACTCGATCGGCGGCAACACGGTCGCCGGCAACTACGCCTACCACTTCAACGACATCGACCAGCTCACGTCGAGCCGCATCAACAACTCGGTCAAGTTCACGAGCGTCAACTTCTCGGGCCTGACGTTCGGCGGCCTGTATGGCTTCTCGAACACGACCTCGTTCGCGGGCGCACCGACCACGGCCTCGACGGCTTCGTCGCGTGCCTACAGCTTCGGCGCGAACTACGGCTACGGCCCGTTCGGCCTCGGCGCCGCGTACACGGACATCCGCTATCCGGGCGCAGCGACGCCCGCCTTCACGACGACCATCGCGGGCATCGGCGGCGCGCTGCTCGACCTGCGCACGTTCGGCGTCGGCGGCCGTTACGTCTCCGGCCCGGCCACGGTCTTCGCGCTGTGGACGAACACGCTGCTCTCGCAGCTCGCCGCTTCGTCGTACCTGTACAACGCGTACGAAGTGGGCGGCAAGTGGGCCTTCACGCCGGCTCTCTCGGGTCAGCTCGGCTACACGTACTCGCGCGCTTCGGGCCTCTTCGGCGCGCACTGGAACCAGATCGACGCCGCCGTCGACTACGCGCTCAGCAAGCGCACCGACGTCTACCTGCTCGCCGTCTACCAGGACGCATCGGGCACGTACAAGGGCCAGCCGGTCCAGGCGCAGATTGGCGACTCGAACTCGAGCATCTTCCAGCCCTCGGGCTCGGGCTCGCAGAACCAGGTCGCCGTGCGCGTCGGTTTCCGCACCAAGTTCTAAGAACGAAGCGGCCGACAATACCAAAAAGCGGCCGCGGCGCCTGCCCGCAAGGGCGGCGCCACTGCGAACGGGACCTCCTCGCGGATGTCCCGTTTTTCTTTATGGCCCGGCTGCGACACCATGCTGCCGGGCGCATCGCGCGCGCTTCTGGTACGCTGCGCCCTTTCCCCTCGCAGCACTCGAATCGATGGAACTCCCCTTCAACGAAGCTGGCGTCTCGGTCACGCGCACCGCATTGTCGGTCGCGGGCCAGGTCTTCGCGTTGCGCGACATCGAAGATGTCGAGGTCGTCAGCGGACGCCGCAACCGGCTTTTGCCCGTCACGCTCTGCGTGCTCGGCGTGGCGCTCGGCATCTGGGGCGGCGTGTCCGGATCGGGGGCGGGGCTCATTTGCGGGGCGATGCTGTTCGTGGTCGGGCTCATCGCGTGGTTCACGCAGGACGCGCCGCACCGCCTGATCGTCGTGGTGGGCGGCGAGCGCCGCGAAGCGCTCACGAGCGCCGACCGCGGCTTCGCGGAACGCGTCGAGGCCGTCATCCGCCTTGCCATGGCGGGCCGCGGCGAGGGCGCCGCTCGCGCGACGCCAGCGCCCGGACCCTGACGCTGCCCCGGCTCAGGCTCGGCCGGGCGACGGCGCCGTCAACCCATATCGATCGGCTTCACGTGCCAGATATCGCGCGCGTATTCGGCAATTGCCCGATCCGACGAAAACGGTCCCATGCCCGCCACGTTCTCGATCGCGCTCGCGGTCCATGACGACACGTCCGTGAAGCGACGGTCGACAGCTTCCTGGGCTTCGAGAAACGCGGCGAAATCGGCCAGCACGAGGTAGTGGTCGCCCCAGTCCACGAGCGTGTGGAAGATGTCGGTGAAGCGCGCGGGGTCGCCTGCCGAAAAAAAGCCCGTGCGGATCTGGTCGAGCGCCGTGCGCAGTTCCGCGTTTTCCTCGTAGATCTGGCGCGGCCGATAGCCCGAGGCGCGCAGCGCATCCACCTGGTCGGACGTGTGGCCGAAGATGAAAATGTGCTCCGGCCCGACGGCTTCGCAGATCTCGATGTTCGCGCCGTCGAGGGTGCCCATCGTCAACGCGCCGTTGAGCGCCAGCTTCATGTTGCCGGTGCCCGAGGCCTCGGTGCCCGCCGTCGAGATCTGCTCGGAGAGATCGGCCGCGGGAATCAGCACTTCGGCCACGCTCACGCCGTAGTTCGGCACGAACACCACCTTGAGCCGGTCGCCCACCAGCGGGTCGTTGTTCACCTTCACGGCCACGTCGTTGATGAGCTTGATGATCGTCTTGGCCATGCGGTAGGCGGACGCCGCCTTGCCCGCGAACACCACCACGCGCGGCACCCAGTCGCGCTGCGGATTCTCGCGGATGCGGTTGTAGCGCACGATCACGTGCAGCACGTTGAGCAGTTGCCGCTTGTATTCGTGAATGCGCTTGACCTGCATGTCGAAGAGCGCATCCGGATTGACGACGATACCGGCGCGCTGCGCGATGCGCTGGGCGAGGCGCACCTTGTTGCTGCGCCTGGCGGCGCGAAAGGCGGCTTCGAACGAAGCGTCGCCGCGCAGCTTGCGCAGGCCGTGGAGCTCGATCAAGTCGCGGCGCCAGTTCGTGCCCACGCTTTCGTCGATCAGGCGCGCGAGCGGCGGATTCGCCTGCGCGAGCCAGCGGCGCGGCGTGATGCCGTTCGTGACGTTGGTGAAGCGGTCGGGAAAGAGACGCGCGAAGTCGGCGAAGATATCGCGCTGCATGAGCTGCGAATGCAGCTTCGAAACGCCGTTGACCTTATGGCTCGCCACGATCGCGAGATAGGCCATGCGCACGCGGCGCTGCCCGTATTCGTCCACGAGCGAGACGCGGCGGATCTGGTCGAGATCGTGCGCGCCCTTGTCGCTCGCCTCGCGCAGGAAGGCCGCATTGATGTCGAAGATGATTTCGAGGTGGCGCGGCAGCAGGCGCGCCAATAGTTCGACGTCCCAGGTTTCCAGCGCTTCCGGCATGAGCGTGTGATTGGTGTACGAGAACACCCGGTTCACGTGCCGCATGGCCTCGTCCCACGGCAGGCCGTGGACGTCCACGAGAAGGCGCATCAGCTCGGGCACCGCCAGCACCGGGTGCGTGTCGTTCAGGTGCACCGCGACCTTGTCGGAGAAGCGGCCGAACGTGCTGTGCGTGCGCAGGTAGCGGCGGATCAGATCCTGCATGGTCGCCGAAACGAAGAAGTATTCCTGGCGCAGTCGCAGCTCGCGCCCGGCCATGGTCGAATCGTCGGGATAAAGCAGGCGCGAGACGTTCTCCGAGATGTTGCGCGCCTCCACCGCGCGCTGATAGTCGCCCTGATTGAAGGCGGAAAGGTCGAGTTCTTCGTCCGCGCGCGCGGACCACAGGCGCAGCGTGTTGGTCGCGCTGGTGGCGTAGCCGGGGATCACGGTGTCGTAGGCCATCGCGTTGACGTGCTGCGTGTCGATCCATTCCACGCGGCCGTCGCGCTGAACCGTGCGGCCGCCGAAGCGCACGGGATACTGCACCTCCGGCCGCGGGAACTCCCACGGGTTGCCGGCGTGCAGCCAGTAGTCGGGCGCTTCGACCTGCTCGCCGTCCACGATCTGCTGCCGGAACATGCCGTAGTCGTAGCGGATGCCGTAGCCGAAGCCCGGAATGCCGAGCGTCGCCATCGAATCGAGAAAGCAGGCGGCGAGGCGCCCGAGGCCGCCGTTGCCGAGCGCGGCGTCCGGTTCGAAGTCGATCACCGACTCCATGTCGACGCCCACGTCGGCCAGCGCCTCCTTCATCTGATCGTAGATGCCGAGCGCGAGCAGCGCGTTGGAAAACGTGCGGCCAATCAGAAACTCCATCGAGAGGTAATAGACGCGTTTGACGTCCTGGTCGTACTGGCGGCGCGTGGTGACCATCCACCGCTCGACCAGCCGGTCGCGCACCGCGAGCGCCGCGGCGTGCAGCCAGTCCTGCGGACGGGCCGTGACGGCGTCCTTGCCGACGCCATACATCAGGCGGTTGGAAATGGAACGGCGCAGCGCCTCGGCGCTGCTCTTTAGCTGATCGAATTCCAGACCTACTGCTGTCATCGAAGACTCCTGAAAGCACGGGCGTGCGCGGCGGCACGCCAGACCACGAAGGCAGATCAGTTTGCAGAGTAGGACATTTTCACGCCGCCTGTTCGTGCCGGTTGCTGCGCTGCGCCATCGGAGGGGCCATCGCGGCGCGACCTCCCCAACGGCGCTGACGACGCCGCCTGCGGCGGCCAGGCGGCACATGCCGGTGCCTGCCGGGGTTGGCCGTTAGTTGCGTTAAGAGAACTCGCGCGAGGCGACGATCGCCCATCGCACCGTGCCGCGCAGGCTTACATTTGGCTCACGCGCGGAGCCTCGCGCTGCACGAACGGCTGTGCTCTGCAACAATTCACCCACCGGCGCCGCGCACACCGGCCGCACGCCATTTGCATCGCCCTCGCCATTCCCTTTTTGCCGCCCGAGACCGCCTTGTCCGAAACCACGTCCGCGACCCGCGGCGACACGCCCCCCGCCGACGCGCCGATGTCCGCGAAGAACCGCCGGGCGATGGCCGCGGTGATGCTCGCCGTTGCGCTCGCCACGCTCGACACCGCCATCGCCAACACCGCCCTGCCCGCGATCGCCACCGACCTGCACGCGGCGCCCGCGGCTTCGGTGTGGATCATCAACGCCTATCAGCTCGCGATGGTGGCTACGCTGCTGCCGCTCGCCGCGCTCGGCGACATCATCGGACACCGCCGCATCTATCTGAGCGGCCTCGCAATCTTCACCGTGGCCTCGCTCGCGTGCGCGCTCGCGCCGACGCTTGGCGCGCTCGCCGCCGCGCGCGTGCTGCAGGGCCTCGGCGCCAGCGCGATCATGAGCGTCAACACCGCGCTGATCCGCTTTCTCTATCCGCCGCATCAACTCGGACGCGGGCTCGGCGCCAACGCGCTCGTGGTGGGCGTCTCGTTCGCGGTCGGGCCGACCATGGCCTCGCTGATCCTCTCGGCAGGAACGTGGCCCTGGCTCTTCGCGATCAACGTGCCGCTCGGCGTGATCGCGCTCGTCTTCGCGCTGCCCGCGCTGCCGCACACGTCCACGGGCAAGCATGCGTTCGACCCCGTTGCGGCAGTGCTCAACGTGATCACGTTCGCCGCGCTGATCTTCGCGCTCGGGGAATCGGCACAGCGTGCGCCCGCGACCGAAGTGCTGATCGCCGCGGCCATCGCGCTCGTTTTCGGCGCGCTCCTGATCCGGCGCGAAGCGGGCCATCCCGCGCCCATGCTGCCCGTCGATCTCTTCAAGCGGCCCGTGTTCGCGCTTTCGGCGCTCACGGCGGTCTGCTCGTTCGCCGCGCAGGGTCTGGCCTTCGTCTCGCTGCCGTTCTATTTCGAAACGGTGCTCATGCGCAGCCAGGTGGAGACCGGCTTTCTCATGACGCCCTGGCCCGTGGTGGTCGCGGCCGCCGCGCCGATCGCCGGGCGTCTCTCCGACCGCTATCCGCCGGGGCTGCTGGGCGCGATCGGGCTGGCGATCCTCTCGGCCGGCATGGCCTCGCTCGCGCTGATGCAGCCGCACCCGAGCGTGCAGGCCATCGTCTGGCGCATGGCGCTGTGCGGCGCGGGCTTCGGCTTTTTCCAGTCGCCCAATCTGCGCGCCATCATGTCGAGCGCGCCGCCCGAGCGCAGCGGCGGGGCGAGCGGCATCGTCGCCACGGCGCGGCTCATCGGGCAGACCACGGGCGCGGCGCTCGTCGCGCTGTGCTTCGGGCTGGTGGGGCGTCACGGGCCGACGCTGGCGCTCACGCTCGGCGCGATATTCGCGGGTGCGGCAAGCGTGGCGAGCGGCATGCGGCTGTTCGCGCCGTCGCATCGGTCGGGACGCGGCGCGTAGGCGGCGCAGGAAAAGGACGGGACGCGTGGCAGCGTCCCGCTATCTATGTGCCGGGCTCGCGCGTGCGGGCCCAGGCGACTTCAACGCGCGAAATACGCCTTCACGGCCGCGACGAAGGTGTCGATATCGGCGGCCGATACGTCGAGATGCGTCACGAAGCGCGACGCGTACAACATCTGCGTGAGGATGCCGCGCTCCTTGAGCCAGGCTTCGAGCGGCGCGCAATCCGCCTGCGGGAACTGGGCGAACACCATGTTCGTGGCCTGCGAGCTCACCTTCACCTGGTCGATCTGCGCGAGCCCGGCGGCAAGGCGCGCGGCGTTCGCGTGATCGTCGGCGAGACGGGCGACGTTGTGGTCGAGCGCGTAGAGACACGCCTCCGCCAGCACACCCGCCTGGCGCATGCCGCCGCCCAGCACCTTGCGCCAGCGATGCGCCGAATCGATCAGCGCGCGGCTGCCCACCAGCACCGAACCCACCGGCGCGCCCAGGCCCTTCGAGAAACAGACGGACACGCTGTCGAAGCCCTCGGCCAGCGTCTTCAGCGACTGGCCCGAGGCGACGGCTGCGTTGAACACGCGCGCGCCGTCCAGGTGCGTGGAGAGCCCGCGAGTGCGGGCAAGCTGCGTCGCCTCGGCCACGTAGGCCGCGGACAGCACCTTGCCGCCTATCGTGTTCTCCAGCGCGAGCAGGCGCGTGCGCGCGAAGTGGTCGTCGAGCGGCTTGATCGCGGCGGCAATGCGCTCGAGCGGAATCGAGCCGTCTTCGGCGTTGTCGAGCGGCTGCGGCTGGATGCTGCCGAGCACGGCCGCCCCGCCGCCCTCGTATTTATAGGTGTGCGCGAGCTGGCCGACGATGTACTCGTCGCCGCGGCCGCAGTGGGCCATGAGCGCGGCCAGGTTGCTCTGCGTGCCGCTCGGGAAGAACAGGCCCGCTTCCTTGCCCGCTTCTTCGGCAAGGCGCGCCTGCAGGCGCAGCACGGTGGGGTCGTCGCCCCAGACGTCGTCGCCGGTTTCGGCGCGGGTCATGGCGGCCAGCATCTCCTGGCTCGGGCGGGTGACGGTGTCGCTACGCAGATCGATCATGCGATGGGTTCCTCGGGTTGGGCAGCCGGGCGCGGCGGCGCGGCAAGGCACCGGGCCGCCGCCTTGAGCAGCAAGGCGGCGTGGAAACCATCCAGTTTATTAGTTTCGATCGGCGCCCGCAGCTATCGGGACGGACGCCGGCGGGGCCAATGTGAGGCGATCCGGGCCGGCGCCTCGCCCCTAGCGCGGCAGCAACGGCAGCGGATCGACCGGCTTGCCGCCGCTGCGCACTTCGAACTGCACGCCGGTCACGCCGTGCGAGTCGGTGCCCATCTCGGCAATGGGCTGGCCCTGCGTGACGGCGTCGTCTTCCTTCACGAGCAGCTTGCTGTTGTGGCCGTAGGCGGTCACCACCGCATCGTTGTGCTTGATGATGACGAGCGGCCCATAGGCCTCGATGCCCGTGCCCGCATAGACCACGCGGCCCGCAGCGGCGGCCTTCACCGGCTCGCCGATCTGGCCGCCGATCAGGATGCCGGTGGACTTGCCCGGCACGAACTTCTGCAGCACCGGCCCGTACGCAGGCCAGGCGAGCGTGACCTCGGAGACGACCGGCGCGGGCATCGCGACGCCCGCGGCGGCCGGCGCCCCGTTCGGTGTGGAAGGCGGCACGCCCGAAGGCGCGAAGCTGGGCGGCGGCGCCACGCGCAGCACCTGGCCCGGCACCACCGAAGCGCTGGCCGGCAGCTGGTTCCAGCTGGCGATGTCCTGCGGCCGCTGGCCGAAGGCATTGGCGATACGGCCGAGCGTATCGCCGGGGTTCACGCGGTAGTAGCCGGCGGGTACGCCGCCGTTGGAGGTCGAGACGGGCGTACCCGTCGATTCGCCCGACCAGGGGGTGATCGTGCAGGCGCTCGCGAGGAGCGTCAGGGCGGCCGCAGCCGCCAGTCCCGCCGTTGCGCCCGGGTTTCGCCGGAGTCGATTCATCGTGCTGATCCTCGCTGGTTCCTCGCTCTGTACGGGGAAGTGCTGTGTACATGCGCCGGTCTGCAGGCATTCGCATTCGTTCGCAACCTGCCGTGGAGAGGCCGGAAATGGCGAACGGCCCCCATTATATCGTCCGGGGCCGACGGCCCTCCGCAAGGCGCCCCGCATTCACTTCTGGCGGGGCTCGCCTATACTGGCTCCTGCTTCTTCAGAAAAATGACGACTGGCCTCTCGCTGCAGCCCCACGTCCGTGAGGAATCCGAGGATGAACAAAGCCACTTTCCTTTCCGTGCAGCTCAATGTCGAAGACATCGCAGCGTCGCCCGGCCTCGTCGAATTGTTGAACAACCATCTTGTCTTTGCCGCCGACGTGGCCGAAGCCGCCGACGAACTGGTGCAGCACGCCAGCGTCGCGCGCCTTTCGAGCGGCGTCGAGGCGACCGTCGAAATTCCGGCCGTGGTGATCGAGCGCCTGCGCGACGCGCTCGATACGCTGAGCGGCTATGACGAAACCTGGCTGTTCGCGCTCGAGCCCGGCCGTGCACTCTTCGACGACATCGCACGCCGGCCGCGCCTGTTGCACTGAGCGCAGCAAGGCCAGCCCGGAGCGGACGGCGCCCGCCGGCCCCGCCTGCCCCGTTCTGACTGCACGTCCCCGCTCGCGGGCCGCCGGTTCACGGCGGCCCGCCGGGCGCTTGCGTGCCATTCTGGGGGTATCGCCGTGAAAACATTCCTGAACCGCCGTCATGCCGCGCTTTCGGGCGGCCCTTCGCATCTCGTCGCGGTTTCGCGCGAGACGCATCCTGCAGGCGCCATGCCCGCCGGTCCTGTGGTGGAAGACACGTCGCACGAAGAGCTCGAAGCCGATGGCGCCAGTTCGCCGCGCGCGGTGCCGACGCTGCGCGCCGTGCCGGTCGTGCCGTCGCAACTGAACGGCCGCCCGGTGCAGGTTGCCGATGGCGCGGCATTCGAAGCGCTCGCCGGCGCCGACGAACTCACGACCTTCCGCGTGTTCCGCAGCTTCGATTACACGGTGAGCCTGTTTTTCCATGCGCGCACGCTGAACTACTACGTGGCGCTGCATCAGGACGGCGCGCTCTGGCGCGCGCTGAAGGCCGCCGACGTGGATGCCGCCAGCGCCGCCTTCCATCATCTGGAAGAACAGGCGACGCGCCTCGTCGACGGCGAAACGCGCCGCGCCTGGCTGATCGCCCAGAACGAACAGCTCGTGCGGCAGATCGAGGAATCGGAGGCACAAGCCGAGCGGCTGCGCGCGGACCTGCAACGGCATACCGAGCAGGAGCACCGCGTGACGGGCCGCCAGCACCAGGTGCGCAAGGAGGTCGCGCAGCTGGAGGCGCAGCGCATCGCCGCCCAGGCGCAGCTGAACAAGGCGCACCGCGCGATCCATCAGCTCAGCACGACGAGCAACGAAGGCGTGCCGCATCTGCCGGGACGCTGAAGCGGCGGATGCCCGGCCCAGACCGGCCGGGCGCACAAACGAAAAAGCGCGGACCGGTTCTGGACCGGGCCGCGCTCGACTGCGTACTGCGGGTATAGCCACTTCTACTGCCACCTCTCGTACTGCAACCGCTTTGCCTGCTTCTGCACTGCAACTTCTACTGCTGCTACTGCGTGAATCAACAACTCACACTGCAACCACAATTGCCACGTCAACATCCACTTCCACTGCGCTTTCCACTGCCTGTACTGCTACTGCCGACTACCAACCAAACGGCCTGGTGGTCGAAACTTAGTGGCCGAAATACACCGACTGCTGCGGAGCGATATGCGCCGGTTGCACCGCGCCGCCCGACTCCGAGGTGCCCGCCGTGGGGGCGCCGTAGCCGCTGGTCTCGCCGCTGGCGAGCTGTTCTGCGCTCACGCGGGCCTGTGCGGCTTGCAGGTTTTCCGGGTAATTGATCTGGTCGCCCGACGGGTTGTAGCCCGCCTTTTCAAGCTGGACGAGTTCCGCGCGAACCTGCGCACGGGTCAGGCCTTGTTCGCTCGACTGGGCAAACGAGATTGCCGGGACGGCAAGAGCGGCGGCAACGACAACGGCGGAAATGAGCTTGTTCATGATCGGACCTCCATCTGTTTTATTTCCGCTTCGAACACCGTGTTCGTCAGCGGTTGACTCAAGCATAGGCGGCCGATTGATTTAGGGAAAACCCTAATAAGAAAAAACACCGTTACGGATTTTGCAATAAAAAAGGTGAGCCCTCTGAGCTCACCTTTCGATTCCTACAATGACCGCAACGACAGTGCGGTCATTTGCCCGATGCAGCTTCGGGCCGCCGTCAGGCCGGGCCGCGTCAGGCCGGGCCGCGTCAGGCCGAGCCGCGTCAGGTCGAGCCGCGTCAGGCCCAGTCGGCGTGGAAGCTGCCGGGCTTGTCGATGCGCTCGAACGTGTGCGCGCCGAAGAAGTCGCGCTGTGCCTGCACGAGGTTCGCCGGCAGGCGCTCCGAGCGGTAGCCGTCGAAGTACGCGATCGCCGAGGAAAACGCCGGCACCGGCACGCCCGCCGACACCGCCTGAATCACCACTTCGCGCAGCGCCACCTGGTAGTTCGCGGCGATGTCGCGGAAATAGGGGTCGAGCAGGAGATTGTCCAGCTTCGGGTCGCGGGCGTAGGCGTCCATGATCTTCTGCAGGAAGCGCGCGCGGATGATGCAGCCCGCGCGGAAGATCTTCGCGATGGTGCCGTACTGCAGGTCCCACTTGTACTCGTCGGAGGCGGCGCGCAGTTGCGCGAAACCCTGTGCGTACGAAATCACCTTGCTGAAATAGAGCGCGCGCCGCACGGCTTCGATGAACGCCGTGCGCTCGCCCGTGAAGGACTGGTGTGCCGGGCCCGAAAGCACCTTGCTAGCCGCCACGCGCTGCGTCTTGAGCGACGAGAGCACGCGCGCAAACACGGATTCGGTGATGAGCGGCAGCGGCACGCCCAGATCCAGCGCGTTCTGGCTCGTCCACTTGCCGGTGCCCTTCTGCGCGGCGCGGTCGAGGATCACGTCCACGAGGTCCTTGCCGGTTTCCGGGTCCTTCTTGCCGAAAATCTTCGAGGTGATTTCGATCAGGTAGCTGTCGAGCTCGCCCTGGTTCCACTCGGTATAGACCTTGCCCAATTCCTCGTTGGAGAGGCCCAGCACCTGCTTGAGCACCGCATAACTTTCGGCGATCAGCTGCATGTCGCCGTACTCGATGCCGTTGTGCACCATCTTCACGTAGTGGCCCGCGCCGTCCGGGCCCATGTACGCCACGCACGGCGCGCCGTCCGGCGCCTTGGCGGCGATTTCGGTGAGGATCGGCGCAACCAGATCGTAAGCATCGCGCGGGCCGCCCGGCATGATCGAAGGACCCTTGAGCGCGCCTTCCTCGCCGCCCGAAACCCCCGTGCCGATGAAGTGCAGGCCCGCCTTCGCGAGTTCCTGATTGCGGCGGATGGTGTCGGTGAAATGCGTGTTGCCGCCGTCGATCAGGATGTCGCCCTGATCCAGCAGCGGTTTGAGCGAGGCGATGGTGTCGTCGGTGGCCTCGCCCGCCTTCACCATCATCAGGATGCGGCGCGGCTTTTCCAGCGACTCGACGAACGCTTCGAGCGTGTAGGTCGGCACGAGCTTGCGGTCGGGGAATTCAGCGATCAGCTCGTCGGTTTTCTCGCGGCTGCGGTTGAACACCGACACCGCATGGCCCCGGCTCTCGATGTTGAGCGCCAGATTGCGGCCCATCACGGCCAGACCTACCACGCCGATTGGCTGTTTGCTCATGTTGTTTCTCCACTTCAATAAGACGGCGACGCCCTCGGCGCCGATCGTGCAAGGATAAGGGAAACGCTCGTGCGATGCGCTAAGGCACGCACACCGCGTCCGGATTCAACGCTTTCGGAAGACCAGGGTGAAGTTGTTCGCCGGCATCGCCACGCGCGCCTCGCAGACCAGACCTTGCGCTTGCGCCAACGCCTCCACGGCTTCCATGTCGCGCACGCCCCATGCCGGATCGCGTGCGCGCAGGTCGGCATCGAACGCTTCGTTGCTCAGCGCCGTATGCGCGCCGCCGCGCCGGTACGGACCGTAGGTCGCGAGCACGCCGCCCGCCGGCAGCCGCGCACCCGCGCCTTGCATGAGCGCCGCGGCCGCTTCCCACGGGGCGATGTGGATCATGTTGATGCAGACGAGCGCGTCGAAGACTTCGATGGGCCACGGCTCGCGCAGCACGTCGAGGTCGAGCGGCGCGAGCAGGTTCGCGAGGCCCGCATGCGCGCGCCATGCTTCGATCGAGGCCCGCGCGCGCGGATCGGCATCGCTCGGCTGCCAGACGAGGTCCGGCAGCGCGGCGGCGAAATGCGCCGCATGCTGGCCGGTGCCGCTCGCGATCTCCAGCACCGTGCCGCGCGCGGGCAGCACGCCGCGCAGCACGTCGAGGATGGGTGCTGCGTTGCGCCCGGCGGCGGGCGCGTTCAGGCGCTGGCTGGATTGCGGGTCGTTCATCGTGCTCGTTGTCTTTGCGCCAGAGGTTGCGGTTGCGTTCGAGGCTGCGTTCGGCGGATTCAATAGAGACTGTTCTTGATGCGCTCGGCAAGGCCGGCTTCGTAGGTTTCGGCGTCGAAGCTCTCGCCGTATTGCTCCACATTGATGCGGCGAAGCATGGTGCCCGCGCTCGGCAGCGCCGAGCGCTCCACATGGTGCGACGCATCCCACAGGTGCGAGCGCACGATCGCCTTCGAGCAGTGGAAATACACGCTCTCCACGTCGATCACGAGCACCGAGCGCGGCGGCTTGTCGTCCACGGCGAAGGCCGCCAGCAGCGCGGGATCGTCGGAGAGGCGCCCGCGCCCGTTCACGCGCAGCGTTTCGCCGACGCCCGGCACCATGAAGAGCAGGCCCACGTGCGGCGCGGCCACCACGTTGCGCAGGCTGTCGACGCGATTGTTGCCGGGACGGTCCGGCAGCGCGAGCGTGCGTTCGTCGAGGATCCGCACGAAGCCCGGCGCGTCGCCGCGCGGCGAGCAGTCGAGCCCCTCGGCGCTGCCCGTCGCGAGCACCACGAAAGGCGAAAGCTCGATGAAGCGGCGATAGTCCTCGTTGATATAGTCGATCTCCTTGCGCACCGCGCGTTCGTGCGGCGTGCCGTAGCGGGCTTCGAGTTCTGCGATCGTGGTCAGCATGGGGGCTTCCTGTGGGCTTGGGCTTTGGGCGCGTAGCTGGCATCTGACTGGCGTGGCCCGGCGTGCTGCCGATGGCCGGCCGCGTCAGGCGCCCAAGCGCCGGACCAGCGCTTCGAGCGTGGCGGCGCAAGGCGCTTCGACTTTCAGTGCGAGGAGCGGGTCGGCACGGGTGCGCCCGAGGTTCACGGCCGCGACAGGCTTGCCGCGCTGCTGCGCCCACGCGCAGAAACGATACCCCGAATACACCATCAACGACGACCCCACCACGAGCACCGCATCCGCTGCATCGAGCGCGGCCGACGCTTCAGCCACCCGCTCGCGCGGCACATTCTCGCCGAAGAACACCACCGAAGGCTTGAGCATGCCGCCGCACGCCGTGCAGACCGGCACCGCGAACGGCAGGCTGCCGTCGAAGTCGAGATGGGCGTCGCCGTCGGCGGCGGGCTCCGCAATCGCACCCGCGATATCCGGATTGTTTTCCTCCAGCAGCGGCTGCAGCGATGCGCGCGTGTACTGGGCGCCGCAATCGAGACAATGGACATGGCCGATGCTGCCGTGCAGCTCGATCACGCCGTGGCTGCCCGCGCGCTGATGCAGCCCGTCCACGTTCTGCGTGACGAGCGCGCGCACGTAACCCGCGGTTTCGAGCCGCGCGAGCGCGCGATGCGCGCCGTTGGGCTGCGCGAGGCCCACGGTCGGCCAGCCCAGCATGCTGCGTGCCCAGTAGCGGCGGCGCCAGGCCTGCGAGCCGAGAAATTCCTGCAGCGTGATGGGCGGCGAACGCTTCCAGGCGCCGTTTTCGTCGCGATAACCGGGGATGCCCGAGTCGGTGCTGATGCCCGCGCCCGTGAGCACGAAGAGGCGCGGATGGCGCTCGACGAAAGCTTGCAGCGCGTCGAGCGCCGCGGGGTCGAGCGCGGGAGCGTTGAGCAGGGCGGAGTCGGTCATGGGACTGGGCGGAGGACGTTTGGGACCGGGGGACGTGGCGGGTTGCATTCAGCGCGGAGTTTTGCCCGCGGGCCTGGCGCGTGCTTCCCCATCCGCCTCCTCCGCCGGTCGATGCGCGGCGGCTGCCTCGCGCCGCGCGGCTTCGCGCGCCTCCCACGCAGCAAGATCGGCGCGCCAGCGATCCAGCTCCTCGGCGTAGTAGTCGAAGATGCACGGGTCGCAGCCGCTGCCGCAGCAGGCGTTGCTGTCGGGCCGCTCGGGCGGTTCGGGGCGGGGGTCGTCTTCGGGGGGCGGGGGGAAAGGCATGAGCGCGGGTGCCGTGGCGGATCGGCCATCAGTATACGAAACCTCGCGAGATAGCGCCGGGCCCCGCGAAGCCCGCATCCGGTACAACCGCGCCGCGTCCCGCTCAGCCGCGCCCGACGAACGGCATCCTGGTCGCCATGAGGGTCATGAACTGCACGTTGGCGGCGAGCGGCAACTGGGCCATGTGCAGCACCGCATCCGCCACCAGTTCGACGTCCATGAGCGGTTCGACGGCGATCTCGCCATTCGCCTGCGGCACGCCCCGCGCCATGCGCTCGGCCATCTCGGTCGCCGCGTTGCCGATGTCGATCTGCCCGCACGCGATGTCGTAGCGCCGCCCGTCGAGCGACACCGATTTCGTGAGCCCGGTGATGGCGTGCTTCGTGGCGGTGTACGCAATGCTGTGCGGCCGCGGCGCGTGCGCCGAAATCGACCCGTTGTTGATGATGCGCCCGCCGCGCGGCGTCTGCCGCTTCATCAGCCCGAATGCCGCGCGCGTGCAAAGGAACACACCCGTGAGGTTCGTATCGACCACGGCGCGCCAGTCGGCCACGTCGATCTCGTCGATGTCCACCGGCGGCGCGTTGCGCCCCGCGTTGTTGAACAGCAGGTCGAGACGGCCGTATTGCGCGCGGACGGTCTCGAAGAGTGCCTCGACGGAAGCGGCATCGCTCACGTCGCACGGCACGGCGAGCGCCGTCTGGCCCGCCGCCGCGGCCTCGGCCGCCAGTGCCTGCAACGGTTCGGCGCGCCGCCCCGCCAGCACCACCGTAAAGCCGTTCGCGAGCAGCCGGCGCGCACAGGCTCGCCCGATGCCGCTGCCCGCGCCCGTGACGAGCGCGATTCTGGCGGCAGCGGCAGTCTGTGGTTCGTTCATGATGAAAGTCCTTGCGCGCGGTTTGCGCGCAGTTTGCGGGCAGTTTTGACGGCCGGCCGCTCAGTCGAGCGGCCGGTCGTTCGGATTGGCGAACAGCGCCTTCAGCGGCGCCGACATCGGCATCTGCAGATTGACGCCCGTCGGCGGGATGGGGGTTTCGAACCAGCGCTGGTAAAGCGTATCCGCTTCGCCCGAGCGCTGCAGCTTCGCGACGACGTTGTCGGCGAGATGTTTGAAGTCGTCGTCGCCGCGCCGGAACATGCAGGCATACACCTCCGACGAAACCGGCTTGCCCACGATCGCGTAGTCGCGCGAGTCGTTGCCGTCGCGGCCCGATGCGAGCGCGCCGTAGAGCAGCGGCTCGTCCATCACGAACGCGGCGGCGCGGCCCGTCTTCACTTCGTCGAACGACGCCGCGTGCGTCTTCGCGACGATGATGCGCATGTTCATCCCGCGCTCCAGGTTCCAGCGGCGCAAAAGCCGCTCCTCCGAGGTGCCCGTGGTGGTGACGACCGTGTGCCCCGCGAGATCCTCGAACTCCTTGACGGGCGAGCCGCGTTTGACCAGCATGCGCACGCCATACACGAAGATGCTGTTGGAAAACGCCACCTCGGCGTCGCGCTCGCGGGTATGCGTGGTGGTGCTGCACTCCAGATCGACGCTGCCGTTCTGCACGAGCTGAATGCGGTCCTGGGCCGTGACGGGCACCTCGCGCACCTGGAGCCCGGGCAGGCCGAGCGTCGTGCGCACGGCATCGACGATGCGCAGCGCAACGTCCTGCGAATAGCCGGTGGCATGCTCGCCGTCGGCGAAGTACGAGAACGGCACGGCGGCCTCGCGCACGCCCAGCACGATCGTGCCGGTGTCGCGAATCTTGCGCAGCGTGGCGCTTTCGAGTTCGTCGGCGGATGCCGCGGACGCCGCCGACGCGCAGGCGCAGACCACGGCCAAAAGGCTCGCTATTGCGGACCGGTTCAAACCACGTCCCCCCGGGTTGTTGCGGGCGCTGCGCCGTGCGGGCGCCCGTGCTTGCGTCACTGCTTGCTCCATTCTAAGGGCAGCGGGGGCGGTCCGAGCGCGTAACAAAAATCACGCGCGGCTCATGCCCGACCGAGACACCCCCGCAGCACGTCGAGGAACGCGTTGCCCGCCTGCGAGTCGAGCCCGCCATCCCGGCACACGGCATGGACGCCCACGGTCGGCTCCGGCTCCACGCGCCGTATCGCCACCGGCTCGCCCGCGCATTTCGCCGTGAGTTCGTCGAGCAGCACGCGCCCGATGCCGCGCGCCGCGAGCGCGCGCGCCACATACCACGTCTGCGCCTCCACCACGGGAAAGCGCCCTTCCACGCCTTCGGCTTCGAGCAGATGGCCGATCGCCACGCCCAGCGGATCGACATTGCCGATGCCGATCCAGTCGCCGTTCACGAAATCCTGCAGGGCGAGCGGCGCGTCGGGCGGCGACGGTTCGTCCGGGGGCGCGACGCACACCACCGCCGTGCGTCCCAGTTCGAGCGCGGCGATGCCGGGCCGCGCTGGCGGATCGAGCGCGATGCCGATGTCGAGTTCGCGCGTGAGCAGCGCGTTGATGAGCTCGGTGGTATGGCGCGTCTGGATCTTGAGCGAGACTTCGGGATAGCTCGCGCGAAACGCCTGTACGGCCTGCGGCACGAGCGTGAGGCCGAGACTCGGCAGGCAGCCGATGCGCAGGAGCCCTTGCGGACGCAGCGCGAGATTGCGCGCGAGGTCGCGGATGCTGTCGAGGTTCGACTGGAGCTTCTGCGTTTCGGCGAACAGCAGCTCGGCCTCGCGCGTGGGCTGCAGGCGTCCGTGCGTGCGCGAGAACAGCTTCAGGCCCACGCTGCGCTCCGCATGGGCGAGCACCTTGCTCACGGCGGGCTGCGAGACGCACAGCAGCTCGGCGGCCTTCGAGAGCGAGCCCGTCCGCATGATCGCGTGGAAGACTTCGATATGGCGTAAGCGCATGGGCACACGCCGCAAGCGCGGCGGCGAGGGAAAGCCGCAAGGATAGCGCGTTCGCCGTCCGTCGTGCAGGCACGGACGGCGGCGCCCATCTCACGCGTAGTCACACATAATCACGCGTAGTCACGCGCGATTACACGGGGTCACGCAGGGTCACACGCGGAAATCGGCGGCCATGTCCTCGTCGCTGCGCGCGAGAATCTTGCCGCTGCGCGCGGCTTTCAGGAAGACTTCATAGTCCTTCTCCACCTGGTCCGCGTACGCGAACGCGTAGCCCACCAGCGCCTCGGCAAACTGATCGTTGCGCCCGATGTACGCGCCGATCTCGACGGCCGCGTTGCCCGACTTCGCGTGCGCGCGCGCCATCGCCCAGCCGCACAGGCGCGCGTAGCCTTCCAGCAGCGTGCTGTCGAGCAGTTCGAGCTCGACCGAGAGCTTCATGTCGCGCAACTGCCGGAAATAGAAATGCCGCCCCGACGGCCCCGTGGACCAGCCGAGGAAGATGTCGCTGGCCGCCTGCAGCAGCCGCTGGCCCTGCACGACGCGCGCGCCCTCGTGCTTGAACGCCGGCGACTTGAAGAACTGCTGGACCACGGAGCGGCGCGCCTCCTTGATCTGCAGGAAGAGCGGCTTGTCGTGATGATCGGTCAGCAGCGCGACGAGACAGCGCGTGCCCACGCTGCCCACGCCCACCACCTTGAACACGAGGTCCTGAAGCGCGAAGTGTTCGAGCAGCTCGCGGCGATCCTGCGCGAGCGTCTTCCGGTACGCGTCGTACATCGGCTCGACCAGTGGGCGCCAGTCGCCGATGCCGAACCAGTCGTCCTCTTTCTCGAACAGCGTATTCGCGCCATGGACGTGAAAGAGCGCGGGCGGCGCATCGCGGATGGTCCAGTGGCCGTCGTCATCGCGTGCGGCGAGCTTGTCGAGCATGCTTTCGTGGGTGCGGCCCGCCGCCTTTTCCATCCCCCGCCGGATCATGCGGCGGCCCTCGGGCGTGAGCGCCGTCTCGACCATGCGGTCGAAGGTGATCTTGTCGTACCAGAGATCGAGCGCGCCGAATTCGGCGTACTGGCGCATGCGGTCGCGATAGGTCGTCACCGCCGTCATGACCAGCGATTCGGCCACGCCGCGCGAATAGCGCATGTGCCGCGCAGCCACCACGAGACTGGCCGTGAGGCGCTTCAGATCCCACTCCCAGGGGCCGGGCGCGACTTCGTCGAAGTCGTTCAGATCGAAGACGAGCTGGCGCTCGGGCGTGGCGAAGCCGCCGAAGTTCATCAGATGCCCGTCGCCGCAAATGTCCATCACCATGCCGGTGTTGGGTACGAGCGAAAGGTCGTGCGCCTGGAGGATCGCGCTGCCGCGAAAGAAGGTGAACGGCGAAACGATCATGCGCCCGTAACGCAGCGGCACGAGGTTCGGCACGCGGCCGTCGCTGTTCAGTTGCAGCAGCTCGAGCGGATCGCGATGCAGGCCGCCGATCTGCTTGTGGCTCGAACGCTTGACGCGCTCGCGCACCGCGCGGCCGGCGGCCTCGCGTTCGGCAATGGTGCTCGTACTCATGAACTTCTCCGGTTCGGTCGATCCCGGGTGCGTGCTTCGGCACGGACTCCGGTCGCATGCAACGCTGTTGTCGTCGCGGTCACGATTCGCCATGCATGAACACCTGCCGCAGCCCCCTCGCATGCCCGGCTGGCGTCCGGGCACTATTTAATCGTGCGGACCCGATTCGTGCAAGCGAATGCCCTTTCCCCTCCCCGCCCGATCGATCGCATTGCCCGCGCAATCCGCACGCCGCTCGTGTACTGTGGACACAGGCGCCGCTTGCGGGGGCGGCGCGCCCTTCTGTCATCCGCCGCGTCGCGAGGCCCATAATGAACATCGACGTTTACGGAACACTCGTTGCCGCTTCCCTCGTGCTGCTGCTCGGCAACCGGCTCGTCGCCGGCGTGCCGGTGCTGCGCCGCTGGACCATTCCCGAGCCCGTGGCGGGCGGCCTCGTCGCGGCGCTCGTCATGCTTGCGCTGCACAGCTTCGCGCATACCGACGTGCGCTTCGACGTCGCCCTCCAGACGCCGCTCATGCTCGCCTTCTTCGCCACCATCGGCCTGAACGCAAAGCTGGCGAGCCTGAAAGCCGGCGGCCCCACGCTCGTGCGCTTCCTGCTCGTGGTGGTGGGCCTGCTGGTCCTGCAGAACGTCGTGGGGATCGGCATGGCGCTCATGCTGGGTGTCGATCCGCTCTTCGGGCTGCTTGGCGGATCGGTCTCGCTCTCGGGCGGCCACGGCACCGGCGCGGCCTGGGGCAAGGTGTTCTCGGAGCAGCACGGCCTGCAGTCGGCCACCGAGGCCGCCATTGCCTGCGCGACCTTCGGGCTCGTGATGGGCGGCATCCTGGGCGGCCCGGTGGCGCAACGGTTGCTCAAGCGCATCGGTCGCGGCGAAGGCGGCGAAGGCGGTGACGCCGGCGTGCCTCAGGTCGACGCCTACGCCTTCGAAGAACCCAAGGCCGAGCAGCCGACCACTCCCGCGGCGTTCATCAACACGCTCACGCTCATTGTCATCAGCCTCGCCGCCGGCGACGCGCTGTCGCGCCTGATCGCCGGCAGTGCCTTCGAACTGCCGGCCTTCGTGTGCGTGCTGTTCGTTGCGGTGCTGCTCGCGAACGGCCTCGCACTCGCGGGCCGGCCCGTGGCCGAACACGCGGTGGCCCTGATCGGCAACGTGAGCCTCGCGCTCTTTCTCGCCCAGGCGCTCATGACGCTGCGCCTGTGGGACCTCGCCGCGCTCGCGCTGCCGGTCTTCACGATCCTTGCCGCGCAAACGGTGCTGATGGTGTTCTACGCGATTTTCGTGACGTTCCGCGCCATGGGCGGCAACTACGACGCCGTCGTGCTCGCTGCCGGCCATTGCGGCTTCGGCCTCGGCGCCACGCCCACCGCGATCGCCAACATGCAGGCGATCACCGCGCGCTTCGGCCACTCGCACGTCGCGTTTCTGGTGGTGCCGATGGTGGCGGCATTCTTCATCGACATTGCCAACGCCATGGTCATCAAACTCTTTCTCGCGCTGCCGCTCTTTCATTGACTGCGCACGGGCATGGCCTTCGAAGGCCATGCCTCGCTCACGCGTCTCGCGTGGCGCGAATGTCGCCTGGCCACCGGCAACCCGAAGGCGATCCTCGTTTTCACGGCCCTCCTGCCGCAATTCGTCGATGTCGCGAAACCCATGCTCCCGCAGTTCGGCCTGCTGGTGCGCCGCGCCCGAACCGCGCAGACTATCCATAAGCACTTCTTGATGATTTTGGCGATAAACTTTAACTGTCGTTAATCGACGCCTCCCCCTATGCTCGAACCATCGTCCCTCGCTACGGCGAGGGGCACGCGGTTTCCAACGTCATTGGGGTTTCACCATGAAGATCTGCATCTTTGGAGCGGGCGCCATCGGCGGCATGATGGGCGTGCAGCTCGCACGCGCCGGTGCCGACGTGAGCTTCGTCGCGCGCGGACCGCATCTGGCCGCCATGCGCGAACGCGGCGCACGGTTGCTGATGGACGGCGAGGAGTACGTGGCCAATGTGCGCTGCACCTCCGACCCGCGCGAGCTCGGCGTGCAGGACGTCGTCATCATCACGCTCAAGGCGCATTCGGTGGCCGGCGTGATCGACGCCATGCAACCGCTCATCGGCAAGCACACGGCCATCGTCACGGGCACCAACGGCATTCCCTACTGGTACTTCTACCAGCACGGCGGCAAGTTCGCGGGCACGCGGCTCGAAAGCATCGACCCGGACGGATCGCAATGGACGCGCCTCACGCCCGAGCGCGCGATAGGCTGCGTGCTCTACCCGGCCGCCGAAATCGAGGCGCCCGGCGTGATCCGCCATGTGTACGGCAAGAAGTTCCCCATCGGCGAGCCTTCGGGCGAACGCACGCCGCGCATCGTTCAGTTGCACGAAATCATGCAGGCAGCAGGATTCGAAGCGCCGATCCGCGAGAACATCCGCGATGAAATCTGGCTGAAACTCTGGGGCAATCTGTGCTTCAACCCGATCAGCGCGCTCACGCATGCCACGCTCGACGTGATCACGGGCGACCCGGCCACGCGCGAGGTCGCGCGCACGATGATGCTGGAAGCGAGACGCATTGCGGAGCAGTTCGGCGTGCATTTCCGCGTGGATGTGGAGCGGCGCATCGACGGCGCGGGCGCCGTGGGCGCGCACAAAACCTCGACGCTCGTCGATCTCGAGAATCGCCGGCCCATGGAAATCGATCCGCTGCTGACCGTGGTGCAGGAGATGGGGCAACTCGTCGGCGAACCGACGCCGACCATCGACGTGGTGCTCGCCCTCGTCAAGCAACGCGAGCGGATGGCGCTGCAAGCGGCGTAGCGCCCTTTGTCGATGGCGTAAAACGAAACGGACCCTTGGGGTCCGTTTTGCTTTTGTCACGTAGAGAAGCTTCGTTTATGTCACGCTGGCTGCGCTGCGCGAGAACGTTTCGTCAGCAACGATCTCCTGTTGCGCACATCGCGTATTGCCCTGTTGCTGCGCCGACCCGTCCTCGACGAACTGCGCCCATGCAGCCTGCGCACACGGGCGCAGCGAACGATGGCGGCGGCGCACGAGCATCGTCGTCACGTTGACGACGGGGTGCAGCACGCGCGCGACGACCGAGCCTGCGGGAGCAGGCCAATGGCAGGCCGCATCCGAGGGATCGGACACCTGCGCGGTGCCGGTGCAAACCGGCAGCACGCCGATGCCGAGCCCCAGCTGCGCCATGCGCGCCACGCCCTCCACGTGCGCCAGTTCCTGCAGCGGCTTGCCTTCGGGCCGCACGGCCGCCAGTGCGCGCGCTACGGCGTCGCGGCAACCCGCATCGCGATTGAGGGTGACGAGCGGCTCGTGCGCGAGATCCGCCCAGCGCAGCGTGCCGTGCTGCGCGAGCGGATGAAAGGGCGGCAGCACGGCGCACAGCGGCGCGGCGGCGAGCGGCTGTATGTCGAGGCTGGCGCTCGCAAAAGAAGGGCTCTCCGCGATCACCCCGAAGTCCGCCTCGCCCTGCTCGACCGCCTGAACCACCGCGGCCTGCGGCCTGTCCTGAAGCTGCAGGGTGAGCGCCGGCAGCGCGACGGCGCAACGCGCGAGCGCGGCCGGCACCCAACTCGACGAGAGCACCGGATTGCTCGCCACCAGCACCACGCCGCTATGCGCCTGATGCGCCGAGCGCCCTTCGTTGAGCACCATGTCGATTTCGTCGAGCAGGCGGCCAATGCGCCGCTCGAAGCTGCCGCCGGCAAGCGTGAGTTCGACCTGGCGCGTGGTACGGTCGAACAGCTTCAGTTCGACCGCCTCCTCCAGATCGCGCACGCAGCGGCTCACGGCCGACTGCGTCAACCCGAACTCGCGCGCTGCGCGCGTAAAGCTGCGCGTCCGCGCAACCGCCACGAACACCTTGAGTTGCTGAAGCGATACGTTCATCGATCTCTCGCGAGGCGCCTCATTCGCCAGTCTGGTTGGGCCAGTGCGGCAGCCCGGAAGAGGCACTGGCCGTCCGCGCCGCCGGACGCCCATCGTCCTGCTGCTCGATCAGTCGCGCACGCATGGGCGCCAGCACGAACTTCGCGCTGACCCCGGCGGCAATCGTGATGACGGCCGCCACGACGAACACGGCGCTCCAGCCGCCCGTGGCCGAAAGCACCGAGGCCACCGGCACGAGCAGCGAGGCGGTGCCTTTCGCCGTATAGAGCGTGCCTGCATTGGCCGCGGCGTACTTGCTGCCGAACGTGTCGGCGCAGATCGCCGGGAAGATCGAGAAAATCTCGCCCCAGAAGAGGAAGATGAGCGCCGCGAACGTCATGAACGCATAGGGGTTGGTGCCGTACTGCATCATGCCGAGCAGCGCGAGGCCTTCGCCCACGAAGATGAAAAACATCGTGTTCTCGCGGCCGATCTTGTCGGAGACGAAACCGCAAAGCGGACGCGTGAAGCCGTTGCAGATGTTGTCGATGGAAAGCGTGAGCGTGAGAAGCGGCAGCGTCGCGCCGAACACGGTCATGGGAATGCGCGCGAGCCCCCAGTCCTTCGCGATGGGACCGATCTGCGCGGTGGCCATGAGGCCGCCCGCCGCAACGGCCACGAACGAGATGTAGATCAGCCAGAACACCGGTTCCTTGACCATCTGGCCCGGTGTGTAATCGACGCGCGAAACGAGGCGGCGCGACGCGCCCATCGTGCTGCGCGGCACGG
This sequence comes from Paraburkholderia sp. J12, assembly GCF_905220215.1. Classification (NCBI taxonomy): domain Bacteria; kingdom Pseudomonadati; phylum Pseudomonadota; class Betaproteobacteria; order Burkholderiales; family Burkholderiaceae; genus Paraburkholderia; species Paraburkholderia sp. J12. The sequence goes on from NZ_CAJMZC010000003.1 coordinate 333,091, forward strand.
GCTTCACGAGCAGGAACGCCAGCACGAGAATCGCGAGGCCCTGAAAAATGCCGAAGAAGAAAAACGTGTGCTCGTAGCCGGAGCGCGTAATCATGTTGGCAATGGGAATCACCGTCACTGCGGCGCCAGCGCCGAAGCCCGCGGCCGTGAGGCCCGCCGCCAGCCCGCGGCGATCCGGAAACCACTTGAGCGCGTTGCCCACGCAGGTGCCGTATACGCCGCCCGCGCCGATACCGGCGATCACCGACGAGAAGTAGAGCATCGGCAGCGTGGTGGCGTACGAATTGAGCACCCAGGCAAGGCCCGCGCAGACGGCACCGCCCGCCACTACCGGACGCGGCCCGAACTTGTCCACGAGCCAGCCTTCCAGCGGCACGAGCCAGGTTTCGGTGAGGATGAAGAGGGAGAACGCAAGCTGGATCGACGCCTCGCCCCAATGGTGACGCGCGTTCATGGGCGCCACGAACAGCGTCCACGCATATTGCAGGTTGGCGACGAGCGCCATGCACACCATGCCCACCACCAGCTGACACCAGCGGTTGGTCCAGAACGGACCGCCTTCGCGCCTCTGACCGATTGCATTCATCTCGCTTGTCTCCGCTCTCCATTCATTGCAGCGGGCCAATCGGCTCCACTACATAAATGTCGATTTATGGTTTTGAATTCCGCCTTGCCACCACCTTCGAATTCCATTTCACAGACAAAACGGAAATTCGAATGCAAATTCGTCCATTACTTGCTATTCGACGCAATGCCGTTGCCTGCCACTCGCCTGACTGCGCTGGACTGGACGTCGATTTTCTGCCATGACGTCCCCCATCTTTCCCGCCGCCACACGTTTACCCGAACACCTCGCCTCATGCATTCGGACTCCTTTCAAGCTTATGCTAGGGTGATTGCTGAATTACTCACAATTAAAGTTTGTTATTATGTGGATTCACGTTCCTTTATGGATCGGCCATGACGATGCGAAATGCCACGCTGCGCCAGCTCAAGGTCTTCGAGACCGTGGCGCGCCACCTCAGTTTTTCGCGCGCCGCCGAGGAACTGCATCTCACGCAGCCGGCCGTCTCCACCCAGGTCCGCCAGCTCGAAGACCACGCAGGACTCCCCCTCTTCGAGCAGCTCGGCAAGAAGATCTACCTCACCCCGGCCGGCACGGAGATGCTCCACTACAGCCGCGCGATCATGCAGCAGTTCCACGAAGTGGACGAAGCCATGAGCCAGCTGAAGGGCGTCTCGGGCGGCAAGCTCAACGTCGCCGTCATCAGCGCCGGCGACTACTTCTTTCCGCGCCTGCTCGCCGAATTCACGCGCCGTTATAAGGGCGTTTCGCTCAATCTCTCCGTATACAACCGCGAACAGCTGCTCCATCAACTGGCGACCAACCAGACCGATCTCGCGGTGATGGTGCGGCCCCCGCACACCACCGACGCCATCAACGAACCGTTCGCGCCGCATCCCTACGTGATCGTGGCCGCGCCCACGCATCCGCTCGCGCACAAGCGCGGCATCAAGCTCAGCACGATCGCCAACGAGGCCTTCATCGTGCGCGAGCGCGGCTCGGACACGTGGAACTCAATGGAAGAAGGCTTCGCCGGCAAGATCACGAACCTCAAGATCGCCATGGAGATCAAGAGCACCGAGACCATCAAGCAGGCCGTGATCGCCGGCATGGGCATCGCGTTTCTCTCCGCCCACACCATCAGCCTCGAATTGCAGGTCGGGCACCTGGTCGTGCTCGACGTCGAAACCTTTCCGGTCATGCTCAACTGGTACGTCGTGCACCGGAAGAACAAGCGTCTGCCACCCGTTGCGCTCGCCTTCAAGCGCTTCCTCATGGAGGAAGGCGCGCAGCTCATCGAGAACATCACGCGCGTGTCGGAAGCCAGTTTTCATAAGTAAGGTTTTATGGGTGAGTGCGTTTCCTTCAGGTGTGGTTAATCCTTCGCGGTCCATTGGACGCGAATCGTCGCATTTCCCCTGATCTTGCTGTAGCGGATTGCCGTTCCAGCGCGCCTTAATGCGGCCCCCGGCGTACTCCGCGTGCGTGACGCAGGCTGCGCCGCCGTGCTGTACGGTCGGGTCCCGCGTAGTGCCGTAACCTCGACGGCTCTCCGCCGTAAGCCGGCAGGTGGCCATAGAGACACCCAGGTTCGAACGAGCCACCGCTGCAGGCTTCGACGAGAAGGTCGTCGGGGATGCCTGCCAGGCTGGGCAGCAACGGCGTGCCCATAGCGCGCGCCTGGCTAGAGCCGGCAACCGCGTGCGGCGGCGTCATGGTGAAGCGGGTGTGCGAAGCAGATCGATGCCACCGTCCGCCGCCGGTCATGAGACGTGCACCCAGCGCGCCGCTCAGCACGGCTGCCGCGACGAGCGCCGAAAGGCCGGATTGCCCGCTCGCCCCCGCTGTGACGAAGCCGTAACCGAGCACTGCGCAAAGCAGCAGCGCCATGCAATGAACTGCGCGACCGCCCCGAGGGAAAGGCACGCCGCCGCGGACAAAATAGGCCGCCGCTGCGGCGCCCATCAGCGCCGCGCCCGAACTCACGGTGCAGAAGAGCGCAACGCGTAACTCGGGCTGCGCCAGCCATTGAGCCTGCCCTGCAAGAAAGCTCACGAAGCCGCTGCCCATTGCAGCCATCCCGGCGAGCCCAGCGACTATTGCAATCGTCGCCGCATGCGAGCGCAGATCCCACCGGCTGCCAAGCCCCAACCCCGTCATCGCCCCCGCTCCGGCAGCGCCCATCGCCCACGCAGTAGGCGAGAGCGCGGCCGCCAGCGAGACCGGCGGGACCATCGACAGCAAAGCCAGGCAAAGAGCGAACGCCACCCTGTGCCGGTGCGCATCGAGATCTCGCCGCACGCAGCCTCGCCGGGCAGACGCGCGCCCATGCGGCAAAATCCACAGCGGCGCCGCCAACTGTGCAAGCGCACACGTCAGCCACGCGAACAGCAGGCTACCGCCCAGCCAAAGGACTTCGCCAACCAGTTGCTCCGGCATCGCCGCTCCTTGCGCGGTGGTCGCACCGCGCGGGCTCTCACGCTATTTCAGAAGGCGCTTTCGGCCGCGACGCCCGCCTGCGTGCCGGCGCGCTCGCCAGCAAGCGTATTGACCAGCACGCCGATGCCGTCGATCGAGACCTCGACCGTTGCGCCCGCACCGATCGAACCCACGCCCAGCGAGGTGCCGCATGCGATCACGTCGCCGGGCTCCAGCGTGAGATCCTGCGAAATGAGCCTCACCTGCTCGCGCGGCGAAAACACCATGTCGTCGAGGGGATAGTTCTGGCGTTCGACACCCTCGAGCCGGGTCACCACGCGTGCGCGCCGCCAGTCGAAGCCGGACACGATGGCCGGCCCGATACAGCAGAACGTATCGAAACCCTTGGCGCGGCACCATTGCGGGAAGTGCGGATTTTCCGTAATCAGGCCCGCGGCCGTGACGTCGTTGACGATTGTGTAGCCGAAGATCGCGGCTTCCGCCTCTTCCTCACTCGCGTTGCGGCAACGCTTGCCGATCACGATGCCGAGCTCCCCTTCGAAGACGATTTTCCCCTCATAGTGGGCAGGCCGAAGTATCGGCACATCCGATCCGATCACCGACTCCGCCGGTTTGATCAGAAAGAGCGGATGTGACGGCACCGGCTTCTCGAGCTTCGCGGCCAGCGCATGAAAGTTGTTCCAGAGGGCGATCACCTTGCCCGGCGCGCACGGCGCCAGCAGCGTGAGCGTGCGCAGCGACAGCACCGCGCCGGTGGGCACCGGTTGATCGAGTCCCTCGTATTCGTGCAGATAGCCGTTCTCGACGCGGCCGAACACGATGCTGCCGTCGTTCGCCATCAAGCGCATCCAGGTATCCATGCTTCGCTCCGTCGTGGTTCAGATCGCGCCGGCTGCGCGCAGCATCTGGATGTCGTCGCCCGAGTAGCCGAACTCGGCGAGCACCTCGTCCGTGTGTTCGCCGAGAAGCGGCGAGCGCGTGACTTCGGTGGGACTGTCCGAGAGCTTGATCGGGTTGCCGACCGTGAGGTATTTGCCGCGCACCGGATGCTCGACCTCCACGATCGTGCCGCTCGCGCGCAGCGACTCGTCCGTGGCGATCTCCTTCATCGAGAGAATCGGGCCGCACGGAATGTCGTAGCGATTGAGCACGGTCATGGCGTCGAACTTCGTGCGCTTCATGGTCCAGTGCTCGATCTCCGCGAAGATGTCTTTCAGGTGTGGCAGACGCGCGTTCGCCGTGGCATAGCGCGGATCGTCGATCCATTCTTCGCGGCCGATCAGCTTGCAGATGCGGTCCCATACCGGCGCCTGCGCGATGAAGTAAATATAGGCGTTCGGATCGGTCTCCCAGCCCTTGCACTTGAGGATCCAGCCTGGCTGACCGCCGCCCGAAGCATTGCCCGCACGCGGCACGGCGTCCCCGAACGTTTCGTTCGGATACTGCGGATACTCCTTCATCACGCCGGTGCGCTCGAGCCGCTGCTGGTCGCGCAGCTTCACGCGGCACAGGTTGAGCACGCCGTCCTGCATCGCCGCGAGCACCTTCTGGCCGCGGCCCGTGTGCACGCGCTGGAAGAGCGCCGTGACGATGCCGAGCGCGAGATGCAGGCCCGTTCCGCTGTCGCCGATCTGCGCGCCGGTGACCACGGGCGGTCCATCGTCGAAGCCGGTGGTCGAGGCCGAGCCGCCGACGCACTGCGCCACGTTCTCATACACTTTGCAGTCCTCATAAGGTCCGGGGCCGAAGCCCTTCACCGAGGCCACGATCATGCGCGGATTCAACGCCTGGATGTGCTCCCAGCCAAACCCCATGCGATCGAGCGCGCCGGGCGCGAAGTTCTCCACCAGCACGTCGCAGTCGCGGATCAACCGTTCGAGCACGCGCTTGCCTTGCGGATTCTTCGTGTCGATGGTGACCGAACGCTTGTTGCCGTTGAGCATCGTGAAGTAGAGGCTGTCCGCGTCCGGAATGTCCCGCAACTGCTCGCGCGTGACATCGCCGGCGCCGACGCGCTCCACCTTGATGACGTCGGCGCCGAACCATGCGAGCAGCTGCGTGCAGGTCGGACCCGACTGTACGTGCGTGAAATCGAGGATGCGCACGCCGTCCAATGCCTTGCCCATGTCGTCTCTCCTTGTTGATCGTGGCCGGACGAGTTTTCGAAAATCGGTGGGGTTGCTGTCGCGCGCCAGCGTCGGATCGTTCATCGAAGCGGCAGCGGCGTTTTCAATACAGTATGTGATATATCAATGAACGGCAAGAGGGAGGCGACACAGGAAAACCCCGATGCCGATATCGGCACCCGGCCCGTTGCGCGCACGCCGCACAAAGCAAAACGGGAGACCCGAAGGTCTCCCGCAAGGGTTTTCAGCGCAAACGGTTCAGATCAGTCGAGAAAATCGCAATGCTTCTCGACGTACGCCGCCAGATCGAGCGAATGCTGGCGCGTGAGCTTTTCGGCCAGTTCGGTATCGCGCTTTTCGAGCGCCTCGATGATGCGCAGGTGATCCACGATCGAGCGCGACGCCCGGTCGCTCTGCGAAATCGTCATGCGCCGGATCGCGCGCACGTGCACGAAGATGTTCTTGATGGTGTCGAGGATCACCTGCGACTTCGAAAGCTCCACGATCGCCTGGTGAAAGGCGATATTGGCGTCCGAATACTCGGCAATATGCTCCGCGGGCGTGCTGTCGCGGAAACTGTCGAACATATGGCGCAGTTTCGCGATTTCCTCGTCGCTCGCGTGAAGTGTCGCGAGACGCGCGGCCATGCTCTCCAGCGCGGCCCACATCTGGATCATCTCCACGATCTCGCGCTTGCTCTTGCGCACGATATAGATGCCGCGGCGCGGCACCATGCGCAGGAAGCCCTCCTGTTCGAGCAGCGTCATCGCCTCGCGCACCGGCGTGCGGCTCACCCCCAGCGTTTCGCTGAGCACGCGCTCGTCGAGGCGGATTTCCTCGCGCGACTGATAGATATCGGCGTCCGCGATCGCCTGGCGCAGCATCGCGTAAGCCTGATCCCGCAAGCTCAGCGTGGCGCTGATCGGCTGCAGCGCGAGCTTGAGCGACGCTGCGGAAGTGAGAGCTACGGCTTCAGTTTGAAGTTCTGACGACATTCATTGCCTCTTTGCGGACCCGCGGGCGAGCAACCGCCGCAGCCGCAACCGGTTCCTCGCCGAGGCCGGCAAAGCGGCCATGCTCCGAGGCTTGCTCGATTGCCGACTTCGGCAGCCACCGGGCGATCAACACGGTAGCGGCGGCGCCCAGCCCCACGACAGCCACGCCGAAGAGCGCGAGAGAAACGAAATCCATTTGAAGCTCCACATGATTGAGTCATCGCATGACTGAATCATATGCTGCAACGCGGCACAAAGCAATATTCTGTATGTGATATATCAGATACCGTTGTGCGCTCGCAACATTCGCTTCAGGGAGGTCCGCACTCGCAGGGCCGTCTGAGTGGATTCGCGAGGTCGATGCCCGCAGCAATCCGCCTGTCCGTCCGCCAATTAATCCTGGAAACAACCCATCCTGGAGGAAATCGCCCCCCGCGGCAAGGGGCACGATGACGGGTACGCCGAAGACACCGCAATCCTGTCCGTCGCACCTTTCAGGTTGACAGCCGGGTTGACAACGAGCGGCCCTTCCCCGCACACTCGATTCATGCGCACCTTTTCGTCCCTCTTCCCGACCACGAAAAATCACCCGTGGATGAACCGAACGGTTCAGCCATGGGGAGTGTGTGCGTACTAGCAGTTCGAGCAGTCTGTCCACGCAGATCACAAGCCCCGCCGGCATCGACGGGGCTTTCGTTTTTCTGGGTATCACTGTCCCGTCGCCGTCCGGCCAGAAACCGACGGAGAACACGATGGATGACGCTTCACAGCAGGCCGCTTCTCGATACTCCCGCTCTCTCGCGCGCCTCGGCGCGCAACGCTCGCGCGGCGGCGCCCACTCCACGCCGCACGGCACGCCGGGCAACCGGGATCACGAACTTCACGACGCGCTGTTACCCACGCCGTTGCCGGCCCAGTCGCTGCATTTCGCGGTGCCTCAGGGGCAGACGTTCACGTGGCGGCTCGCCGCCGATAGCCTCCTGCGCGTCTATGGCGCGCAGGTTTGGGTGACTCGCGCGCGTTCGCCGTACGACCATTGGCTCAATCCCGGCGAAACGCTGCGGCTTGCGCGCGGCGAGCGTATCTGGCTCAGCACGGACGCCGACGCTCCGGCACGCGTGACGCTCACGAGCGCGTGGCGGCCACGGTCGGGGGTGCTGAGCGCCTTCGCGCGGCTCGCGGCATGGCCCTTCCTGCTCGCGCGCGGACGTTGAGGGCACCGAAGCGCCCTGAGCCGAAGCGCCTTGAGGCACAGTAGCGCCTGGCCTGGCCCGCCCCGCGCCGGCCGCCGCCCCCAAACGAAAACCGGGCACACCGCCTTTACGGTGTGCCCGGCTTCGTTGCTGGGGCAATGCCATGCGAGATGCAGCGACAGCGTCAGAACTTGTGGCGCAGGCCCAGATTCACCATGGTCTGCGTATTCGTGCCCGAATAGCCGTAAGAGCCGATCGACGCCTCCGCCGGCATCGAGCCGCCCGAGCCGTCGCCGGTTTCGCCGCTCGCGTGCTGCCAGGCCGCCGTCATATAGATGTCGGTACGCTTGGAGAGGTTGTAGTCGGCGCCGATCGACACCTGGTGGTAACTCGCCGAGGTATCGCCGGTCGCGTGCGTGTAGCTGTAGCCCAGACCGAGCAGCAGCGCCGGACTCAACTGGTAGTTCACGAAGCCCTGGCCGGTGTTGTACTTCTCGGTGTCGCGGAACACGGAACTGCCGTCCGGCGCGTACTGCGAATTGCTGTAGCCGAGGCCCAGCGTGAACTGGCCGATTGCATACTGCGCTGCGGCGCGCGCGATCGACAGCGAGTGTGCGCTCGCGTAGCCGGTGTTGATCGGGCCGTCGAAAGTGCCGTCCGAGGTGCTGGTCCAGCCGTCCGTGCGCAGCCCGAGCGTGGCCTGGCTGTTCGCCGCGTAGAAGTAGCCGCCTGCGAGCGAGAGCGGCCCGTTGTTGTAGGCCACCGCGCCGGCCCAGGCCTGTTCGGCGCTGGTCGCGCCGGGCACGCCGCCGAAGGCGTACATCACCTCGGCCTGCAGCCCGCTGAAGACCGGCGTGGTGTACTTGATCGCGCTGTTCACGCGGAAGCTGTTGTCGTAGTTGTCGACGTCGCCGGCCGTCGCGAAGGCCGAGCCGAAGTAATTGTCTTCGGTGATGCCCTGCACCTGGTCGATCAGCGGATCGTACTGGCGACCCAGCGTGAGCGAGCCGTACTGCTCCGAGGTCAGCCCGACGAACGCCTGGCGGCCGAAGATCCGGCCCCCTTGCCCGAGTCCGCCGGTGGACGGGTTGAAGCCGTTTTCCAACTGGAAGATCGCTTTCAGGCCGCCGCCGAGATCTTCGGCGCCCTTCAAGCCCCAGCGCGAGCCCGAAAGGTTGCCGTTGCTGCTGTTGCCGAGCGACCACTGGTTATGGTCGCCCTGGGCGTGATTGATATAGGTAATCGAAGTGTCGATGGTGCCGTACAGCGTCACGCTGCTCTGGGCATGAGCCATGCCCGCAACGCCGAGCGCCGCCAGCGAGAGAGAAGTCAAGGCGATTCTGTTCACGTCGTTCTCCTGGCCCGATGAAACATGACTACGACGTCACTACGTCCTATGAGACTAACTCTCCGGGAGAGCGAAGTAAAAAGATTAAAACGGATGTCTCAAATTGTTAACAGAGACGCCAGCCATTAACGGTACGTCTCGCAAAAAATTGCATCCGCGGCGGCAATAATCCGCTGACACGGCGGGCTGAAAGCCTTGTCGGATCGACCTCCCAGGTTTCCTTTCCAATTCAGGATCGACTGCAAACATCACATCCGGCCCAATTAAAAATACCGAAAGCCAAAGTGAATGCGAAGGGCGCAAGACTTACCGGTATTGACCAGTTCATTAGCAAACGTGCTGCCGCTCGCACCATTTTTTTCACCCGCCGGGTCAACCACATGGCGTTCCGAAGCGTTTGCTGACTTTTACCAGTCCTTTACCAAACGTTTACGTTTTGGTGTAGCGTCGCGCGGCACCCTGCGCCGCTACGGGATCCATACAAAAACATCATGCCGCCAACGGGGAAGCCATTCAGGCAAGACGGCGGCATTTGAGAATCGCCGGACCGATCCATGCCTCATTCGCCACCTTCGCGCGCGATGCAGGCCGCCGCGGCGCTACGGCGCCGCGTCGACGCCTTGCGCCCGCAGCGCTTCGTCGCGCCCGTCTTCGTGCTCGGCATCGGCGCGCTGCTGCTCGTCGTGCTCCAGCATCTGTCGCAGTCCGTCGACTACCGCTCGGTGATCCGCCAGCTCCGGCATATGGCCCCGGCCGAATGGGCCGGTGCGCTCGCGGCCACCGCCGTCAGCTTCGCCGCGCTGGTGGGGCGCGATGCCGTCGGGTTGCGCTACCTCGGCATGCAGGTCTCGCGCGGCGCGCTCTGGGTCGGCGCCATCGCCGGCTCGGCGCTCGGCAACGTCACCGGCTTCGGCGCGCTCACGGGCGGCGCCGTGCGTTGCCGCATCTACGGCAGCGCGGGCGTGACGCCCGCTCAGGTCGGCCGCATGACCGTGTTCACAAGCGTCTCGCTGGCGTTCGCCCTCGCGCTGATGACGGCGCTCGGCACGGTCTGCGACGCCGGCACGCTCGCCGGCTTCCTGCCGCTCTCGGCCGCTGCGCTACGCGGGATCGGCGGCACGCTCCTCGTGTGCGGCGCCGCGCTCGTAGCCGCCTGTCCTGCGAGCACGTGTGAAATCGAGCTTCTGGGGCGCACCTGGCTGCGCTTCGCCGTGCCCGCGCGGCGCGATCTCGTCGCGCAGCTGCTGCTCGCGGCGCTCGACGTCGTCGGTGCCGCGCTCGCGCTCTGGTCGGTGCTGCCGCATGCGCAGCTCGGCTTCGGCGACTTCCTGACCGTCTATTGCGCCGCCATGCTGCTCGGCCTGATCGGCCACACGCCGGGCGGCATCGGCGTGTTCGAAGCCGCGATGGTCTACGCGCTCGGCCCGAGCGTCCCCACCTCACATGTGATCGCCGCGCTCGTGGCCTATCGCGCGATCTACTTCGGCGCGCCGCTCGCGCTCTCCGCCGCGCTGCTCGCCGCGTTCGAAGGCCGCGCGCTGGCCGGCCCCCTTGGGGCGACCTTCGGCACCCAGCTCGGGACCCAGCTGGCCCGGCGCGGCGCGAGCGGCGTCTCCCAGCTCGCGCCGCTCTTTCTCGCAATCGTCACCTTCGTCACCGGCGGCATGCTCGTGATCTCGGGCGCGACGCCCGCATTCGGCCACCGCATCGCGCTGCTGCAAACCTTCCTGCCGCTCTGGGTGCTCGAAAGCTCGCAACTGCTCGGCAGCCTGTTCGGCGTGCTGCTGCTGTTCGTGGCACGCGGCCTGTTGCGGCGTCTGGACGCCGCATGGTGGCTCGCACTCCTGATCGCTTTTGCCAATCTCGCACTCTCGCTCGCCAAGGGCCTCGCCTTCGTGGAAGCGGGCGTGCTGTGCGTGCTGATCGTCCTGCTCCTCGTTACGCGCGGCCGCTTCAACCGACATTCCTCGCTGTTCGCGGAGCGCTTCACGCCGGGCTGGCTCGCCTCGGTGGGTTGCGTGATCGCGCTCGCCGTGTGGGTGCTGCTCTTCGCCTTCCGCGATGTACAGTACTCCCAACATCTGTGGTGGCAATTCGCCTTCGACGAACGCGCGCCGCGCGCGCTGCGTGCCACGCTCGGCGCGGTGGTGTTCGCGTCCGCGCTCGCATCGTGGCAATTGATGCGACCGGCAGCGGGCCGCTTCGTAAAGCCTGCGGACATCGATCTCGCCGAAGCCGCGCGCATCGTGCGCGCCCAGGAGCGCAGCGACGCGGGCCTCGCGCTCATGGGCGACAAGAACTTCCTGTTCTCGGACTCGCGCAACGCGTTCCTCATGTACGCGAAGCGCGGCCGCACGTGGGCCGCGCTGCACGATCCGGTCGGTCCGCGCGACGAATGGCCCGCGCTGATCCGCGCCTTCGTCACGCTCGCGCACCGGCACGGCGGACGCGCCGCCTTCTACCAGGTGCGCGCCGACGCGCTGCCGCTCTATCTCGACGCCGGCCTCACGCTGATGAAGCTCGGCGAAGAAGCGCGCGTGATGCTCCAGGAGTTCGACCTCAAGGGACCGCAGCGCGCGCATCTGCGCTATGCGCTCAAGCGCGGCGAACGCGACGGCTTCGCCGTCGAGCAGATCGACCGCGCACAGATGGCGGACCATCTCCCGCTGCTGCGCGAGATCTCGGACGCCTGGCTCGATAGCCGCGACGCCCGCGAGAAAAGCTTCTCGGTGGCCGCATTCGACGACGACTACCTCGCCGCCCAGTCGGTGCTGCTCGTGCGCCAGCACGGCGAGCCCCTCGCGTTCGTCACCTTCATGACCACCGACCTCAACACGGAGGCGACCGTGGGTGTGATGCGCCATCTGCCGGGCGCGTCGCCCTACGCGATGGAGTATCTGTTCACGCAGCTCGCGCTGCACCTCAAGAGCGCCGGCTATCAGGCGCTCTCGCTCGGCATGGCGCCGCTTTCGGGCATGGGCCCGACGCCGCTCGCCTCGCCGTGGCACCGCCTCGCCGGCCTGATCTGGCGTTTCGGCGGCAAGTTCTACAACTTCCGGGGGCTGCGCGGCTTCAAGAACAAGTTCGCGCCGCGCTGGGAACCGCGTTATCTGGCCGCTTCGGGCTCGATCAGCGTGTTCATCACCCTCGCCGATCTTTCCCTGCTGGCTGGAGGCCGGCGCTCATGAAGAATCGTTTGTTCACGCTGCCGCGCCTCGCCGCGGCAGGCGCCGCTTTGTCTCTTGCGCTGGCGTGCGCCACCGCCTCGGCCACGCTCAATCCCGCGCCGGCGAACATCACCCACGTGCCGGGCGGACGCTATGGCGACGTCGCGGTCACCCAACCCGTCGGACCGATGCGCGGCTTCGCCGTGCTGTTCTCGGCGAGCGATCACTGGACCGACAACGACCAGGCACGCGCCGACGCGCTCGCGCAACATGGTGCGATGGTGGTGGGCGTGGACACGTCGCGCTACGCGCAGAACCTCGCGGCCATCACGCAGGAAAGCTGCCACCGGCTCTATAGCGACGCCGAAGCGATCGGCCATCAACTGGAGCGGCAACAGGAGTCGAGCCAATACTTCGCACCGATCGCGATCGGCAGCGGCCAGGGAGCATTGATCGCGGAGCGCATGCTCGAACAGGCGCCCGCGAACACGCTGGCCGGTGCCGTCTCGCTCGACCCGGCGGAAACGCTCGACGCGCGCTTTGCGCCCTGCGCCGCCGATCCGAAACTGAGCCGGGGCAAGGGCTTGCCGGGCTTTTTCGAACGGGGCGTGACGAAGAGCGCGAAGGGCGCAGCGGATACCAGGACAGCGAGCGGCGCAGCGGCCAACGCGCCGGAGCCGCGCGCGTTCGCGCAGAGCCTCGCGGACAGCGACAAGCTCGTGGCGCTCGCCGCGCCGCATCTGCGCGCGTCGTCCGAAAACGAGGAAGACGTCTCCGACCTGCCGCTCGTGGAACTGCCCGCCGCGCATCCGACCGACATGCTGGCCATCGTGATCTCCGGCGACGGCGGCTGGCGCGACCTCGACAAGACCATCGCCGAGGCGCTGCAGAGGGACGGCATCGCCGTGGTCGGCTGGGACTCGCTGCGTTACTTCTGGAGCGAGAAGTCGCCCGCGCAGACGAGCCGCGACCTCGCGCGCGTGATCAAGACGTATGGCGCGCGCTGGCACGCGAAGCACATTGCGCTGGTGGGCTACTCGTTCGGCGCGGACGTCATGCCGTTCGCCTACAACCGTCTGCCCGATGCGCTGCGCGCGAAGGTCTCGTATATGTCGCTGCTGGGCTTCGCGCCAAGCGCCGATTTCCAGATCCGCGTGACGGGATGGCTCGGCATGCCCGCCAGCGACAAGGCATTGCCCGTGCAGCCCGAGCTCGCGAAGGTGCCCCCGGCGATCGTGCAGTGCGTGTACGGCGAGGATGAAAAGGACACGCTGTGTCCGGCGCTTGTGAACACCGGCATCGATATCGTGAAGACGAACGGCAGCCATCACTTCGACGGCGACTATGGGGCGCTCGCGGCGAAGATCATCGACGGGTGGAGGAAGGAGATTGCGGCGCGGGGGTAGTCACTGCCCGAACGCAAAAAAACGCCGGCATAAGCCGGCGTATCAAAGAGAGACTACTAACTGCGCCAAGCGCAAGGCTCAGGCCACGGCGGCCGCCACCTTCGCATCTTCTTCCGCATCCGCCGACGAGCGGATCAGGTATTCGAACGCGCCGAGCGATGCCTTCGCACCTTCGCCCACGGCGATCACGATCTGCTTGAACGGCACGGTGGTCACGTCGCCCGCGGCGAACACGCCCGGCACCGACGTCTGGCCCTTCGCGTCCACTTCGATCTCGCCGTGCTTCGACAGCGCCACCGTACCCTTGAGGAATTCGGTATTCGGCACGAGGCCGATCTGCACGAACACGCCTTCGAGTTCGAGGTGACGCTTTTCACCCGTCGTGCGTTCGAGATACGCGAGGCCCGTGAGCTTCTGGCCGTCGCCGACGATTTCGGTAGTCTGCGCGTTCACGTGCACCGTGACGTTCGGCAGGCTGCGCAGCTTGCGCTGGAGCACTTCGTCCGCACGCAGTTGCGCGCCGAATTCGAGCAGCGTCACGTGGCTCACGATACCGGCGAGGTCGATGGCCGCTTCCACGCCCGAGTTGCCGCCGCCGATCACGGCCACGCGCTTGCCCTTGAAGAGCGGGCCGTCACAGTGCGGGCAGTACGCCACGCCCTTGTTGCGGTATTCCTGCTCGCCCGGCACGTCCACATTGCGCCAGCGCGCGCCCGTGGCCAGCACCACGCTCTTCGCGCGCAGCGTCGCGCCGCTCGCCGTGCGCACTTCGAAGCCGTTGCCCGTGGGCACGAGCGCTTCGGCGCGCTGCACGTTCATGATGTCTACTTCGTAGGCGCGCACGTGCTGCTCCAGCGCTGCCGCGAACTTCGGCCCTTCCGTTTCCTTCACCGAAACGAAGTTCTCGATCGCCATCGTGTCGAGCACCTGGCCGCCGAAGCGTTCGGCCAGCACGCCGGTGCGAATGCCCTTGCGCGCCGCGTAAATCGCGGCCGCGGCGCCGGCGGGGCCGCCGCCGACGATCAGCATGTCGAAAATATCCTTCTGGTTCAGCTTGTCGGCCGCACGCGCCGACGCGCCGGTGTCGAGCTTCGCGAGAATCTCTTCGACACCCATGCGGCCCTGGCCGAACACTTCGCCGTTCAGGTAGAGGGTCGGCACGGCCATGATCTGGCGCTTCTCGACTTCATCCTGGAACAGCGCGCCGTCAATCGTGACGATCTGCACGTTCGGGTTCAGCGCCGCCATTGCATTGATCGACTGCACGACTTCCGGGCAGTTCTGGCACGTGAGCGACATGTAGACTTCGAACGAGAACACGCCGTCGAGCGAGCGCACTTGTTCGATCGTGTCGTTTTCCAGCTTGACGGGGTGGCCGCCCACTTGCAGCAGCGCAAGCACGAGCGACGTAAATTCATGGCCCATCGGAATGCCCGCGAACGTGACCTTCACGTCCGAGTTCGCGCGCTTCAGGTCGAACGAAGGGGTACGCGCGTCGCCGGCAGCGGCGCCACGGCGTTCTTCGTAGCTGATGCGATCCGAGAGCGAGGCAATGTCCTGCAGCAAGGTCTGCAGCTCCTGCGACTTCTCGCCGTCGTCCAGATACGCAACGATCTCGATCGACTGCGTGACTTTTTCCAGGTAGCTTTTCAGTTGACTCTTGAGATTGGCGTCGAGCATGGCGTTTATTTTCCGGCTAGAGAAGAAGCGGGGGAATGCTAAGTAATGCCTGGCATTTCTGCCGCCTTGCGAAACGGCAGTGAGGCAGCAGCGAGGCGTCCGGGCCGCGAACCGCGAAGGCGCGGCCCGGATTAACAGCTCAATGGGATTTCAGCGTCATGCGATCGGGGCGATCGCATGGGTCATACGACGCTTAGATCTTGCCGACGAGGTCGAGCGACGGCTTCAGCGTTTCAGCGCCCGGCGTCCACTTGGCGGGGCAGACTTCGCCCGGGTGCGATGCGACGTATTGCGCAGCCTGCACCTTGCGCAGCAGTTCCTTGGCGTCGCGGCCGATGCCGTTGTCGTGGATTTCGCACAGCTTGATCTCGCCTTGCGGGTTGATCACGAACGTGCCGCGCAGTGCCAGGCCTTCTTCTTCGATCATCACGTCGAAGTTGCGGGTGATCGCACCGGTCGGGTCGCCGACGAGCGGGTACTGGATCTTGGCGATCGTATCCGACGTGTCGTGCCATGCCTTGTGCGTGAAGTGCGTGTCGGTCGACACACCGTAGATCTCAACGCCCAGCTTCTGGAATTCAGCGTACTGGTCAGCCAGGTCGCCGAGTTCCGTCGGGCACACGAACGTGAAGTCAGCCGGGTAAAACACGACGACCGACCACTTGCCGAGCAGGTTCTCTTCCGAAACCGGAACGAACTTGCCGTTGTGGTAAGCGGTGGCCTTGAACGGCTTGACTTGCGTGTTGATGAGAGACATGCGTTGATTCCTCGCTCTGGGGTGGAAAAGGTATGGACGAAATTTACGGGAATCGCGTCCGTTTGAAAAATTGGTTGCTTTGATCGCGGGTATTGTCTGTCCCTATCGGCCCCGATAGAAGCCGCCAAAGCGCCGTCCCGCGGCCGTTTGCGCCTCTTCGAGGCGGGCCCGCGCAACCGTCGGGGCGTCGAGCATACAACGAAACTGCGACATCGGGACTCATGTCCCCCGCCGATGCGCCCCTTCGTTGTGATGGATGAACTCGCGCGAGGTTCCATAACGGCGCGACGCTTGAGCGTCCGCTTGTCGGTAAATGCGGATGCAACCGCCCTTCCGCAAGGCCTCTCCGGGCTTCCCGGCGCCTCGCCTGCCGCGTCATAACGCCCCGCCGCGCGCAGTCGCCGCACGTGCGCTGAGCCGCTCTCGCAGAAATTGCGTAAAAGCCCGGATCGTCACGGAACCTTCGCGATGTTGCGGATAAACGGCATGTAACGCGTTGGGCGGCGGCATGAACGGCACGAGCACCTCCACGAGCAGCCCCGCATCGACCGAGCCCGCCACGATGAAGTCGGGCAGATAGGCGATGCCGAGCCCCGCAATCGCCGAATCGCGGATCACTTCGCCGTTGTTCGCGCGCAGCGGCCCCTGCACGTCGAACGGCATGCGCACGTCATCCACGATGAAATCCCATGACGCGCGCCCTTCCTGACCGTAGGGCAGGCAGGCATGGTCCGCGAGGTCCGCGGGCGTGGCGGGCTCGCGATGGCGCCGCCGGTAGCCCGGACTGCAGCACGCGATCATGCGCACGTCGACGAGCTTTTGCGCCACCAGCGTCGAGTCCTGCAACCGGCCGATGCGCAGCGCCATGTCGAAGCCCTCGCCGATCACATCGATGGTGCGATCGCTGAGATCCATGTCGAAGCGGACATCCGGATGCGCGCGCAGAAATTCCGCCACGAGCGGCGAGAGATGCGCGAGGCCGAACGACATCGGCGCGCTCACCCGCAAAAGGCCGCGCGGTTCGGTGCGACGCGCGGACATGGCCGCTTCGGCCTCGCCCACCTCGGCCAGAATGCGCTTCGCGCGCTCGTAGAAATCCTGCCCGAGATCCGTGACAGCCAGATTGCGCGTATTGCGCACGAGCAGCCGCGCACCCAGGCTCGCCTCCAGCGCGGCCACGCGGCGGCTCACGAACTGCTTGGAAAGCCGCAGGCGATGGGCGGCGGCCGTGAAATTGCCCGCGTCCACGGCCGCCACGAAGATTCGCATGTCGTCGAGTTGCATCGCCATTGTCCACTTTAACGCGACAGTGAGTCGGTTTTTGCGGTCATTATAATCAACCAGATTGACCTAAACTGACGTCCATCCAATCGAACACGATCAACGGAGGTCGAAATGATGGAACTTCGCAAGGCCGATCAACGCGGGCGCGGCGAACACGGCTGGCTCAGCTCGCGTCATACGTTCTCGTTCGCGAACTACTACGATCCGAAGCAGATCGGCTTCTCCGACCTGCTCGTGATCAACGACGACCGCGTGGCCCCGGCGCGCGGCTTCGGCAAGCATCCGCACCGCGACATGGAAATCTTCTCGTACGTGCTGGAAGGCGCGCTCGAGCACAAGGACTCGATGGGCACGGGGTCGGTGATCGTGCCGGGCGACGTGCAGCTGATGAGCGCCGGCACGGGCGTCACGCACAGCGAGTTCAACCACTCGCCCGCGGAACCGGTGCATTTCCTGCAGATCTGGATCGCGCCGAACGAGAAGGGTGCGCAGCCGCGCTACCAGCAGAAGAATCTCGCCGATGCGCAAAAGCGCGGCAAGCTGCGCCTCATCCTCTCGCCGGACGGCGCAGACGATTCGCTGCTGCTGCGTCAGGACGCGCGGGTCTATGCAGGCCGCTTTGACGGCGCCGAAACCGCGACGCTCGAACTCGACGCCCAGCGCTACGCCTATGTCCACGTGGCGCGCGGCGGCGTAAGCGTGAACGGCGTGGCACTGGCCGAAGGCGACGGCGCGCGCATCCGCGACGAGCGCACGCTCACGTTCGGCGACGGCCTGGATGCCGAGGTGCTGGTCTTCGACCTGCGCAACAACGAAGTCTCGGAACTCTGGTCGTAACGCGCCAGATTGCGTAGGCTGTGGGGGAGGCCCGGCGGGCCTCTCTCCCGGCAAACGCAGCAAACGCGATAAACGCGACAAACGGCGCAACAACCCAAAAGAAGCAACTCGCACAAGCAACTCGAACTGCAACAACCCATCGGAGAAAACCATGCGATACAACCTGTTCGGCCAGGGCAACGACGTCGTCCTGCTCATCTCGCGCATCCTGCTCGCCACCCTGTTCGTGCTGTTCGGCTGGGCCAAGATCACGGGCTTTTCGGGCACCGTGGGCTATATGGAGCATGTTGGCGCGCCCGCGCCGATGCTCTCGGCCATCATCGCCGTCGTCATGGAGCTGGGCGTGGGCATCCTGATCGTCGTGGGCTTCTACACGCGACCGCTCGCCGTACTGCTCGCCCTCTACACCATCGGCACCGCGCTCATCGGCCATCACTTCTGGAACGAGACCGGCATGGAGCAGATGGAAAACATGATCAACTTCTACAAGAACGTGAGCATTGCGGGCGGTTTGCTGGCGCTTGCCGTGACCGGCCCCGGCAAGTTCTCGATCGACCGGAAGTAAAGACCGCATGCGGGCCTCGCGGCTCGCACGGCTCGAAAGGCGCGATGCAATCCGGCATCGCGCCTTTTTCTTTGGCGCTGCGGGCAAGACGCCATGAGCGACCGTATTCGATCCCCGTTTCCGTAAATTTGATCAAATTTACTTTCCCCTATTTCCCGTGCGATGATTTGATCAAATCTCGCGGCACATGCCATTCGACGTGCGCCGCGCTACACAGGAGACGCCCCCATGCCAACCCGTCAAGGCGTGAACTGGGACCGCGCGCAGCGCGTTCTCGCACGCGAACGCGAAGCGTTCATCGCCGCGCGTCCGAAATCGCAGGCGCTTTCGGCCCGCGCCGCGCAGCATCTGCTGTTCGGCGTGCCGCTGCACTGGATGAACGACTGGTCCACGCCCTTCTCGCTCTACGTCGAAACCGCGCGCGGCGCGACCTTCACCGATGCCGACGGCCACCGCTATGCCGACTTCTGCCTCGGCGACACGGGCGCGATGTTCGGCCACGCGCCCGAACCGGTGGGCCGCGCGCTCGCCGCGCAGGCAGAGCGCGGCTTCACGACCATGCTGCCGGGCGAGGACGCCGCCGTGGTGGGCGAGGCACTGGCCGAACACTTCGGCCTGCCGTACTGGCAGTTCGCGATGACGGCGAGCGACGCGAACCGCTTCGCGCTGCGCTGGGCGCGCGCGGCCACGGGCCGCCGGCAGATCGTGGTGTTCAACGGCTGCTACCACGGCACCGTGGACGACGTGTTCGTCGATCTCGTCGACGGCTTGCCCACGCAGCGTGCAAGCCTGCTGGGCCAGGTACACGATCTGCTGCCGTACACGCGCGTGGTGGAGTTCAACGACCTCGGCGCGCTGGAGCGCGCGCTGGCCGACGGCGAAGTGGCCTGCGTGCTGGCCGAACCGGCGATGACCAACGTGGGCATGGTGCTGCCCGAACCCGGTTTCTGGCGCGAGGCGCAGGCGCTGATGCGCCGCTACGGCACGCTGCTCGCCATCGACGAAACGCATACGATCAGCAGCGGCCCGCGCGGCTATGCGCACGCGCACGGCATCGAACCGGACCTCTTCGTGCTCGGCAAGCCCGTGGGCGGCGGCGTGCCGTGCGCGGTGTACGGCTTTTCAGCGGAATTCGCCGCGCGCGCGCAACAGGCCAAGCTCGACGCCCCGCCGGGCCACTCGGGCATCGGCACGACGCTCACGGCGAACATGCTCTCGATGAGCGCGATGCGCGCCACGCTCACCGAAGTGATGACCGACGCTGCCTACGAGCACATGTTCGCGCTCGCAGCGCGCCTCGCCGATGGCCTCACCGCCGCCATCGCCCGCCATGCGTTGCCGTGGTGCGTGACGCGCGTGGGCGCGCGCACCGAGTTCCAGTTCTGCACGGCGCCGCCGCGCAACGGCACCGAAGCGCGCGCTGCGATGGACGACGAACTGGAGCACATCGTCCATCTGTATCTGCTCAACCGCGGCGTGCTGATCACGCCGTTCCACAACATGATGCTCGTCTGCCCGGACACCACCACCGCCGATATCGAGCGGCTGCTCGAAGCATTCGACGCATGCGTGGCGGAACTGAAGTGAGCGGCGCACGGCAATGAAAACGCGCGCGCATCAATCGCTGCAGGACGAGACGTACGCGACGCTGCGCCGCTGGCTGAGCCTCGGCCGCTTCGTGCCGGGCGAGCGGCTGCGCATTCACGCGCTCGCCGAACAACTGGGCGTGGGCGAGATGCCGGTGCGCGCGGCGCTCGTGCGCCTCGCCGCCGAATCGGCGCTCGTGAATCTGCCCAATCGCGGCGTGGTGGTGCCGCAGCTCACGCACGCGCAATTCGACGACGTGCTGAACGTGCGCGTGATGCTGGAAGGCGAAGCCGCGTGCCTGGCCACGTCGCGTCTGACCGATGCCGAAATCGCAAAGCTCGATACGCTGTGCGCGCAGATGGCCGAAGCGCTCGCGCAGAACAAGCCCGCGCGCTATCTGGACGCCAACGAGGACTTCCATCTTGGGCTCTATCGCGCGTGCGGTTCGCGGCTGCTGGTGGAGTTGATCGAGACGGTCTGGCTGCAGGTCGGGCCGATCTCGAACCTGCTGTTCGACGACGCGGGTTTCGCCGCCTCGCTCAACGACGCGCACGACGGCCTGATGCGCCGCCTAAAACGCAGAGACGCCGAAGGCGTGCGGCGAGCGATCGAACGCGACCTGCGCCATGCGGCGCGGCAGTTGCGCAAGCATTGCCTGCCCGATGCCGCGAGCGAAACCGAAGCGGGCGGCGCAAGCACCGAAGCGGGACCGAAAGCACGCCGCCGCGCAATCTCGCGTGAGAAGGCGCGGACTTGATATCCTTGGCGGCACCTTCACCCGCCCCAAGCCCGACGCCCGCGATGCTAGATCCGCAAGAGAACCTTTTCGCCTACCTTTCGTCGCTCCAGCAGTCCGCGCTCAGCGCGCTCAAGAGCCTGCCGCTCAAGAACCGCGCGGCGCAAGGCGTGCTGATGGCGCTGCGCGCCGTGTGCGGCGCGGGCCTCGCCTACGGCATCGGCCATGCGGTGCATGCCGAGCAGGCGTTCTGGGCCGCCATCACCGCCATCGCGGTCACGCAGCACGACTACGCGGACACGCTCAGCCAGTCGCGCGACCAGTTCATCGGCGCGCTGGCCGGCGGAGTGTGCGGCTTCGCGGCGGCCATGCTCGGCACCGAAAACCTCTGGGTCTATCTCGCGGCCGTGGCCATCGTGATCGTCGCGTGCTGGTGCCTGAAAGTCAGCACCGCCGCGCGCCTGGCAGGCATCACCACCACCATCGTGCTGCTCGTGCCCACGCAAGGTCCCATCTGGGACGTCGCGCTGTTCCGCTGCGGTGCCGTTACGCTCGGCATGTTGTGCGCCCTGCCGGTGTGCTGGGTCTTCTCGTATGTCGAGCACAAGTGGCTGCACGCCTCCTGACCCGGGACCGATGCTGACCATCGGGAAATAGTCCATCTCCGCCCGTTCACGAATCGGCGCCCGATTCGCGGCGATAATCGGGGCCGTGGTGCAGCGCCAACGCCCCCGCTCGTCATGGACGAGCCCGTGCGACCGCTGCGCGCAGCGAGCCCCGAATCGCCCCCGCGAGCGCAAAAAACGTGCGAAACTCTCGCGCCGCGCGCCGTTCCGGGCGCCCATTCGACTCAACCTCCTGCGCGACCCAACGCACCATGAACACGACTTCCCGTAACCCTGTCCCTGCCAACGCGGCCGCCCCCTCGAACAAGTCGATCTCGCTGCTCCAGATGCTGGTGCTGATCGCCGCGAGCGGGCTGGCCGTGTCGCTCGCGGCCCGCTACTTCCTCTGAAGCCGGCCCGCGCGGGGCAGCCCGCTCTCCGCATTTGCCCATGTACAAGAAAGGCGTCGCACTCGAAATCCAGTTCTCACCGGAACGCCTGAACGACGGCGCGGGCGATCCCTACTGGATCGATCTCACCGCCGACGAAGCCGCGAAACTCCTCGCCGCACTCACGACGCAACTGGCCGCGCGCGAAGGCGGCACCTCGGCGCCGATCGTGGTCGCACTCGATACGCCACGCGCCGACCACAACGCCGGCGACGCCGATAACGCCGCCGCGCCGCAAAACACAGGCGCCGCGAACGATGCCTCCATCGACAACCGCTTCAAGCAATGGGTCTGCGTAATCTGCGGCTGGGTGTACGACGAAGCGGCCGGCGCTCCCGACGACGGCCTCGCCCCCGGCACGCGCTGGACCGACGTGCCCGACGACTGGCGCTGCCCGCTCTGCGACGTGGGCAAGGAAGATTTCGCGCTCGTCGAGTTCTGAAGCGCGCTACACGGCAACAGCGCAACGCGTCGGGCAATCTGTACTCACGCGCTTTCGTGAGCGCCCGTCTCGTAGAACAGCGCGAACAGCTCCGACTGCGAACTCACGCCGAGCTTCGCGTAGATATGCTTCTTGTGCGCCCGCACGGTCTCGAACGAAATCTCCAGCCGCTCCGCAATCGCGCGTGTGGAAAAGCCGCTCAGGCTCAGGCGCACGACTTCGATTTCGCGCGCCGTGAGCGGCATGCGCCCGCTTTGCTGCGCCACGGCCTCGAAACGGCGCGCGTCGTCGCGCTCGCGACCCGGCGCCGCCACGGCGGCTTCCTCGGCAGGCAGCGCCTCCGAACCGCCCTGATCGCCATGCTCATAAGGCAGTCGCTGGCGCATGAGCGCCACGACCCACGGCGCGAAGAGCGCGAACTGCGCAATCTCGCGCTCCGTGTAATGGTGCTTTGCACCGAATGAGAAGATCAGCGTGCGCTGCGCGTCGAGGGGAAGATTGAACTGCACCTCGTCGCCGATGATGTTGCTCTTGAAGTAGCGCTGGTAGTAGTCCGTCATGCGGAAGTTGTCGGGCGCGACTTCGGCAAGCGTGACGAGCCCCGTGCGCGGCCTTTCGCAGGCCGCGATCCAGAATGGATCGAGCTGGTACATCCCCTCCAGATAGGCGCGGAACAAGACATCCACGGTGCCGTCGGGCATCGGCGATTCGGCGCAGACGAAGGGCGCGCGATCGCGCATGAAGACGAGCGCGACCCAGTTGTCGAAGGCCACATAACGCTCGATGACGCGGGTCAGGCGGGTCCAGAAGTCGGGGCCGTCGAGGGCATCGATCAGGGTCGCCATGTGATGATGGAACGCCCGGTCCTGCCAGTCCTGCTCCATGGGTCCTCCGATCAGGGTACCCCGGTTGGGGAATTTCTGGACAAAAATAACGTGGTGATAATAGCCGCTCAGAAACACGAGCGGCCTTTTTTGTCGGTCCCGCCGCTCGCGAGCCCGCAGAAACAGGCACCACCGCAACGCGCGTGTGGAGTGGAAGGAGACAGCCCATGCAACTCGAACTCGCCCAGATTCCGCTCGAAGACGGCGTCGTCGCCCCCAACCTCGCCCGCGTGATCGACACGATCGGCAAGCGCCGCGCCGGCACCGACCTCGTCGTCTTCCCGGAAGCCACCCTCACCGGCTTCCCCACGCGCGACAACGTGCGCGACGTGGCCGAGGCTATCGAAGGCCCGTCGCTCACCGCCGTGCGCGACGCCGCGCGCGCCGCCAAGGTGGCGGTGGCCGTGGGTCTCGCGGAACGCGAAGGCGAGCGCTTCTACAACACGACGGTCCTGATCGACGAACGCGGCGACATCGCGCTGCGCTACCGCAAGACGCATCTGTGGGCCACCGACGTCGGCGTGTTCACGCCCGGCGACCGCTTCGAGGTCTGCGAATTCAAGGGCATGACCGTCGGCCTCCTGATCTGCTACGACATCGAATTCCCCGAAGGCGCCCGTGCGCTCGGCCACCTCGGCGCCGAAATGCTGATCGTCACGAACGGCAACATGGACCCGTACGGGCCCGTGCATCGCCGCGCGATCGTCGCGCGCGCGATGGAGAACCAGGTGTTCGCCGCGCTCGTGAACCGCGTGGGCAACGGCGACGACAACCTCACGTTCCCCGGCGAATCGGCGCTCGTGAGCCCGTTCGGCGAGGTGCTCGCCGAACTGAAGAACGAAGACACGGTGCTGGACGTCACGGCCGATCGCGCGCTGCTCGCGCAAAGCCGCGAGCACTACAGCTATGTACACGATGCACGCGTGGCGCTGAGCCTCGCCGACGAGAACGACGCACAAGGACGTCGCTCGCTGAAGATCCGTTCGCGCTAACAAGTCCTGACGCGCCCTGACGCACACGCTTTAACGCGCGCGCTATCCGCGCGCTTCAGGCGCCTACGCGTTTTCAGCCGCAAATCGACCGTACCGGATTCCCGCCCGGCTTACCGTGGTCCGCCGCCCTCGAAGCGACGGCCATGGCGTGCCGCATTCGCACGCAAGACAGCAGTACCCATGGAGACAACCGCATCATGAAGCCCTCAGCCCCTCCGGCCGCACCCGGTCAAGCCGGCGCGCACGAACCTCATCTCAAACGCGCACTCGGCCTGCCGTCCGTGCTGCTCTTCGGCCTTGCCTACATGGCGCCGCTGATCGTGTACGGCACCTACGGCGTGCTCGCCGGCGCGAGCCAGGACACCGCCGCGCTCGCCTACCTCATCGCGCTCGTCGCGATCGTGTTCACGGCGTTCAGCTACGGCAAGCTCGCCCGCCTCTTCCCCGTGGCCGGCTCCGCCTACACGTACACGCGCAAGACCTTCAACGCGCACCTCGGCTTCATGATCGGCTGGGCCACGCTGCTCGACTACTTCTTCCTGCCGATGGTGATCTGGCTGATCGGCGCGGCCTATCTCGGCGCAGCGTTCCCGAGCGTGCCCACCTGGATCTGGATCGTCGCGTTCATCGTGCTCACGAGCGGCCTGAACATCCTCGGCATCGAACTCGCGAACCGCTTCAACATCGTCCTCATGATCGTGCAGCTCGTGATCGTCGCGATGTTCGTCGTGCTGTGCTGCCACTATGCGTCGGCCGCGGCCGGCCCCGGCGGCCTCGCTTCCGCGCAGCCCTTCTTCCAGCCGCACGTGCCGCTTTCGGCCACGATGGCGGGTGCGGCCATCGCGGCGTATTCGTACCTCGGCTTCGATGCGGTTTCTACGCTCACCGAAGAAACCATCGAGCCTGAAAAGACCATCCCGCGTGCGATCGTGCTGATCGCGCTGGTGGGCGGCGCGATCTTCGTGATCGCCGCGTACACGTTGCAGCTCGCGCACCCGGGCGCCGTGTTCAAGGACCCGGATTCGGCCGCGTTCGAAATCGCGCGCAAGGTGGGCGGCGATATCTTCGTCTCGATCTTCCTCGCGGGCCTGATCCTCGCGCAGTTCGCCTCGGGCATCTCGGCGCAGGCAAGCGTGGGCCGTCTGCTCTACGCCATGGGCCGCGACGAAGTACTGCCCAAGTCGATCTTCGGCTTCATCCACCCGCGTTTCCGCACGCCGGCCATCAACATCGCGATTGCGGGTGCCATCGGCCTGATCGCGCTGAAGCTCGACGTCGCCACGTCCACCTCGTTCATCAACTTCGGCGCGTTCCTCGCGTTCACGGCCGTGAACCTCTGCGTGATCCGCCAGTACTTCGCGGGCGGCGAAAAGACGCGCGGCTTCGGCTTCTTCGGCGGACTCGTGTTCCCGCTGCTCGGTGCCATCACCGATCTGTGGCTCCTGTGCAGCCTCGAAAAGACCGCGCTGATCCTCGGCGCCATCTGGTTCGTGCTGGGTCTCGCCTACCTCGGCTGGATCACGCGCTGCTTCCGCCGCGCGCCGCCCGAAATGGCCGTGTAAGGCCCGGCGCGAGGCTTCGACTGGTGTAGCCGGTTGAAGCCCCGCTCGCGCGAAAGGGCGTTCCGACCGGGTCGGGACGCCCTTTTTCGTTGCAGCGGCGCTCGCGACACACGCGGCAGCGCCCTACGACGGGCCTTCGGCCGGCTTTCACGGGGTCCGAGCGCAAAAGACGCTTTCGTCACGCAAAGCGGAACCGAACTACAATGCATGCCGTCCCGATGTATCGCCGTAGAGTCCGGTCCGAAACATGCCCCGCTTTTCCAGAGTCGCCCCGTACCTGCCGAGCCCGCTCGCAGCCCTTAGCCTTACTGTCGCCACCGCCGCTGTGGTGGGGCTTGGCGCATGCTCGTCCTCGCAACCGAAGTTCCAGGAGGACCAGTTGCTGAGCACCGCGCCCAACCAGTTTTCGCGCGGCTTCGGCTACCCCGGCGCCGATGCCTGCGAAGGCGCGCGCCGCGCCCTGCTGAGCCAGGGCTACATGACGACGATGCCGCACAGCGACACGGTGGACGCGAGCAAGGACTTCCAGCCCGACGCCGATTCGCACATCGTCGTGGAGGTGCACGTGGTCTGCACGCCCGGCGACTCGTCGAACACGAGCATGGTCTATGTGAACGCGGTGCAAAGCGGCTATGCGCTGAAGAAGAGCGACACCTCGGCAAGCGTGGGGCTGTCGATCCTCGGTTCGGTCTCGCTGCCGATCCGCTCGAACAGCGACTCGATGGTCAAGATTTCGAGCGAGACGATCCAGTCGAGCGGGTTCTACGATCGCTTCTTCGAACTCGTGGGGCGTTATCTCGCCACCGCCGTGCGCAGCGAGCCGGTGCCGGGCGACGGCGGGATCAAGATCACGCCGCTGCCGCCGGTGACGATGCCCGCGACCGCGCCGGTGACGATGCCGGCCACCGTCGCGGCGCCCT
The DNA here is from genome assembly GCF_905220215.1 of Paraburkholderia sp. J12. Taxonomy (NCBI): domain Bacteria; kingdom Pseudomonadati; phylum Pseudomonadota; class Betaproteobacteria; order Burkholderiales; family Burkholderiaceae; genus Paraburkholderia; species Paraburkholderia sp. J12. Next base: position 359,630 of record NZ_CAJMZC010000003.1, read on the forward strand.
CGCCGGTGCCGACCTCGGTGCCGCCGGTCGCACCCGCGAATGTCGTGGCCGTGCATCCCGCGGCGCTGCCCGTGACTCCGGGCACCGAGGCAACGCAGCCTTCGGTCGCGCACACCGGCGCCGCGACCGGCGTGGCGCTCCCGGTACCGGTCGCACCGGCTTCGGGCAGCAATGCGCTGCCGGCGCCGACGCTCACGCCGGCCCTTACCCCAGCAGCCAGCCCGGCGGCCATGACGACGGGCACGGCTGCCCCGGCCCAGGCATCCGCCGAACCGCCGCTCTTCGCCAGCAGCACCACGACGCTCGCTTCGGCGGCAACTCCGGCCACCATGGCCGCACCGGCGGCCGCGATGCCCGCAAGCGGCGCCAACGGTGCGCAGGCGCCCACCACGGCTCCGGCCACCCCTTGAACTGACCGCACGGGACGGTGCCGAGCGAAGCAGGGTAAGCAGGCAAACGGAGCGAGCGCCCACTAACCGCCGCCCCGGCCCGCGGGGCCACTGGGCCGCTCGCGTCAGCGCAGCCCCGCCATCATCGCCCCCATCCCCACGAGCAGGCTGCCCATCAGCCGGTTCACCGCGCGCATGCGCTTAGGCCGCTGCAGCACGTGCCGCAGCCGGTGCGAGAACAGCGCCATCGACGCCACCCCGCCCGCAAACACGACCGCGAAGGTCGCCGCCAGCAGCAGATATTGACGATTGGCGCTCCAGCCCGCGTCCGCGCTCATGAACTGCGGGAAAAACGAGGGAAAGAACAGCAGCGTTTTCGGATTGAGCCCCGAAGTGGCGAAACCGCGCCAGAACAGTTCGCGTCGGCTTGCGCCGGAGGCCTCGGCGGGGGTATCGGCGCCCGCGAGCGCGCGGCTGCGCCATTGCTTGCAACCCAGCCACACGAGGTAAGCCGCGCCCACCCAGCGCAGCACGGTTAGCGAATGCTCACTGACCAGCAGCAGCGAATTGAGACACAATGCGGTGAGCGCGAGTTGCAGCAGCACGGCCAGTGTGCCGCCCCAGACGCAGGGCAAGGCGCGCCGCCAGCCGGCCTGCAGGGCGTGGCTCATGGTGAGAACGTTCACGGGACCGGGCGTATAGACCAGCACGAGCGCGGCGACGAGAAAAGACAGATACAGCTGGATCGACATCGTTTTTGTTCTACGGGAAGTACAGGTAAGACGGCGTGTGCATGCCTTCAGGCCCGTCGGACGCTCCTCCTGACGCAGGGTTCGCGTGAAACGCCCGGCGGCCGGCGGGATCGACGGCAATCCGGCCTGACGGTCCGCCGCGGCTCGTGGCTGCGGCGGCGCGCCCCGCACCGGCGAGATGGCCGTGCGGGTCGTGCCGGGCTTGAAGGCACGTTGGAAAATATACCGGCCGGATTGCGGGAAAGGCTTCCTGTTTAATGGCCAGTCCCGCAAAATTCCAGAACGTTCTTCCGCTAGAATCGCATTTCACTGAATACGATTCTTCTTCGACAATGACCGCCCGCGAACGCCCCGCCCGAACGCCAGACAGCCAGGACCACAAGATCCTGCGCGCGCTGCAGAAGAACGCGCGCCTCTCCAATGCCGAACTCGCCGAGCAGGTGGGCATGTCCACCACGGCCTGCTGGAACCGCACGCGCCAGCTCGAAGCGGATGGCTATATCGACGGCTACGTCGCGCTCGTGAACCAGAAGAAACTGGGTTACGCGGACATCGTGATTCTGGAAGTGACGCTGGACCGCCACGAAGACGACGCGCTCGCGCGCTTCGGCGAAGCGCTCGCGGCGCTGCCCGAGGTGCTGGAGGCCTATCTGGTGTCCGGGGAGTACGACTACTGGATCAAGGTTGCGGTGGACGGCACGGCCGGCTACGAGCGCTTCCTGCGCGAGAAGCTCTATCGCATCGCCGGGATCCGGCACAGCCGCTCGATGTTCGCGCTGCGCTGCATGAAAGACGTGCCGTCAATGCAGGTGTGAGCAGCGCGCCCGTGCGGGTGCGCACAGGCATCCGCAAAAACACCCGCACGACCGGGCTACTGATTGGGCGGCTGATTGGGCCGCCTATTCGCGCGGCGCACGCGCCCCGCTCGCCCGCAGGATCATGCGCACCACCTCTTCGGTCGTCGCCTCGAATCCCGCCGCCGAAAGCGCGCGCTTGCCCGCAAGCGCACGGATCTGCGCTTCGAAGTCGGCGTAGTGCTGCGTGGTCGCCCAGATCATGAAGAGCAGCGCCTTCGGTTCGACGGGCGCGAGCAGCCCCTCCTCGACCCACTGCTCGATGAGCTTCACGCGCGTCTCCATCCACGGCTTCACGCGCTCGAGCAGGATGTCCTGCATGTGCGCCGCGCCGCTGATGATCTCGTTGGCCCACACTTTCGAGCCGAGCGGCCTGCGTCGCGACAGCGCCATCTTCGCGCGCACGTAGCCGCCGATGGCGATCACCGGGTCGTCGCTCGCATCGAACGTGTCGGCGGCCGCATTCCATTCTTCGAACACGTCGTCGAGCACGCGCCAGTAGAGCGCGAGCTTGGTGGGAAAGTAGTAGTGCAGATTGGCCTTCGGCAGGCCCGCGCGTTCGGCGATCAGCGCCGTGCTCGCGCCTTCGAAACCGCGTTCGGCGAACACGGCCTCCGCACACGCGAGCAGATGCGATTCGTTCGAAGCCCGTATCGATGCCTTGCGCCGGCGCGCCGGCTTGTGCGGCGCGTCATCGGTTTCGCGGTCCGTTGACGAAGCGCGCATCGTAAGGTTCGCGGCAGGCGGGGTCGTATCGTCGTCGCGCATGGCATTCGTTCCGCTCAGGATAGACAAGGCGCCGCGGGCCACCGGCCTCGCGACGACGGTTTCATTGTAGCCACAGTGCAAGCTTCGCCGCGCGCGCGTCGCCGCAACCGGCGCACGAGGCATCGCGCAATGCAGCATCGATGGCACGCTTTTCGCTCGCATTACCGCATTGAATTCGCGCAGTTTATCGGCTACAACCTGTCCAATCGGACAGGATTCGCGAAAGCGGAAATTCGCGGACTTCAACGACGCCCCGCGCATGCACCGCCTTCGCGCAGCGCGCCCCAGATGATGACAGAGATGCACGCTTTCCGAACATGAACGCGCTTCGCCAGCCGGCAAATGTCCGCGCAGGCGAAGCATCGCAAGTCAAGGCAAGGAGGACACGCATGAACGCAGTCAGCGAAGCGGGGCTCACCACCGCGATCCATGTGAACGGCAAGCGCCTGTGGGACAGCCTCATGGAGATGGCGAAGATCGGCGCCACGGCCAGGGGCGGCGTGTGCCGCCTCGCGCTCACCGACCTCGACAAGACGGGCCGCGATCTGATCGTCCAATGGGCCAAGGAAGCGGGCTGCACGGTAAGCGTCGATCAGATGGGCAACGTGTTCATGCGGCGCGCGGGCCGCAACAACGCGCTGCCGCCCGTCATGACCGGTTCGCACGCCGATTCCCAGCCCACGGGCGGCCGCTTCGACGGCATCTATGGCGTGCTGGGCGGGCTCGAAGTGATCCGCTCGCTGAACGACCACGGCATCGAGACCGAGCATCCGGTAGAAGTCGTGATCTGGACCAACGAAGAAGGCTCGCGCTTCGCGCCGGCCATGGTGGCCTCGGGGGTGTTCGCGGGTGTGTTCACGCTCGACTACGGGCTTTCGCGCAAGGACGTGGACGGCAAGACCATCGGCGAAGAACTGAAGCGCATCGGCTATGCGGGCGATATTCCGTGCGGGGGCCGCAAGATTCACGCGGCATTCGAACTGCACATCGAACAGGGGCCCATCCTCGAAGCGGAGAAGAAGACCATCGGCGTGGTCACGGACGCTCAGGGCCAGCGCTGGTATGAAGTTGTCCTTACCGGTCAGGAAGCGCATGCGGGTCCCACGCCCATGCCGCGCCGCCGCGACGCGCTGCTGGGCGCCTCGCGCGTCGTGCAGTTCGTCAACGAGATCGGCCTGCGCCACGCGCCGCTTGCGTGCGCAACGGTCGGCATGATGCAGGTGCACCCGAATTCGCGCAACGTGATTCCCGGCCGCGTGTTCTTCACCGTCGATTTCCGCCATCCGCAAGACGACGTTCTCGCGCAGATGGATGCAGAGCTGCGCGAAGGCATTGCGAAGATTGCGGAGCAGGGCAAGCTCGAAGCGCAGGTCGAGCAGATTTTCTATTACGCGCCCATTCCGTTCGACCAAGCTTGCGTGAAGTCCGTGCGCGCCGCGGCTGAGCGCTTCGGCTATTCGAATCGCGACATCGTTTCCGGTGCGGGCCACGACGCCTGCTATCTGGCTACCGTCGCGCCCACCTCGATGGTGTTCGTGCCGTGCATCGACGGCATCAGCCACAACGAGATCGAAGACGCGACGCCCGAATGGATCGAGGCCGGCGCGAACGTGCTGTTGCACGCCATGCTGGAACGCGCAAGCGAGCCCGGCTAACGCGACATCCGACCCAGACCGAAGCCAGGCGGCCACAGAGCCGCGTTGCACTCCCGTTTCCCCACGTACCGGCTCACGCGCTGCGCGAGCCGGCGGACCCGTGTTTTGCCTCGAAAGGAGCACCCGGATGTCCCAGTCCACAAAAAAAACCGCGGCCGATGTCGCCGCGGGCCGCCTCAGTGCCGAGCAGCTCGGCTGCAACTTCGCCGATGTCGCGCCGCCGCTTTCCGTCGATGCCGCGATCGTGGCCGCCGACCGCTGCCACTATTGCTACGACGCGCCCTGCATCGCCGCCTGCCCCACCGGTATCGACATTCCCGGCTTCATCCGCAAGATCGGCAACGGCAACCTGAAAGGCGCCGCGCGCGACATCCTCAGCGCAAATCCGCTGGGCGGCATGTGCGCGCGCGTTTGCCCCACCGAAATTCTCTGCGAAGGCGCTTGCGTGCGAAATCATCAGGATGGCGAACCGGTTAGCATCGGCGCATTGCAGCGCCACGCCACCGACTTCCAGATGGCGCGCGAAGCCGAAGGCGCCACGCCACTCTTCCGGCGCACGAGCGAGACCGGACGGCGCGTGGCCGTGGTAGGCGCAGGACCGGCCGGCCTTGCGTGCGCGCATACGCTTGCGCTCGCGGGGCATGACGTCACCGTTTTCGATGCGCGCGAGAAGCCAGGCGGCCTCAACGAATATGGCATCGCCGCGTACAAGACCGTGGACGATTACGCGCAGCGCGAAGTGCAGTGGCTGCTTTCCATTGGCGGGATCGAACTGCGGCAGGGCCAGCGCCTCGGCCGCGAAATCACGCTCGCGCAGTTGCAAGAGACCTGCGACGCCGTGTTTCTGGGCCTGGGACTCGGCGGCACACAGGCGCTCGGGGTCGAAGGCGAAGCGCTAGAAGGCGTGCTCGACGCCGTCGACTTCATCGAACGCCTGCGTGCCGCGGACGATCTCGCCACGCTGCCGGTCGGGCGCAAAGTGGTCGTGATCGGCGGCGGCAACACGGCCATCGACGCCGCCGTGCAGAGCCGCAAGCTGGGCGCCGGGCAGGTAACGCTCGTCTACCGGCGCGGCGCGGCGCAGATGAGCGCGACCTGGGCCGAGCAGGAATTCGCGCGCACACAGGGCGTGATGCTCGTGGAATGGTCGAAGCCGGTGCGCATCACAGGCGATGCGCACGTGGAAGCCGTGGAGTTCGAGCGCACCGCACTCGCCGCAGACGGCACGTTGCAAGGCACGGGCGAGATCGTGCGCGTGGAAGCCGACATGGTGCTCAAGGCCATCGGCCAGAAGCTGCTACCCGAAGGGCTCGACGGCCTGCAATTGACGGCCGGCGGCACGCGCATCGCGGTGGATGCGCACGGCGCCACCTCGCTCGCCGGCGTATGGGCAGGCGGCGACTGCGCGGGGCACGGCGCCACCGACCTCACGGTGCAGGCCGTGCAGGACGGCAAGCTTGCCGCCCAGGCGATCGACCGCTATCTCGCGAGCCAGGCCGTCAAGGCGGCCTGAAGCGGACACCCCCGAACAACGATCTACACGGAGCCCCACCATGGCCGATCTGCGTTGCACGATTGCCGGCATCGAATCGCCGAACCCTTTCTGGCTCGCCTCCGCACCGCCCACCGACAAGGCCTACAACGTCAACCGCGCCTTCGAGGCGGGCTGGGGCGGCGTGGTCTGGAAAACGCTCGGGCTCGACCCGCACGTGGTCAACGTCAGTTCGCGCTACGGCGCCACCACCTGGCGCGGCCAGCGCATCGCGGGCCTGAACAACATCGAGCTGATCACCGACCGCCCGCTGGAAGTGAACCTGCGCGAGATCCGCGAAGTGAAGCGCCTGTGGCCCGAGCGCGCGCTGATCGTCTCGCTGATGGTGCCGTGCACGGAGGAAGACTGGAAGTGGATCCTCCCGCAGGTGGAGGACACCGGCGCCGACGCGGTGGAACTCAACTTCGGCTGCCCGCACGGCATGAGCGAGCGCGGCATGGGCGCGGCCGTGGGCCAGGTGCCCGAATACATCGAAATGGTCACGCGCTGGGTCAAGGAAGGCACGCGTCTGCCCTGCCTCGTGAAGCTCACGCCGAACGTCACCGACATTCGCCACGGCGCGCGCGCCGCGCTCAAGGGCGGCGCGGACGGCGTCTCGCTCATCAACACCATCAATTCGATCGTGGGCGTGGATCTCGACGTCATGGCGCCGCTGCCCACCGTCGACGGCAAGGGCACGCACGGCGGCTACTGCGGGCCGGCCGCGAAGCCCATCGCGCTGCACATGGTGGCCGAGATCGCACGCGACCCGCAAACGCACGGGCTGCCCATCTCCGGCATCGGCGGCATTTCCGACTGGCGCGACGCCGCCGAATTCATCGTGCTGGGCGCGGGCAGCGTGCAGGTCTGCACCGCCGCAATGCATTACGGATTCCGTATCGTCAACGACATGATCGACGGCCTTTCGAACTGGATGGACGACAAGGGTTACGCGAACCTCGACGCGGTACGCGGCCGCGCCGTGCCCAACGTCACCGACTGGCAATACCTGAACCTCAACTACGACATCAAGGCACGCATCGACCAGGACCGCTGCATCCAGTGCGGCCTGTGCCACATCGCCTGCGAAGACACCTCGCACCAGGCCATCACCGCCACGCGCGACGGCAAGCGCCACTTCGAAGTGGTCGATGCGAACTGCGTCGGGTGCAATTTATGCATGCATGTGTGCCCGGTCGATCAGTGCATCACGATGGAGCGCGTCGATTCGGGCCGCTACGCGAACTGGACCACGCATCCGAACAATCCGGCGCGCGTCGCCGATCCCAAGGCGGCCTGATCCCCGCCCGATATTCAGCCAACCAACGACAAGCCACGGAGAACCCGCATCATGAGCCAGCCAGCGGTACCCGGCGACGCGAGCGCGCGCCGCAGCGAAAGCGAGCTATACAACGACGACCTCGCGCCCACCGGCGTCGCGCAGCGCACGTGGCGCTGGTATCACTTCGCGGCCCTGTGGGTGGGCATGGTGATGAACATCGCCTCGTACATGCTTGCCGCCGGGCTCACGGAGCAGGGCATGTCGCCGTGGCAGGCCGTGCTCACCGTGCTGCTCGGCAACAGCATCGTGCTCGTGCCGATGCTGCTGATCGGCCACGCGGGCGCGAAGTACGGCATTCCGTACGCGGTGCTCGTGCGCTCGTCGTTCGGCACCCAGGGTGCGAAACTGCCCGCCCTGCTGCGCGCCATCGTGGCTTGCGGCTGGTACGGCATCCAGTCGTGGCTGGGCGGCAGCGCGATCTACACGCTCGCCAACATCCTCACGCACAACGCACTCGTGGGCGGCGCGCTGCCCTTCCTGGGCATCTCGATCGGCCAGGGCGCCTGCTTCCTGCTGTTCTGGGTATTACAGCTCTACTTCATCCTGCACGGCACGGATTCGATCCGCTGGCTCGAAAGCTGGTCCGCGCCCATCAAGGTGGTGATGTGCGTCGCGCTGGTCTGGTGGGCCTGTTCGAAGGCGGGCGGCGTGGGTTCGATGCTCGCGCAACCTTCGCAATTCGTGGCGGGCGGCAAGAAGGCCGGACTGTTCTGGGCCACCTTCTGGCCGAGCCTCACGGCCATGGTGGGATTCTGGGCCACGCTCGCGCTCAACATCCCCGACTTCACGCGCTTCGCGAAGACGCAGAAAGACCAGCTGGTGGGCCAGGCGCTGGGCCTGCCCGTGCCGATGGCGCTGCTTTCGGTGGTCTCGGTGGTGGTGACCTCGGCCACCGTGGTCATCTACGGCAAGGCCATCTGGGACCCCATCGACCTCACGAGCCGCATGGAAGGCGTCGGCGTAGGCATCGCGCTCGTCATCCTCACGCTCGACACCATGTGCTGCAACCTCGCCGCCAACCTGGTCGGTCCGGCCTACGATTTTTCGAGCCTCTGGCCGAAGGGTATTTCGTACAAGGCGGGCGGCATGATTACGGCCACCATCGCCATCGTGATGATGCCGTGGAAGATTCTCGCCACGACGCAAGGCTATATCTTCACCTGGCTCGTGGGCTACTCGGCCCTGCTCGGCCCCGTGGCCGGCATCCTCATGGTCGACTATTTCCTGATTCGCGGCACGCGGCTCGATACGGCGCAGCTTTTCGAAGAGAACGGCGAATATGCTTACGCGAACGGCTGGAATCCGGCCGCCGTGATCGCGCTCCTCGCGGGCGTGCTGCCGAATCTGCCCGGCTTTCTGAATACCGCGTTCCCCGCGGCGTTCCCCTCCGTGCCGGACGCGTTCAAGGAGCTCTACACCTATGCGTGGTTCGTGGGACTTGCGATCGCGGCGCTGGTCTACGGCGTGCTGATGAAGCTCGGCAAGAGCCGGCGCCCGAGCATTGCGAGCGCGTAGGCACACTGGTTAGCCGATCAAGGCATTCACCGAAGGAGACATTGCATCATGGCGATCCTGATTCGAGGCGGCACCGTCATCAACGCCGACAAATCCTGGCGCGCGGATGTGCTGTGCGAAAACGGCACGATCCAGGCCGTGGGCGAGGGACTGGAAGCACCCGTGGGCGCGACGGTGGTCGACGCGGGCGGCCAGTACGTGATGCCGGGCGGCATCGACCCGCACACGCACATGGAGTTGCCCTTCATGGGCACGACGGCGAGCGACGACTTCTACACGGGCACCGCCGCCGGCCTCGCGGGCGGCACGACGTCGATCATCGACTTCGTGATTCCGAACCCGAAGCAGCCGTTGATGGAGGCGTTCCGCGAGTGGCGCGGCTGGGCCGAAAAGGCCGCGGCGGACTACGGCTTTCACGTGGCCGTGACCTGGTGGGACGAGAGCGTACACCGCGACATGGGCCTGCTCGTGCACGAGCACGGGGTCTCCAGCTTCAAGCACTTCATGGCGTACAAGAACGCCATCATGGCCGACGACGAAATTCTCGTGAACAGCTTCGCGCGCTCGCTCGAACTGGGCGCGCTGCCTACGGTGCACGCGGAAAACGGCGAACTCGTGTTCCAGTTGCAGCGGCAGTTGCTTGCGCGCGGCTTCACCGGGCCGGAGGCGCATCCGCTCTCGCGGCCGCCCGAAGTCGAAGGCGAAGCGGCCAATCGCGCGATCCGCATCGCCCAGGTGCTAGGCGTGCCGGTGTATATCGTGCACGTTTCGGCCAGGGATGCACTCGAAGCCATCGCCCGGGCCCGTGGCGAAGGTCAGCGCGTGTTCGGCGAAGTCCTCGCCGGGCATCTCGTGATCGACGAGGCGGTCTATCGCGATCCCGACTGGACGCGTGCGGCCGCGCACGTCATGAGCCCGCCGTTTCGCACGAAGGAGCATCGCGACGCGCTCTGGCGCGGCCTGCAAGGCGGCCTGCTGCATACCACCGCCACCGACCACTGCGTGTTCTGCGCTTCGCAAAAGGCCATGGGCCGCGACGATTTCATGAGGATTCCGAACGGATGCGGCGGCGTGGAGGACCGCATGGCCGTGCTGTGGGACCAGGGTGTCAACACAGGGCGCCTCACGCCCAGCGAGTTCGTGCGCGTTACCTCCACCAACGCAGCGCAGATCTTCAATCTCTACCCGCGCAAGGGCGTGATCGAGGCCGGCGCCGATGCGGATGTCGTCGTATGGGATCCGGAGGCCACGCGCACGATTTCAGTCAAGACCCACCATCAGAACGTGGACTTCAACGTGTTCGAAGGCATGACGGTTCGCGGCGTGCCCACGCATACGGTCTCGCAAGGCGAACTGGTCTGGGCCAATGGCGACCTGCGTGCGCGGCGCGGCGCGGGCCGCTACCTCAAGCGGCCGGCTAATCCGGGCTATGTGGAAGCTTCGCGGCTCGCGAAAAGCCTGAAAGAAACGCAACCCATGCATCGCGAAGGCGATAAGAGCTAAAGCGAAGTGGCGGCAGGCGCGGCAAAGCAGGCCTTGGCCGCACCTGCCAAACGGAAAAACCTCAGTACTCCACGAAAATCGTCACGCGCCGGTTCTGCGCGCGGCTCGCGGCGTCGTTGCCGGCGACGAGCGGAAAGTTGTCGGCACGACCGATGGCCGCAAGCCGCCCTGGCGCTACACCGCGCTCCACCAGATAGCGCACCACCGCGCCAGCCCGCGCCGAAGACAGTTCCCAGTTCGACGCGTATTTCGCGTTCGAGATGGGCGTGCTATCGGTGTGGCCTTCCACGACATTCGTGGGCACGACCGTCAACGGGCCGAACGTCAGGGCCTTCGCCGTGTGGCTTCTCGGCTCGGCGCCGAGCAACGCGTGCGCAGGTGCTTGATATTCATGCAGCGAGCTTGCGTGCCGTGCCGTTCGACGAGGGCGCGTTCACGCCGGCGCGTGCGTAACGGATCGCATCCATGAGCGCCTCGTGCTCGCCCACATGATTCGCGAGCAGCAAGATAAGCTGTGCGTTGACGGACTGGCTTTGCACGTCGTCGAGGTCGCGATGCATGTCGATCAGCGCTTCATAGAAGTCGTCGGGTCGCGCGAGGTTGGGTTGAGTGTTGAGCATGCTTGTCTCCTTCCTGTATTCGATCGTACGAGCCACTCGCCGTTACGCCGTACCTGCCACGCACAGCGCTTTGGCAAACGCGTTAGCCACGCAATCGGCGTCGACGCGGCGCCAGCGCGCGCAAACGTGCTGGTCCGGGCGTATCAGATAGAACGTCCCTGCCTGCGCGTCGTAGCGTTGTGAAGCGAGCCCGGCGTTGTCACGCACGATAGTCGTGTTCAGGGGCAGGCCTGCCGGCACCGCACCCTCACCTTCGAGCACCGCAACGATTTTCGCGGGTACGGCGCCTTTTGCGAGCGATTCGAGTGCCGCAATCGTTTGTACATTCAGAGCGGTGCCCGCTGCACAAAACAGGACTCCTTTGAAGCAGTCGCCGAGTTGCGCAAGCAGCCACGACGCTTTGCCGTTTGCATCCGCGACCGGTGCGTCGGTGCAGGGCGCGCCCGGCACCATGAGGCCGCTGAACGCATCTTCGTCCGCGGTGTTCAGCGACGACTCGCGCAGCACCGCAGGCACCGAAAGCCGCCCGCTGTTCACGAGCTGACGCGCAAACGCATGTTCGCGAGCGAGTGTGAGCACGGCATCGCGGAACACGCGGCTCACCGCACTCTTGGGCGTGATGAAGTCGGTCGAACGCGTGGAGTTGCGGATGTTCTCGTCGGCCGCGTATTCGCGCTCGCTCGCGTAGGTGTCGAGCAGCGCGTCGGACGCGCGTCGCTCCAGCACGGCGGCAAGCTTCCATGCGAGGTTCTCCGCGTCCTGGAAGCCGCTGTTCGCGCCACGCGCGCCGAACGGCGAGACGAGGTGCGCGGAGTCGCCCGCGAACAGCACGTTGCCGTGACGGAAGCGCTCCATGCGCAGGCACGAGAACGTGTAGATGCTCACCCACTCCAGCTCGAACTTCACATCGGGACCCAGCAGCGCGCGCACGCGCGGGATCACGCGCTCGGGCGTCTTTTCCAGCACGGGGTCGGCATCCCAGCCCAGCTGGAAGTCGATGCGCCAGACGTTGTCGGGCTGGCGATGCAGCAGCACCGACTGGTTCGGATGGAACGGCGGATCGAACCAGAACCAGCGCTCGGTCGGGAAGTCGGCTTCCATCTTCACGTCGGCGATCAGGAAGCGGTCCTTGAAGGTACGTCCCTGGCTGTCGAGACCCATCAGCGTGCGCAGCGGGCTGCGCGAACCGTCCGAGGCCACCACGTAGCGCGCCAGCAATTCATAGGGACCATCCGGCGTCTCGACGTTCAGCGCAACGTGCGCGCTTTCCGTGCCGGGCGTGCCGCGCTGCGCGAGCCCCGTCACTTTGCTTTTCCAGCGGATCTCCAGGTTCGGCAGCTCGCGAGCGCGCTCCAGCAGGAAGCCTTCCACGTAGTACTGCTGAAGATTGACGAAGGCCGGACGACGATGCCCGCTCTCGGGCAGCAGGTTGAACGTGTAGACCAGCTCGTCCTTGCGGAACACCTTGCCCACGTTCCAGCTCACGCCCTTTTCGACCATGCGCTCGCCGCAGCCGAGGCGATCGAAGATGTCGAGCGAGCGCTTCGAAAAACAGATGGCGCGCGAACCGGTGGAAAGGGTGCAGTCGTCATCCACGAGCACTACGGATATGCCCTGCCGCGCGAGGTCGATGGCCGTGGCGAGCCCCACCGGCCCCGCGCCTACCACCGCCACGGCATGCACCCGCGGTTCGGCATGCGCGCCTTGTTCGTGGCAGCGCGCGTAGTCGAACGTCAGCGTTTGATAGTCGATCATTGTTGTGTCTCTTGCCCCATGCAAAGCCGTCGGCAGAACTCAGCGCTTCAGCCCTTACCCCACCTCAGTCCTGCAACGCGCCCCACATTTCCTTGTCGCGCTGCGCCGTCCAGATGCGCGGATGCGTAATCCCGCTCGCCTCGTCGTACGCGCGCGAGACATCGAACGGTAAGCAGTGCTCATAGATGAACACATGTCCGAACTTCGGATCCATCGCCTCGCGCGTGAGCGCCATCGCCGCCTTCAGGTCGAGCTTGCGCTCCACCGCCTTGCGGCCCTGCGCGAGCAGCGTGGTCACGAAGTCCTTCGTATAGTCGAGGCCCTGGTTCACTTCCGCGGGCGTGAGGAGCGCGGGACCGCGACCCGGCACGAGCTTTTCTGCTTCGAGCGCGCGCAGTGCCTCAAGGGTGGCGGGCCAGTCGGCCAGCTGCGCGTCGCCGCAATAGCACGCAGCGTCGTATTCCACGAGGTCGCCCGAGAACAGCACCTTCTGCGAGGGCAGCCACACCACTGTGTCGCCCTTCGTGTGGCCCGAGCCCAGATGCGCGATCTTCACTTCCAGCTTGCCGAGGAAAAGCGTGATCTCCTTCTCGAACACAAGCGTGGGCCACGTGAGGCCCGGCACGGTTTCCACGCCCGCGAAAAGACGCGGAAAGCGCTCGATCTCCGACTTCATGTCGGCCTCGCCGCGCTCGACGATCATTTCGTAGGTGCCGCGGCTCGCAATGATCTGCTGCGCGCCTTCCTTGAAGTACGCGGAAGCCCCCAGCACGCGCACCGCGTGATAGTGCGAGAGCACGACGTATTGGATGGGCTTGTCCGTCACGCTGCGGATCTTCGCGATAAGGTCCTGCGCCATGGCCGGCGTGGCCGTCGTATCGACGATCAGCACGCCGTCGTCGCCGATGATGACGCCCGAATTCGGATCGCCTTCCGTGGTGTACGCGTAGGCGTTTTCGGAAAGCTGCGTGAACGTGACCTTTTTCTCTTCGAGGTCGGCCTGGGATGCGAACGCCTTTGCCATGGTGAGTCTCCGTATCGTGGGGGCCAGCGGTCCTTGACCAGCAGGGCCGGTGGTGACCGGTTGGGGGTCTGTGGAAACAGGCGGGGCGAAGCGCGGCTGGACCGGGCGCGATGGCGCCAGTCCGTTTGTCTCGCCCCGTTTCGAATTGAATCAATCCAGCGTTATGTCGGGGTGAGGGCATATTAGGCCGCCGTGTTTTTGTTTGTCAATAGCGAAATTACTTGCTATTGTTTAACGAAAGCCATAAGGCCGGGCGACAAGCCGTTCGGTTAACATGGACCCCTTTTCGAACCCGGAACCCGATGTGAACAGACGTCGCAACGAACGCGTGGACGCGGCCGAAGCGGGCAACGAGGCCGCCGCCGAAGCCGCCGGACGCACGCAGCGCGGCATTCAGAGCGTGGAGGTGGCCGGCCGCCTGCTGCGCGCGCTCGCCGACGCGCGCTCGCCGCTCGCGCCCAGCGACCTCGCGGCCAGCGGCGAATTGCCGTCGGGCCAGGCCCACGCGTATCTCGTGAGCCTCGCGCGTCTCGGGCTCATCAAGCGCGACGCGCTCTCGGGCCGTTACGAGCCGGGGCCGCTCGCGCTGCGCCTCGGGCTCCTGCATCTCGCCCAGCAACCCGCGTTGCGCGAAGCCGTGCCGCGTGCGGCGGCGCTCGCGCATGCGCTCGGCTGCAGCGTGGCGCTCTGTATCGCGGGGCCGCAGGGGCCCACCATCGTGCGCTACGAGCATGCGAGCCTGCCGCTGCATGTGAACCTGCACGTGGGCACGGTGATGTCGCTGCGGCGCACGGCGACGGGCCGCGTGTTCTGCGCGTTCCTCTCGCCGGAGGCGCTACATGCGATGTGGGCAAGCCAGGCCGCCCAGCCCGCCTACGCCGGGGAAGCGGGAGCCGCGCACGACCCGGCGCGCGAGCCCGAAGCCGATGCGGCCTTCGCCGCCACGCTCGAGACGATCCGCCGGCGCGGCTTCGAACTGGCCATCGACACGCCCAGCCCTGGCGTAAGCAGCGTCTGCGTGCCCGTGCTCGATGCATCCGGCGAGCTTCGCCTCACGCTCACCGCCATCGGCGCGAGCGGCACACTCGACGTACGCGCATCGGGCGCCGTGGTGCGCGCGCTGCGCGAAGCCGCCCGGTCGATCGGCGCTGCCGTTCCCGCCACGCGTTTTGCCCCGACTCCGAACCCGATATGCCCCGAGTAAGCCCACCGGCCGCGCCCGATATGCAGACCGAAGCACAAACCGACACGCAGCCCGACGACACCACCGCCGGCAAACCGCAACGCGGCATCCAGTCGCTCGACGTGACGGGCGAGCTGCTCGCGGCCCTCGTCGCGGCCGGCACGCCGCTCGCGCTGCGCGACCTCGCGGCGGCGGCCGGCATGGCGAGCGCGAAAGCGTTCGGTCATCTGGTGAGCCTGCAGAAGATCGGTCTCATTGCCCGCGACGCGGCGGGCCGCTACGAAGCCGGCCCACTCAGTCTCGAACTGGGGTTGATCGGCCTCGCGCGGCTTTCTCCCGTGCGCGAAGCCGACGCCGAACTCGTGAGCCTCGCCGCCGCCACCGGCATGAGCGTGGCGCTGGCCGTGCCGGGGCCGCTCGGCCCGACTGTCGTGCGGCTCGAAGAATCGGCCTGGCCGCTCCACGTGAGCCTGCGGCCCGGCACGGTGATGTCGCTCGTGAACACGGCAATCGGGCGCGTGCTGGCCGCCTGGCTCGACGACGAAGTGCGCGCCGAACTGCTCGAACAGGACGCGTTGCGTCTCGCAGGCACGCGCCCCGGCGCGGGCGAAACGAAGGCGTTTCGCGAACGGCTCGCAGCGATCCGCGCGGCAGGCCTCGACACGGCGCTCGACAAACCGGTGCCGGGCATCGTCACGGTGGCCGCGCCGGTCTTCGATCACACCGGCAGCGTGTGCCTCGTGCTCGCGCTGATGGGCCCTTCGGGCATCCTCGACACCGCCCCCGATGGCCGGCCCGCCCAGGACCTGATGGCCGCGGCACAGCGGCTTTCGCGGCGCTTCGGGTACATGGAAGGCGCGGCGCCGGCGCCGCTATGATCGCGCCCGATCCGGCGCAGCGGCGCTCGCATCGCGGCGGGTCGGCACCCGGCACGAAACGTCAGCCTAATGCACACTAGCGCACACTAGCGGCACTCGCGCCCCGCCACTTCATGCCCAGGACCCGACCATGAGCACGGTATCCGCCGGACCCCGCACGACGCTGCGCAGCGTCGCCGATCTGCCCTGCCCCCGCGGCCTGCCGCTGCTCGGCAATCTGCTCCAGCTTTCGCCGCCGCGCCTGCACCGGATACTCGAACAATGGGCCGCCGAACTGGGCGCGCCGTACCGCTTCGAAATCGCCGGCGTGCCCATCACCGTCTGGACCGACACCGAAGTGATCCAGGGCATCATGCGCGAGCGCCCGCACCGTTACCGCCGCTATCAGCCGGTCGAAGCGGTGTTCAGCGAAATGGGCTTCAACGGCCTCTTTTCCGCCGAGGGCGCCGCGTGGGAGCCGCAGCGGCGCCTCGTCATGCAGGCGCTCTCGATTCCGAACATCAAGGCCTTCTACCCCACGCTCGCCGACATCACCGCACGCCTGCGCGCGCGCTGGCTGCGCGCGGCGCAACGCGGCGAAACGGTGGAGATGACCGAGGACCTGAAGCGCTACACCATCGACGTCACGAGCGCGCTCGCCTTCGGCGACGACCCGCGCACGCTCGAACGCGATCACGGCGTGATCCAGGAGCATCTGGAGCAGATCCTGCCCGGCGTGATGTCGCGCATCAACGCACTCTTTCCGTACTGGCGCTATGTGAAGCTGCCGCGCGACCGCAAGCTGGAAGCGTCGCTGGCCGAGGTCCATCGCTACGTGCGCGCCACCATGGAACGCGCGCGCGAACGCATGCGCGACGACCCCTCGGAAACGCCGCGCAACCTGCTCGAAGCCATGCTCGTGCAGCAGCAGGAACCCGGCTCGACGATCACCGACGCGCACATCGCCGCGAACGTGCTCACGCTGCTGCTGGCCGGCGAAGACACCACGGCGGATTCGATCGCCTGGACCATGCCTTATCTGGCCGCCGATCCGGCCTTGCAGGCCACGCTCGGCGACGAAGCGCGGCGCGTGCTGGGCGACGCGCCCGTGTGCCCCGACTACGCGAGCCTCAAGGACCTCGACCTGTTCGAAGCGGTCTGCATCGAAGCCACGCGCCTGCGCCCCGTGGCTTCGATCCATTCGTTCGAGCCGCTCGAAGACGTGACGGTAAGCGACGTGGCGCTGAAGAAGGGCACGCGCATGTTCTTCATCTCGCGCCCGGCCATGCTCGACGAGAAAAACTTCGCCGATCCGCAGCGCTACGATCCGTACCGCTGGCTGCGACGCCACGAGCGCGACGCCTCGGCGGGCGAATCGCAAGGCGCCCACGACGTGCGCGCCTATCTGCAGTTCGGCGCGGGACCGCGCGTGTGCCCGGGGCGCCATCTCGCCACGGTGGAGATGCGCCTCGCGCTTTCGATGCTGATGAAGGAATTCACGCTCGAACTGACGATCGACCCCGCGAAGATCACCGAGATCCAGCAGTTCACGATGGTGCCGGACACGATGCCGGTGAAGCTCACGCCGCGCATGCAGGCGGGCTGAGCACGTCCGCGTCGGCGCGACAGCGGCTCAGGGTGCGTCGCCCGCGGCTTCCGGCATCGCGCCGCTTTCGCCGTCGCTGCGCGCCTGGGCGTCGCGCATCTTTTCGAGCGTCTTGGGGGCAAGACCCAGCGCGACGGCGATCGCGAGCGCATCGATCACGGCCAGATGCGCGATGCGCGACACGCCGGGCGTATGCGGCTCGTCGGCCGCGGGCACGCGCAACAACAAGGGAATGTCCACCACCCATGCGAGCCGCGAGCCCGCGTTGGTGAGCGCGATGGTGGTCGCGCCGCGCTCCTTCGCGATCTGGATGCTTTCGTTCACTTCCACGCTGCGCCCCGACTGCGAGATCGCGAACGCCACGTCGCCGGGTTCGAGCAGGCCCGCGTAGAGCCGTTGCAGATGGGCATCGGTGAAAGCGCTCGCAGCAAGATCGAGCCGCAGCATGCGCAGCGCCGCATCCTGCGCGACGAGCCCCGAGCCCGCCCCCACGCCGAAGAAGTAGACCCGCCGCGCGCTGCCCAGCGCCGCCACGGCCGCCTCGAACACGGCCGGATCGAGCGAGGCGCGCGCATGCGTCACACCCTGCACGACCGATTCGGTCACCTTGTCGAGCAACGTGCCGATCTCGTCCCCGCTCTCCACCCCGGCGGTCGCCGCCGCATACGGCACGCTGGCCGCCGCGCTTTGCGCGAGGCGCATCTTGAAGTCGCGCAGCCCGTGCGCGCCCACCGCGCGGCAAAAGCGCGTGACCGAAGGCTCGGAAACGTCCGCCCGCTGCGCGAGTTCCGTGATGCTCGCCCGCATCGCAAAGTCGATGTCCGAGAGCACCATCTCGGCGACCTTGCGCTCGGCGGGCCGCAGCGACTCGGCCACGTTGCGGATGTGATGGATCAGGTTGGAGACCGGCAAGCTTGAATTCCCATGAATGGACCGATGCGCCCGACGCTACGTCGTATTCAGTCTCAATCGAGCCGCTTGCCGCTTTCCGTGTCGAACAGATGCAGGTGCGCGAAAGGCAGACCGAGCGTCATGCGCTGCCCCGGCTCGACCTGCGGCCGGGCGCGCGTGGTGACGCACCAGGTGGAACCGCCTATTTTCCCGTACAGATGGGTCTCGGCGCCAGTCGGCTCGATCACCTCGACGTTGAACGGCACGTCGCCGCCCGCCTCGATATGCTCCGGACGAATGCCGAGCGTCACGCGCGCGCCCGCCGCGGCGCGGCCTTCGGGAATCGCGATGCGCACGCCGTCGTCGAGCACGAGCGCCGTGCCGCGCGCATCGCTCATCACCGCGCCCGCCGCGAAATTCATCGAAGGCGAGCCGAGAAAACCCGCCACGAACAGATTGCCCGGCTTGTCGTAGAGGTCGAGCGGCCGGCCGATCTGCTCGATGCGGCCCGAGTTCATCACGACGATGCGGTCGGCCATCGTCATCGCCTCGATCTGATCGTGCGTCACGTAGACCACGGTGTTGCGCAGGCGCTGGTGCAGCGCCTTGATTTCGGTGCGCATCTGCACGCGCAGCTTGGCGTCGAGATTCGAGAGCGGTTCGTCGAAGAGAAAGAGGTCCGGCTCGCGCACCACGGCGCGCCCCATCGCCACGCGCTGGCGCTGGCCGCCCGAAAGCGCGCGCGGCAGCCGCTCCAGATAGTTCGAGAGATTGAGCATCTTCGCAGCGGCTTCGATGCGCGGCTTGAACGCGTTTTCGCGCTCCTTGCGAATGCGCGGACCGAACGCGATATTGTCGTACACCGAAAGATGCGGATAGAGCGCGTAGCTCTGGAACACCATCGACACGTTGCGCTGCTGCGGCGGCAGGCTGTTCGCGCGCGTGCCGCCGATGGTGAGGTCGCCGCCGCTGATGTCTTCGAGGCCGGCGATCATGCGCATGAGCGTGGTCTTGCCGCAACCCGACGGGCCGACCAGCACGACGAATTCTCCGTCCTCGATCGCCAGATCGACGCCGTGCACGACCTGGGTCTCGCCGTAGCGCTTGTAGATGCCGTTCAGTTGTACCGCTGCCATGCTGTCCTCGTTCGCTGGTTGCGCCTCGCCGCCGATTCGTTTCGGTGTGCTGCGCGGATTCGTCTGCTGATTTGTCGGTTTATCGGTTCGCCGGTTCGCCGGTTTGTTGCTGGCCGTTTAAAGCGGATCGAGCGTCAGCTCGTTAGCCATCATCCGGTTGCCGGCCATGAGGCCGGCGTCCACGGGCAGCGCCACGCCCGTAATCACGCGCGCCTGCGGCGAGGCGAGAAACTGCACGGCGTCGGCAATATCGCCGGGCTCGGCCACGTCGCCGAGCGGATACCACTTCTTGAGTTCTTCGAAGATCTGCGGGTGCCGGTCGACGCGCGCCTGCCACGCGGGCGTTTTCACCGTACCCGGGCAAACCAGATTCGCGCGGATGCCGTACTGGCCCAACTCGATCGCGAGCGCCTTCGTGTAGCTCACGAGACCCGCCTTCGCCGCGCTGTACGCGGGATGCCCGAGCGCCGTGAGGCCGTTCACCGAGCCGATCAGCACGATCGCCCCGCGCCGCCGGTCGATCATCGACTGGCGCACCGTTTCGACCGTGTAATAGGCCCCATTCAGATTCAGCTCGACGTCGCGCCGCCATTTCGCGGCGTCCGTGTGCGCGAGCGTCGTGCCGAGCGCGCCGCCCGCGTTCGCCACCACCACGTCCACCGGACCGCGCGCGGCCACACCCGCCGCGACGGCACCCGCGAGGGCGTCGGCATCGCTCACGTCGGCAACGAGCGGCGTGAGACGCGCGCCGCCGAATTCCACCACGAGCCCCTCGACACCCGCCTCGTTGCGATCGAGCGCGAGCACGATCTCGCCCGCGTCGAGAAAGCGTTTGCACAGCGCGCGGCCTATGCCGCCGCTCGCGCCCGTCACCAGCACCACCCGGCTCATGTTCGGCTCTCCGAAACGGTCCGCCAGCCGTGCCGCCGGACCTGTAAATTTCCAACAGACCTGCCGCATGATGCGCGGCGACATTGGGGTTAACGCGCACTGCGCAGCCTGCTGCAGCGCAGGAATTCCCCTGTTTTACAGCATGTTAGGCAAAACACCGAGTGAAAAACAATATCGCGTTTCCCAGGTGACAACGTTTTTTTCATCCTGTAGGATTTTTTCAAACAAAGCAACCCGGCGACCGGGCCACGGCGACGGCAAGAACCTGCAACAGCCAGGAACAACCACCTTAGGAGAGAGAGAATGTCGTTTCAGCAACGAGCAACCACCACGCTTGGCAAGCTCGCCGTTGCGCTCGCTTTCGCGGGCATTACGGTCGCGGCGCACGCCGATACGGTCCGCGTGACCGTCGCGCACTACAGCGACGCGACCGCTCCGTACTTCGAAAAAATGGCCAAGGAGTTCGAGGCCGCCAATCCCGGCACCACGATCAAGATCGAAGACGTGAACTGGGACTCGCTGCAACAGAAGCTGCAAACGGATATCTCCGGCGGCGCGAACGCCGACCTCGCGATCATCGGCACGCGCTGGCTGCTCGACTTCGTGAAGGACGACATTGCCGAGCCGCTCGACGGCTACATGGACCCGGCCTTCAAGGCCCGCTTCATCGGCCCGTTCCTGGCACCCGGCGAGATCAACGGCAAGATCTATGGTCTGCCGATCGCCGCTTCGGCCCGCGCCCTGTACTACAACAAGGACATGCTGGCATCGGTTGGCTATCCGAACGGTCCGAAGACCTGGAACGACGTGATCGACGCCTCGAAGAAGCTCAAGGCCAAGGGCATCGCCGGCTTCGGTCTGCAAGGCAAGGAAATCGAAACCGACGTGTACTTCTACTACGCGCTGTGGACCAACGGCGGCGAGGTGGTGGGCAAGGACGGCAAGGCCGCATTCAATTCGCCGGCCGGCATCAAGGCCGCGACGCTCTACAAGGAGCTGATCGACGACGGCCTCACGGAGCCGGGCGTGACGGGCTACAGCCGCGAAGACGTGCAGAACCTCTTCAAGCAGGGCCGCGTGGCGATGATGATCTCGGCACCGTTCCTCGCCAAGCAGCTGAAGAAGGAAGCCCCGAACATCAAGTACGGCATCGACCCGATCCCGGTGGGCACGACGCCGGCCACCTACGCGGTGACCGACTCGATCATGATGTTCAAGAACTCGAAGGTGAAGAAGGAAGCATGGAAGTTCCTCGACTTCCTGTTCACGAAGCAGCCGCGCGTGGAGTTCACGAGCACGGAAGGCTTCCTGCCGACCACCAAGGCTGAAGCGACCGACCCGGCCTTCCAGGATCCGGACACGAAGGCCTTCGTCGCGCTGCTGCCGCACGCGAAGTTCGCGCCGACCGTGACGGGCTGGGAAGACACCGCCAAGGCCGTGACGAACGCCATGCAGTCGATCTACCTCGGCAAGGCCAAGCCTGCGGACGCGCTGAACCAGGCCGCCGACGAAGCCAACAAGTCGCTCGGCAAGTAAGCCTCGCCCCGGTGCGTGCGCAACCTCTACATCGATCTACACTGTAGAAAGCGCGCGCGCCGGGGCGCCGAAGTCGTTTCACCGCTTCACCGTTCCACTGTGTCGACGTTTCGACGCGCCACGACGACCTACCGACATGACTTCCGGTCCCCTGAAACATTCGGGCCAAGCGCAGCCAGCCGGTGCGGCTGAGGGCGGCGCTCCCGACCGAACCCGCGAATCCCCCCGCATGAGCCGCTCCCCCCGTGCCGTCGCCGTGCCCCGCGCACCCTGGCTCCTGATCGTGCCGAGTCTCGTGCTCGCGCTGTTCATCATCAGCTATCCGATCTTCAACATCGTGTACTACGCGCTGCACGACGTCTCGCGCTTCGGGCAGATCCGCGACTTCAGCGGGCTCGCGAACTTCTCCGCCGTGCTGGGCGACCCGGTGTTCCTCTCGGCGCTCAAGAACACGGTTATCTGGACCTTCTTCGTGGTGACCGGCACGGTGCTGATCTCGGTGCCGGTGTCGCTCGTGCTCAACCAGGACTTCTACGGCCGCGGCGTAGCGCGCACGATCATCATGCTGCCCTGGTCCGTCTCGCTCACGATGACCGCCGTGGTGTGGCGCTGGGCGTTCAACGACGACTACGGCATGGTCAACGTCACGCTGCAGCGCCTTGGCCTCACTTCGGGGCCGATCCACTGGCTCGCGACGCCCGAATACGCCTTTCCCGTCGAGATCGCCGTGGGCATCCTGGTCTCGATCCCGTTCACCACCACGATCCTGCTGGGCGGGCTCTCCTCGGTGCCGGGCGACATCTACGAAGCGGCGCGCATCGACGGCGCGAGCGCCTGGCAGCAGTTCCGCCAGCTCACGCTGCCGCTGCTCAAGCCGTTCATCAACATGGCGATCCTGCTGAACGTGATCTACGTGTTCAACTCGTTTCCGATCATCTGGGTCATGACGCAGGGCGGCCCCGACGACAGCACCCACATTCTCGTGACCTATCTCTACGAACTGGGCTTCCGGCTCGGCCGGCCGGGCCAGGCGGCGGCGGTCTCGCTCGTGATGCTCGTGATCCTGTTCGCGTTCTCCGTGGCTTATCTGAAGTTGCAGGCAAAGCGCGGCGGCAGCGCGGAAGGAGATCTCGCATGAACAGCAAGCTCAAACGTTCGATCCTCTGCTGGCTTGTGCTCTCGCCGCTCGTGGTGGCGGTGCTGTTTCCGTTCGCCGTGATGTTCTTCACGTCGTTCAAGCCCGCGTCCGAAGTGTTCGTCTATCCGGCGCGCTGGCTGCCCGTGCACTGGCGCTGGCAGAACTACGTGGATATGTGGGAGGCCGCCAACTTCGGCGTCGCGCTGCGCAACAGCATTGTGGTGAGCGTGCTGTCCACCGCGCTCGCGCTCGCCGTGAGCCTGCCCGCCGCCTACGCGCTCGCGCGCTTTCCGTTTCGCGGCCGCGGGCTCTATCGCCAGTTCCTGCTCGTCACGCAGATGCTCTCGCCCATCCTGCTGGTGGTGGGCCTGTTCCGCCTCGCCGCGATGATCCCGTGGGGCGACGGCAATCTCGTCGATTCGAAGATCGGCGTGATCGTGTCGTATGCTGCGTTCAATATCGCCTTCGCGGTGTGGATGCTCTCGTCGTACTTCCAGACCGTGCCGCGCGATCTCGAAGAATCGGCGTGGCTGGAAGGCTGCAGCCGCACCGGCGCCGTGTTCCGCGTGTTCCTGCCGCTCGCGGTGCCTGCCGTGGTCGTGACGGCGATCTTCACGTTCATCAGCGCCTGGAACGAGTTTGCGGTGGTCTATACGCTGATCCGCTCGCCCGAGAACAAGACGCTCACGGTGCAGGTCACCGACATGGTGGCCGGCAAGTACACCGTGGAATGGGAACTCGTGATGGCGGCTACGCTCGCCGCCACCTTGCCCGTTTCCGTGGTGTTTGCCTGGTTGCAGCGATATATGGTGAAGGGGCTGGCGCTGGGGGCGGTGAAGTAAGCGGCAACCGAAGCGCTATTTGCACGATCCGGCACGGGAATTCGCGGCAAGCGGCTCCCGTGCCCCCAGCCTCGCCACCCAGACTCATTTGCTGAGTTCGTAACCGGCCACGCCGCCCGCCACCGCGCCGCCCACCGTGCCCACCGCGCTGCCGTTGGTCACCTTGTTGCCAACGTAGCCGCCCGCGGCCGCGCCGCCCAGTGTGCAGGCGCCGGAGCCGAACACCGTGATTAGCACCAGCGCGAGCGCCGCGCCGCTGCGTCGAAGCGTCTTCATCATCGAGCCCTCCTTCTTGATTCGAATGGTTCGAACGCTTCGTCTCCAGCAAGCGGCGTGCCGCGCCCTTCCACTTCAATGCTGTAGGTGCAGCAACAGCACCGTGAGCGTCGCGAGCGAGCCCACCGTCGAATGCAGGATCGCGCGCGACGTCACGTGCGCCTCGCGCCGGTAGTACTCCGCCAGCATGAACGGCCCCGTGCCCGTGGGCAGCGCTGCGAGCAACACGGCCATCTGCGCGAGCGGAACCGGCAGCGCGAACACGCGCTCGGCGAGCCACCAGGTGAGCGCCGGCTGCGCCACGAGCTTCGCAAGCGTGAGCCACCACGAGGATTCGCGCGGCGCCTCGGCGGCGCCCCTGCGCTCCGCGAGGAACAGCCCGAGGCTCACGAGCGCGCACGGGCTGGCCGCGCCGCCCAGCAGCTTGAGGAAGGTTTCCGCGCTCGCCGGCAACGTGACATGCGCGGCCGACACCGCCGCGCCCAGCGCAGGCGCCACCAGCAACGGATTGCGCAGCAGCGAGCGCACCACCTTGATCGCGAGGCGGTGCGGACGCCGCTCGCTTTGCAGCCCGATTTCGATCAGTACGATCGCAATGGCGAACAGCACGCAGACCACGAGGATCGTCGCGATGGTGGTGGGCGTGAGGCTCGACGGGCCGAACGCGATCATGCACAACGGAAAGCCTACGTAGCCGGTATTCGGATAGGCGGCCGCGAGACCGTCGATGCTGGCGTCCGCAAGCGGCCGGCGCAGGAAGAGCCGCACGCCCACCACGGCCAGGAACACGATCAGCCCCGCGCCGCCGAACGCCGCGACGAACGCGGGCTGATAGAGCTCGTGCCAGGTGGCATGCGCGAGGATGTCGAAGAGCAGCGCAGGCAGCGCGAGCCACACCACGAAGCGGTTCAGTTCGGAAGCGGCAGCCGGACCGAGCAGGCCGAAGCGGCGGCACGCGAAGCCCGCGAAGATGAGCCCGAACACGGGCAGCAGGATCGAAACAGCGGAAAGCATGAGACCAATGAATAGCGCACCGCGGCCAGGGTACACGCGGTGCAGGACAAGAAGGTAAAGAGTCGGGAACGCCTAATCCATCGCGGCGTGGCTCGCCTCCGCGGCCGGGCCGCTGCTGCCCGAAGGCCGCACCAGCACGAGCAGCGGAATCACCAGCAGCGTCGCGACGAACATCATCTTGAAGTCGTTCAGATAGGCGATCATCTGCGCCTGCTGCGTGATGGCCTGGTTGAGCACAGCGAGATCGTAACTCGAACCGGAAGACAGCATCGTCTGGAACGCAGGATTGAAGGGCGTAACGTGCGCGGCGAGATCCGAGTGCGCGACCTGCGTGCCGCGCGTGACGAAGGTCTGCACGATCGAAATGCCGATACTGCTGCCGATGTTGCGCATGAGGCTATAGGTGGCCGTGCCGTCCGCCCGCAGTTCGGGCGTGAGCGTGGAGAACGTGAGCGCCGAAAGCGGCACGAACACGAAACCCAGCCCGAAGCCCTGCACCACGCCGGGCCAGACGATGTCCGACACCGAAAGCACTATCGTGTACTGCATCATCTGCCACAGCGCATACGCGGACACCACGAAGCCGAACAGCAGCAGCGCGCGCGCATCCACGTGCTTGAGCATGCGCCCGGCGACCAGCATGGCGATCATCGTGCCGGCGCCGCTGGGCGCGGTGACGAGGCCCGTGGTGGCCACTGGATAACCCATGAGGTTCTGCAGCATGGGCGGCAGCAGCGCGCGCGTGGCATAGAGCACCGCGCCGATCACGAAGATGAAGAAGGTACCCGTGGCGAAATTGCGGTCCTTGAGCAACTGGTAGCGAAAGAACGTGCCGGGCCCGGAACTCGCCGTATGCACGACGAAAAACGCGAAGCTCAAGGCGGAAATGAGCGCCTCGATGCGGATCTCCATCGAGCCGAACCAGTCGAGCTGCTCGCCGCGATCGAGCAGCGCCTGCAACGCACCGATAGCCAGCGCGAGCGTGGTGAAGCCGAACAGGTCGAAGCGCACCTGCCGCGCCGGATCGCGCGCGGGCATGAAGGTCGAAACGCCGAAGAACGCGAACGCGCCGATCGGCACGTTGATGAAGAATACCCAGCGCCAGTTGTAGCTGTCCGTGAGCCAGCCGCCCAGCGTGGGGCCGAGCACGGGGCCCACCATCACGCCCATGCCCCATACGGCCATGGCCTGGCCCTGGCGGTCGCGCGGATTGATGTCGAGCAGGATCGACTGCGAAAGCGGCACCAGCGATGCGCCGAATACCCCTTGCAGCAGGCGCGAAGCCACGATCTCACCGAGCGTCTCCGAAAGCCCGCACAGCGCGGAAGCCAGCGTAAAGCCCGCAATCGCGAAGCCGAGCAGGCGCTTGGCGCCCAGCCGGTCGGCCAGCCAGCCCGTGAGCGGCGTGGCAATTGCGGCCGCAACGATATAGGAGGTGAGCACCCACGTGATCTCGTCCTGCGACGCCGCCATCGAGCCTTGCATGTGCGGCAGCGCGACGTTGGCGATGGTGCTGTCGAGCGTCTGCATCAGCGTGGCGAGCATGATCGAGAGCGTGATCATGCCCCGGTTGAGCGGCGCGGCCTGGCCGCCCTGCGCGGCTGCTGTCATCGTGTGAGAAACGGAGCGTGGAGAGATAATAAGCAGGCTTATTATACGAATCGCCGCGCCGCGTGCAATCGGGAAATCGACCTGGGGCGCCTGCGCCGCGCGTGCACGCCCGCGTCACGAGGCATCCGTATAATCGCGCCATGACTACCGATCTTGAGAAACGCTTCGGCTTTTTGATCGCCGACGTGGGCCGGCTATACGGCAAGCGCTACGACGACCTGGCAAAGGCTTCGCTCGACCTCACGCGCGCGCAGGCCCGGATCATCGCGTACCTCGCGCACTATGGCGACATGAACCAGGTGAGCCTGGCCCAGCGCCTGGAAGTGGCGCCGATCTCGGCCGGGCGGCTGCTGGAAAGACTGGAGGAGAAAGGTTGGGTTGCGCGCACGGCGAACCCGAACGACCGGCGCGAGTTGCAGGTGAGCCTCACGCCGAAGGCCGAACGCGTGCTCACTGCGGCACGCAGCGTGGGAGACGAGGTGCAGGCGGAAGCCCTCGCGGGCTTCACGCCTGAAGAAGCCGAGCAGTTCAGCCAGATGCTTCAGCGCGTGCGCGCCAATCTGGGACCGCTCGTGGAGCGCTAGCACGGCGCTCCCGCATCGGATTACTTGCCCGCCGCCTTGCGCTGGCGCCACAGGCACAGCAGGTCGCACGCGATGTGCGCCGCCGCGATCGCGGTGATTTCGCTCTGGTCGTAGGCGGGCGCCACTTCCACCACGTCCGCGCCGATCAGGTTCACGGCCTCGAGGCCGCGCACGATCGAAAGCGCCTGCGCCGACGAAAGACCGCCCGCCACCGGCGTGCCCGTTCCCGGCGCGAAGGCCGGATCGAGGCAGTCGATATCGAAGGTCAGATAGGTCGGCCTCTCGCCCACGATGTCCAGGATGCGCTGGCGCGCCGCCGCCGGGCCGTGCTCGTGCACCCAGGCTGCGTCGAGGATATTGATGCCGAGAAAGTCCTCGTTCCACGTGCGGATGCCCACCTGCACCGAGGTCTTCGGATCGATCAGGCCTTCCTTCACCGCCTTGTAGAACATCGTGCCGTGATTGAGGCTATCGGGCGAATCGTCGGCCCACGTGTCGCAATGCGCGTCGAAGTGGATCAGCGAAAGCGGCTTGCCGTACTTCTCCGCGTGTGCGATCAGCAGCGGATACGTGATGAAGTGATCGCCGCCGAACGTGAGCATCTTCGCGTTCGAGCGCAGGATCGTGCGCGCATGTTCGACGATCGCCGGCTTGATCGAAAGCGGATTGTGCGCGTCGAACCAGCAGTCGCCGTAGTCGGTCACGGCGAGCGTATCGAACGGATTGAAGCCCCACGGGTAGGGGTGCAGCTCGGCAAGCTGCACGCTCGCGGCACGCACGGCGCCGGGGCCGAGGCGCGCGCCCGAGCGGTACGTGACGGCGAGATCGAGCGGCACGCCCGACACGGCGACATCCACGCCTTCGAGTTCGCGCGTGTAGTTGCGTCGCATGAACGACAGCACGCCGCCGTAAGTGTTTTCGATAGAGGAGCCGTAAAGCGATTGACGGCGAATCGCGCCGTCGCCATGAATGATGGCAGTCATGCAATGACCTGATTGAATGGACCGCAGCGCATTGAATCGAAAAGGCGCGCCACGGCGGTCGGATTCATTGGGAACGCGGCGGCAGGCTTTCCGTGCCTGCCGCCGCGCTGGCTTGCGAATCCTTTAGCGCAGCCGCACGAGCGTGGACTTCAGCTCGGTGTACTTCTCCAGTGCGTGCAACGACTTGTCGCGGCCGTTGCCCGATTCCTTGAAACCGCCGAACGGGAAGTTCATGTCTCCCCCTTCGTCGTAGCAGTTGACCCACACGGTACCCGCACGCAGGCGGCGCGAGATCTCGTGAGCGTTCGTGAGGTTCGCGGTCCAGACGGCGGCGGCAAGGCCGTAGTCGCTATCGTTGGCAATGCGAACCGCTTCGTCGATCGTGCTGAACGTGATGACCGAAAGCACCGGCCCGAAGATCTCTTCGCGTGCGATCTTCGCGTCGTGATGCGTGTCGAACACGGTCGGCTCGATATAGTAGCCGCCCGTTTCTTCCTTCACGCGTTCGCCGCCCAGCAGCAGCTTCGCTTCCTTGCGGCCTGCCTCGATATACGAGAGCACGCGTTCGAGCTGGATTTTATCGACGATCGCGCCCATCGACACCTTCGGATCGAGCGGATTGCCCGGCACGTAGTTGCGCGCGGCTTCCACGAGCTTCGCGAGGAACGCGTCCTTGATGTCGCGATGCACGAGCAGGCGCGAGCCGGCCGTGCACATTTCGCCCATGTTGTAGAAGATCGCGCCGGCCGCGGCGTTCGCAGCACGGTCGAGATCCGGGCAATCGGCCAGCACGATGTTGGGCGACTTGCCGCCCAGTTCCAGCCACGTCCGCTTGAGATTCGACTGGCCCGCATACTGCATGATCTGCTTGCCCACGCCCGTCGACCCCGTGAACGCGATGCAGTCCACGTCGCGATGGAGCGCGAGCAGCTTGCCGGGCTCGCCGCCGCCCGGCAGCACGTTGAACACGCCCGCCGGAATGCCCGCTTCATGCGCGAGCTGCGCCACGCGAATGGCGGTGAGCGGCGATTTTTCCGAAGGCTTGAGGACCACGCTGTTGCCCGCAGCCAGCGCGGGGCCGAACTTCCACGAAGCCATCAGGATCGGGAAGTTCCAGGGCACTACGGCCGCGACCACACCGATCGGCTCGCGCGTGACGAGGCCCACGAGATGGTGATCGGCCGGCACCACTTCGCCGCCGACCTTGTCGATCGCTTCCGCGAACCATTCCACGCAGTACGCCGCGCCCGGCACGTCGACCGTGGTCGTATCGCCGATCGGCTTGCCCGCATCGAGCGTTTCCAGCAGCGAGAGTTCGTCCAGATGCTCGCGCATCAGCGCGGCCCAGCGCAGCAGGATGGCCTTGCGTGCGCGCGGATTGAGACCGGCCCACACCTGCGCGTCGAAGGCGCGGCGCGCGGCGGCCACGGCGGCATCCACGTCGGCGGCGCCGCAGTCGGCCACGCTTGCGAGCACGCGGCCGTCAATCGGACTCACGCAGTCGAACGTGCGGCCCGAATAGGCGTCGCGATAAGCGCCGTCGATAAATGCGCGGCCTTCGATCGAAAGCGTCGCGGCCTTGTCCTGCCAGTAAGCGAGAGTTTTCTTTTCCATCAGGATGCCTCAATGTTGTGCGGTTTGCCGGGCGCGCCGCGTCTCGCGGCGGCTCACGGCCAGGGTTCGCGCGATCAGAAAGTGGGCGGCGAGTTTGCCGACACCACTTCGCAAACGTCGTTCGCGCTGGGATTGCGAAAACGGTGCGGGAAGCGGCTTTCGAAGTAGTAGCTGTCGCCGGGGTCGAGCAGCCAGGTCGTGGTTTCCACCGTGAGCTCGAGTTGCCCGGTGACCACGATGCCGCCTTCGTGCCCGGCATGCACGAGCATTTCCGGGCCCGTGTCGGCGAGCGGCTGATAGACCTCGCGCATGATGCACATGTTGCGGTCTTTCATGTTCGCGCCCGCGAGATAGAACTCGATGGCCGCGTTGCCGAGATTCGGCATCTCGCCGCGCCGCGAAACCACGCTGCCCTCATCGCTCAGATCGAACGTGAAGAATTCCGCGAGGCTCATGGGTATGCATTCGAGCAGTTTCTTCAACGACCCGACCGAGGGGCTGACCCGGCTTTGTTCGATCAGCGAGATCGCGCCGTTCGTGACGCCCGCCCGCTTGGCCAGCTCGCGCTGGGAAAGGCCATAGCGCTTGCGGACGTAACGCAACCGCGTAGCAACTTCGGAAGACATCGATGCAGACTCGGACACGTTTTAAGGAACCGTTAACAAAAGAGCGCGCACGTACGACCCGGCGCGGACGTGTTGAATATTCTAATCAGTTTGCTTTTTTTTCTGTCGGTACAAACCCCTGTAAGTCATTCGAAATGCTTCGACAGTGTGGCACATCTTCGGTGCAGGTCCGCTTATGCGGGGGAACTCGGGAAAGTGCTGACATAAAAAGCGTAAAAAATAATTGACGCCCTTTTTGGCTCGTATATGCTGGTTCACAGGTCGGAAGTCAGAAAGTTCCCGCCGCTACAACGCAGCGCAGCAAGGCGTGTAGCAGAGCGAAGAACCTTCGGAGCCGGCCGCGTTCCGGTCGATGCAACGCTCGCCGTTTACGTATTTTTAGCGTTATTGACCCGAATACCCATGTTCAACGTCACCCAGTCGAGTGCAATTGTGAGAGTCCGTGGCCCTCTGGTCAGATGGGATCGAAGTCATGCGAGGTGTCTTCGCAGTGACTCGGCCGCCATCGCCGATGGCAGTGGCGGCAGGCTTGCCCCTCGCCTGCTTCTGTCCATCTTCACGATTCTTTCCCGCCGTTCGGTCCGGCGCCACAACGTCGTGTCCGCTCGCGCTTTCATCGCCGTCCATACGGACGAAGTGGCTTCACTGCTGCCGTAGCGCCTCTCCTTCCTGCGCCGTTCGTTTTTGTTGTCGTCGATCGCAAGCGTGGCCAAAAGCCGTCGCCTGTGAACGATGGGGTTGTGCACGTCTGAACACGCTCGCGCCGCCCCAGCCCAGCACGAAACGAACCGCCTACATGATCTCCACGCGCAGTGCGGTGCGTTAGCTACGCTCTTCGTTCTGCGAACCAGATTGCGGCCTTGCCTCGAAGCAGGGTTGCAAGGTCATGTCACGCCCGCGGCATTTCGCAATACCGGATATTTGCGCATTGCCCGGGTCAAGGAAGTCAAACTTTAGCTATGCGAATGAAACCCCTCGTCGGCGTCACTGCCGACCGAACCATGATGGGACCGCACGCGTCGCACACGACGGGCGAGAAGTACATCGCCGCCGCCGTGGATGGCGCCGGCGCACTCGCGCTCGTGCTGCCCGCGCTCGGCGAGCGTCAGGCCACGGCCGACGTGCTCGACGCCGTGGACGGCCTGCTCTTCACGGGCAGCTATTCGAACGTCGAGCCGCGCCGCTACGGCGGCACGCCGAGCGAGCCGGGCACGCTGCACGACGCCCACCGCGACGCCACCACGCTGCCGCTCATGCGTGCCGCGATCGAGGCCGGCGTGCCGGTGCTCGCGATCTGCCGCGGTTTCCAGGAGCTGAACGTGGTGTACGGCGGCACGCTGCACCAGAAGGTCCACGACGTGGAGGGTCTTGACGACCACCGCGAAAACAAGGGCGATCCGCTCGACCAGCAATACGGTCCGGCGCATGCCATCGAACTCGCCGCGGGAGGCATGCTGCAACGCTTCCTGCAAGGCGCGCACGAGGCACGCGTGAACTCGTTGCATGGTCAAGGAATTGCGACACTCGGCGCAGGACTCGTAGCCGAAGCGTACGCGCCCGATGGCCTGATCGAAGCCGTGCGCGTGGCAAACGCGCGCACCTTCGCGCTGGGCGTGCAGTGGCATCCGGAATGGAAGCATGCCGAAGACGCCCTTTCCACCGCAATCTTCCGTGCCTTCGGCGACGCCTGCCGCGCACGCATGCTGGCCCGAATACCGGGCGGGGCCGACAGGCTGAATGCCGAGGCACCTCGCACCGCCCACGCCTGAAGCCGGCCCGCACAAGACAGAGAGAACGAAAATGCATGAAATCGACGAATTCCTGAAGAAACACCACATCACCGAAATCGAAGCCATCATCCCCGACATGGCGGGCATCGCGCGCGGCAAGATCATTCCGCGCAGCAAGTTCGAATCGGGCGAATCCATGCGGCTGCCGCAAGCCGTGATGATCCAGACCGTCACCGGCGACTACCCGGAAGACGGCACCCTCACCGGCGTCACCGACCCCGACATGGTCTGCGTGCCGGACCCTGCCACCATCCGCATCATTCCGTGGGCCGTCGATCCCACGGCCCAGGTGATTCACGATTGCGTCCACTTCGACGGCACGCCGGTCGAAATCTCGCCGCGCCGCGTGCTGCGCCGTGTGCTGGAACTCTATGAAGCGAAGGGCTGGAAGCCCATCATCGCGCCGGAACTGGAGTTCTATCTGGTCGACATGAACAAGGACCCGGACCTTCCCCTCGCGCCGCCCATCGGCCGCACGGGCCGTCCGGAAACGGGCCGCCAGGCGTATTCGATCGAAGCCGTCAACGAATTCGACCCGCTCTTCGAAGACATCTACGAGTACTGCGACGTGCAGGATCTCGAAGTCGATACGCTGATTCACGAGGTCGGCGCCGCGCAGATGGAAATCAACTTCATGCACGGCGAACCGCTCGGCCTCGCCGACCGCGTGTTCCTCTTCAAGCGCACCGTGCGCGAAGCCGCGCTGCGCCACCATATGTACGCGACCTTCATGGCCAAGCCCATGGAGAACGAGCCGGGCTCGGCCATGCACGTGCACCAGAGCCTCGTTTCCGCCGAAAGCGGCCAGAACCTCTTCACGGGTCCGGACGGCAAGGCGACCGACATGTTCTACGCGTACATCGCCGGCCTGCAGAAGTACACGCCCGCGCTGATGCCGATCTTCGCGCCGTACATCAACTCGTACCGCCGCCTCTCGCGCTTCATGGCCGCGCCGATCAACGTGGCCTGGGGTTACGACAACCGCACGGTGGGCTTCCGCGTACCGCACTCGTCGCCGGCGGCACGCCGCGTGGAAAACCGCATTCCGGGCGTGGACACGAACCCGTACCTCGCGATCGCCGCCACGCTGGCCGCCGGCTACCTCGGCATGACGCAGCATCTCAAGCCGACCGAGCCGCTCCTCTCCGACGGCTACGCGCTGCCGTACCAGTTGCCGCGCAACCTCGAGGAGGGCCTCTCGCTGATGGCCGCGAGCGAGCCGCTGAAGGACATCCTCGGCGAGAAGTTCGTGCGCGCCTACCTCGCGCTGAAGGAAACCGAGTACGAAGCGTATTTCCGCGTGATCAGCTCGTGGGAACGCAAACATCTGCTGCTGCACGTGTAAACGGAAGAGAAAGGAGACATCAAATGAGCTACCGGATCGACGCCCCCGCCGGCCTGGTGCAACCCGCACCGACGACGCTGCGCGCCCAGACTTCGCGCTCGACGGCCGAATACCGCGCGCTGGACGCCGCGCACCATATTCACCCGTTCTCGGACATGGGCTCGCTCAACAAGACGGGCAGCCGTGTGATCGTGAAGGCCAAGGGCGTGTACCTGTGGGACTCGGAAGGCAACCAGATCATCGACGGCATGGCCGGTCTCTGGTGCGTGAACGTGGGCTACGGCCGCAAGGAACTCGCGGACGCCGCCTACCGGCAGATGCAGGAACTGCCCTACTACAACACGTTCTTCAAGACCACGCATCCGCCCGTGATCGAGCTCTCGGCGCTGCTCGCCGAAGTTTCGCCGGGCCCGTTCAACCACTTCTTCTATTGCAACAGCGGCTCCGAAGGCAACGACACGGTGCTGCGCATCGTGCACCAGTACTGGTTCACGCAGGGCAAGCCCGCGAAGAAGATCGTCATCTCGCGCAAGAACGGCTATCACGGTTCGACCATCGCGGGCGGCACGCTGGGCGGCATGGGCTACATGCACGAGCAGATGCCCTCGAAGGTCGAGAACATCGTCCACATCGACCAGCCGTACTTCTTCGGTGAAGCCGAAGGCAACCTGACGCCGGAAGAGTTCGGTCTCGCGCGGGCTCAGCAGCTCGAAGCGAAGATCCTCGAAGTGGGCGCGGAAAACGTGGCCGCGTTCATCGGCGAGCCGTTCCAGGGCGCGGGCGGCGTGATCTTCCCGCCCTCGACCTACTGGCCGGAAATCCAGCGCATCTGCCGCAAGTACGACATCCTGCTGTGCGCCGACGAAGTGATCGGCGGCTTCGGCCGCACGGGCGAATGGTTCGCACACCAGCATTTCGGCTTCGAACCCGACCTCATCACGATGGCCAAGGGCCTCACGAGCGGTTACGTGCCGATGGGCGCCGTGGGTCTGCACGACCGCATCGCGAAGGCGATCATCGAGAACGGCGACTTCAACCACGGTCTCACCTACTCGGGCCATCCGGTGGCGGCGGCAGTCGCCGTGGCGAACCTGAAGCTGCTGCGCGACGAAGGTATCGTCGAGCGCGTGAAGTCGGATACGGGTCCGTACTTCCAGCAGAAGCTGCGCGAGACTTTCGGCAACCATCCGATCATCGGCGACATTTCGGGCACGGGCCTCGTGGCCGGCCTGCAGCTCGCCGAAGATCCGAAGGCACGCAAGCGCTTCGCGAACGGCGGCGACGTGGGCACGATCTGTCGCGACTTCTGCTTCAACGGCAACCTGATCATGCGCGCGACGGGCGACCGTATGCTGCTCTCGCCGCCGCTCGTGATCACGCATGCCGAGATCGACGAAATCGTGTCGAAGGCGAAGAAGGCCATCGACGCAACCGCGCAACAACTGGGTCTTTTGTAACACCACTTGTCCGGGCCGGCGGCGCATCACGGGGTTAAACGCTGCCGGTTCATCTTCATCATCAGGGGAAACCAACATGAGTGTTTGTCATCTTCGTCATGCGGTCGCGGTAGCCGCCCTGGCTTTGTGCGCGGGCCTCACCGCCACGTCGAGCCAGCCGGCCCAGGCAGCGGACGACGTCCTGAACGTCTACAACTGGTCCGACTACATTGCGAAGGACACGATTCCGGACTTCGAAAAGCAGACCGGAGTTCACGTGAAGTACGACAACTACGATAGCGACGACACGCTGCAGGCGAAGCTGCTCGCGGGCAGTTCGGGCTACGACATCGTCGTGCCGACCTCGAACTACATGGCCAAGCAGATCCAGGCCGGCGTGTATCAGAAGCTCGACAAGTCGAAGCTGCCGAACCTCGCGAACCTCGACCCCGTGCTCATGCACATGATCGCGGACGCGGATCCGGGCAACCAGTACGGCGTGCCCTGGGCATTCGGCACCGACGGTATCGGCTACAACGTGCAGGCCGTGCAGAAGGCGCTCGGCGCAGACGCCCCCGTGGATAGCTGGTCCCTCGTGTTCGACCCGCAATACCTCTCGAAGCTGAAGGGCTGCGGCGTGTCGTTCCTCGACCAGGCCGTGGACGTCTTCGCCGCCGTGCTGCAGTACATGCACAAGGACCCGAACAGCACGAACCCGGCCGACTACCAGGCCGCTTTCGAAGTGCTGAAGAAAGTCCGTCCGTACATCACGCAGTTCAACTCGTCGGGCTACATCAACGACCTCGTGAACAACGACATCTGCGTCGCCGTGGCGTGGTCGGGCGACGTCGGTATCGCTCACCGCCGTGCCGAAGAAGCGCACCGTTCGTATGAACTCAAGTTCACGAACCCGAAGGAAGGCGGCCTGCTGTGGTTCGACGTGATGGTCATCCCGAAGGATGCGCCGCACCCCGAAGCTGCCCTGAAGTGGATCAACTACATCGAAGATCCGAAGGTCAATGCGCAGATCACGAACGAAGTGTTCTACCCGACCGCGAACAAGGCGGCTCACCAGTTCGTGACGCCGGCCGTGGTTCAGGATCCGACCGTGTACCCGCCGGAAGACGTTCTGAAGAAGATGACGCTGATGAAGCCGATGCCGGCCGACATCCTGCGTCTGGAAAACCGTCTGTGGGCACAGCTCAAGACGGGTCACTGATCCCGTAGCACCCCTGAAGGAGAGTGAAGGAGACAGTGCGCTGGAGGGATCGCTCGACCCCTCCGCGCCATAAGCCGTAGTCCGAAGTCCGGTTGCGCGCGCCGCGCCCTTTTCCCCCGACGACGCGCGCAACCCCCAACGAGCTCCGTTCGCAGTACTGATTTCGCGAGTCGCGTCATGCGCCCCGTGCGGGACCGCTCGCGCCTGCGATCAGAAAGGAACCCAGGTTACATCATGAATTCGACGTCACAAGTCAAAGCCAGTCCGGCCATGCGTGCATCGGGCACCGTGGCCTCCACCAACGACGCCTTCGTGCGTATCGAAAACGTCGTCAAGAAGTTCGGCGACAGCACCGCCGTGGACAACGTAAGCCTGAACATCGCGAAGAACGAACTCTTCGCGCTGCTCGGCAGCTCGGGCTGCGGCAAGTCCACGCTGCTGCGCATGCTCGCGGGCCTCGAGACCTCCACCTCGGGCAAGATCTTCGTCGATGGCGAAGACCTCGCGACGCTGCCGCCCTACCGGCGCCCCGTCAACATGATGTTCCAGTCGTATGCGCTTTTCCCGCACATGACGGTCGAGGCGAACGTCGCCTTCGGCCTCAAGCAGGAAGGCACCCCGAAGAACGAAATCAAGGAACGCGTGGCCGACGCGCTCAATCTCGTGCAGATGAGCCGCTACGCGAAGCGCAAGCCGCACCAGCTCTCCGGCGGCCAGCAGCAGCGCGTGGCGCTCGCGCGTTCGCTGGTGAAGCGCCCCAAGCTCCTGCTGCTCGACGAACCGATGTCGGCGCTCGACAAGAAGATTCGCCAGAAGACCCAGCTCGAACTCGTGAACATCATCGACAAGGTCGATGTCACCTGTGTGATGGTCACGCACGATCAGGAAGAAGCGATGACGATGGCCAACCGTCTCGCCGTGATGAGCGAAGGCCGCATCGTCCAGATCGGCACGCCGAGCGACGTGTACGAATTCCCCAATAGCCGCTTCTCGGCCGAATTCATCGGCTCCACCAACCTCTTCGAAGGCCACGTGGTGGAAGACGAACCGGATCACATCTTCGTTGAAAGCGAGGATCTGGAAGCCCGCATGTACGTGAGCCACGGCATTACCGGCCCGCTCGGCATGCCCGTCGGCATCTCGGTGCGCCCCGAGCGCGTGCGCGTGACGCGCGAAAAGCCGGGCACGCCCCACAACTGGGCGCGCGGCGTCGTGGCCGACGTGGCGTACATGGGCAGCTACTCGCTCTATCACGTGCGCTTGCCGGGCGGCAAGGTGGTCGTCTCGAACCTCTCCAGCTCGCACCTGATGAGCGAAGGCGCACCGGCATGGAACGACGACGTGTACGTTTCGTGGTCGCCGGCCAGCGGCGTCGTGCTCACGCAATGAAGAGGAAAACAACATGAGTTCCGTGCCCTCTACCAACGCGCCCGCCTCGTCCGGCGGTGCGCTGCGCGCCACGCTCGCGCGCCTGTTCTCGCGGTTCGTGCCTTCGGGCCGCACCACGGTGATCGGTGTTCCGTTCATCTGGCTCACGCTGTTCTTCGCCGTGCCGTTCGTGCTGGTGTTCAAGATCAGCTTTGCCGAGCAGATGATGGCGGTTCCGCCGTACACGAATCTGGTGGAAATGAAGGACGGTGTGGTGAACTTCGCGCTGCAGCTCGGCCACTACGCCTTTCTGCTGCAAGACGATCTGTATATCGCCACCTATATCAGCTCGCTGAAGATGGCGGCGGTCTCCACGCTGCTGTGTCTCCTGATTGGCTACCCGATCGCGTACTACATTGCGCGCTCGAACCCGGCGACGCGCAACATCCTCATGATGGGCGTGATGCTGCCGTTCTGGACGTCGTTCCTGATCCGCGTGTACGCCTGGATCGGCATCCTCAAGGACGACGGCCTGCTCAATCACGCGCTCATGGCCATCGGCCTGATTCAATCGCCGCTGCGCCTCTACCACAGCGACGCGGGCGTCTATATCGGCATGGTCTATTCGTACCTGCCCTTCATGGTGATGCCGCTCTACGCGCACCTCGTGAAGATGGACCTCACGCTGCTCGAAGCCGCCTACGACCTGGGCGCCAAACCCTGGGTGGCGTTCACGCGGATCACGCTGCCGCTCTCGAAGAACGGGATCATCGCCGGCAGCCTGCTCGTGTTCATCCCGGCGGTGGGCGAGTACGTGATTCCCGAACTGCTCGGCGGCGCCGACACGCTGATGATCGGCCGCGTGATGTGGGATGAATTCTTCAACAACATGGACTGGCCGATGGCATCGGCCGTGACGGTCGCAATGGTGCTGCTGCTGCTCGTGCCGATGGCCGTGTTCCAGCACTACCAGGTCAAGGAACTGGAGGACCGCAAATGATCAAGCCCAATCGCGCCCTCTCCACGAGCGTGCTCATGCTCGGGTTTCTGTTCCTGTACATCCCGATCGTCAGCCTCGTGGTGTACTCGTTCAACGAATCGAAGCTCGTCACCGTCTGGTCGGGCTTCTCGCTGAAGTGGTATGCGGCGCTCCTGCAGGACGACGAGCTCCTCAACGCCGCGTGGCTCTCGCTCAAGATCGGTCTCATGACCGCATTCGCCTCGGTCATCATCGGCACGTGGTCCGGCTACGTGCTCGCGCGCATGGGCCGCTTCAAGGGCTTCGCGCTGTTCGCCGGCATGATCAACGCGCCGCTCGTGATTCCCGAAGTGATCCAGGGCATCTCGCTCCTGCTGCTCTTCGTGGCCATGGAGCAGTTCCTGGGCTGGCCCAAGGGTCGCGGCGTGCTGACCATGTGGATCGGTCACGTGATGTTGTGCGTGTCCTACGTGGCGATCATCGTGCAGTCGCGTGTGAAGGAGATGAACAAGTCGCTCGAAGAGGCCGCGCTCGATCTCGGCGCCACGCCCTTCAAGGTGTTCTTCGTCATCACGCTGCCGCTCATTTCGCAGGCGCTCATCTCCGGCTGGCTGCTCTCGTTCACGCTCTCGATCGACGACCTCGTGCTCTCCGCGTTCCTCTCGGGCCCCGGCTCGACCACGCTGCCGCTCGTGGTGTTCTCGCGTGTGCGTCTCGGCCTGAATCCGGAAATGAACGCGCTCGCCACGCTCTTCATCAGCGCTGTGACGATCGGCGTGATCGTGGCCAATCAGGTGATGATGGCCCGCGAAAAGAAGCGCATGCGCGACATGCAAATGGCCTTCGCACAGCCCGATCCCGCCGAAGCCGAAAAGTCCGTTGCACCGGTGGGTGCCGTGGGCGCGCCGCTCGGCCGCAAGGTAGCCTGAAGCAGTCCTGATCTTCCAGACGGCCGGCCCGCGACAGCGGGCCAGCCGCCGGCAGAGCCTGAGAGAGAGCCGGATCCGCATCAACCTCAGCATCAGCATCAAGCACAACCCGAAGCACAACCTGAAGTAGAACGCGAAGCGACAACGCGCGATCAACGTGAGGACGAATGGCGTGCGGACCGTGGGGACGGGCCGTGCGCCAACGGGGTTTCCGAAACCATACGCCGATGTCTTTGCAAGAACGACCCACAAGGAGAATCCTGATGAGGAAGAAGTTAATCTGTCTGCTGGTGGCCGGGGCCCTGCCGGGTCTCGCGATGGCCGACACAACCAGCGATCAGATCAAGGCCCTGCAGCAAGAGCTCAACGCGCTGCAAAAAGAAGTGAAATCGCTGAAGTCGGAACTGGCCGAATCGAAGAGCACCAAGGGCACGGCCAAAACCGCGGCGGCGAGCGGCGCGGCAGCGGGCACAGCCACGGCGGCGGCAGCAGCGCCGGTGCAGGAAGTGGACGTGTCCTCGCCCGACTACGGCAAGGCGCCGGCGCATCTGACGAACGACGAACTGGACTCGCTCAAGCAGCAGGTCGCCAACCAGCAGTTGAAGGTGGACTCGCTCTCCGACGCGGCCAACACGGGTCCGATCGCCGGCCTGTCGATCACGGGCTACATCGATCCGAGCTATATCTACAACCGTGCGCCGGGCACTTCGTCGTTCCTGTTCGCGAACCACGAAAGCAACTACAACTACTTCAACAGCACGTTCGGCGACCTCTACCTCGACATCAAGAAGACCTTCGGTGTCGGGCCGATGGCGCCGTCGGCCGAAGTCACCCTCATGCCCAACCGCGGCAACGGCATCACGCTGCTGGCCAACGAGCATGGCGACATCGGCAACAACATCCTGAACACGGCGGTTATCACCGTGCCGGTAACGGCCACGGGCACGTTCGTGGCCGGCCTGATGCCGAGTTTCGGCGGCTACGAGGTGCAGCAGTCGAACCAGATGCTCACCCTCACCCACAACCTGCTCTACGACTTCTCGGATCCGGGCAGCTATGTGGGCGTGGGTTGGAACTGGTCGCCTGACGGCAGCAACTGGGCGTGGAAGTTCATGGTCGGCAACGAGCAGTACCGCACCTACGGCGCGGTCTCGCAGACGGGCACGAATGCGCTGGGCGATGCGACCACCACGAGCAACAAGATCCCGACCGTGACGGCGCGTGTGGACTACACGTGGTCGAGCGCGCTCGATATCGGCGGTTCGTTCAACATCGGCCGTCAAACGCTCGGACAGTTCACCGATTCCAGCGGCAACCCGATCCCCGGTTCCTACGGTCCGGGCGGCGCGTCGGCGAACCCGGCCGGCTACTACTTCTTCGGCGAAGCGGACGCTACCTACACGCTCGCGGATACGCAGTACAACGCCGAACTCGACTACGGCCAGCAACAGCATGCGGCATACAACGGTGGCCTCGCACAGTGGTACGGCCTCTCGCTGCTCGCGCACCACAAGTTCAATGCACCGGTGGTGGGCCGCATGGGCGTGACAGCGCGTTACGACGTGCTTGCCGACACGAAGAACGGCGGCGGCGGCGGCGGTGTTGCGCTCAACAGCAACGGCATCGACCCGTACGACGGCTTCGGCATTGGTTCGCAGTGCTCGGCGAACGCACAGGCCGGCGGCTCGCTGGGCTTCCAGTGCAAGGGGGCGGTGCACCAGGACGTCGCGCTGGATCTGCTGTTCTTCCCGACACAGCAGATCACGGTCAAGGTGGAATATCGCCACGACTGGGCCACGCAAGACGTGTTCCTGCGCAACAACGGCTCGTACACGAAGAGCAACGACCTGCTGGGTGCGCAGTTCATCTACTCGTTCTAACGCCGCACGTACGATGCGCGGCGGACGGCGGCCTGTGCGGCGCCGTCCGCTTTCTCTTTGCAATCCTGACTTTATGCTCAAATTCGCCAATCAGCCGCACGCCCCGTCCTACTACGCCGCCACCGCTAACGACACTACCCGCCATCCGGTTCTGGAAGGCACGATCGACGCCGATGTCTGCGTGATCGGCGCCGGCCTCACCGGTGTCTCGGCGGCGCTCAATCTCGCAGAACGCGGCTACAAGGTCGCGCTCCTCGAGGCGTCGAAGGTCGGATGGGCAGCCAGTGGACGCAACGGCGGACAGCTGATCGGCGGCTTCGCGTGCGACATCGACACCTTCAAGCCTTTCGTCACCGATGCCGAACTGAAGCAGATCTGGGACATGGGCCTCGAAACGCTCGACATCGTGAAGTCGCGCGTCGCGAAGCACAACATCGACTGCGCGCTCACGCCCGGCTACTTCACGGCCGCGAACAAGCCGCGCGACGTCGATGCGCTCAAGGCATGGCGCGACGAAGCCGCGTCGCGCTTCGGCTATGACAAATTTCAGTACGTCGACGCAGGCGGCGTGGGCGAGTACGTGCAATCGTCGCGCTACCCCGGCGGTCTCTACGATCCCGATAGCGGCCATCTGCATCCGCTCAACTACACGCTCGGCCTCGCGCGCGCGGCCAGCGAAGCCGGCGTGCAGATTTTCGAGGACAGCGCCGTCACGCGCCTTCGCGACGAAAACGGCGGCCACGTGATCGAAACCGCGCGCGGCAACGTGCGCGCGAAATTCGTCGTGCTCGCCTGCAATACCTATCTCGGTGCGCTCGCGCCGGCGCTCTCGCGCAAGATCATGCCCGTGGGCACCTACGTGATCGCCACGTCGCCGCTCGGCAAGGAACGCATGGCCGCGCTCATGCCCGCGCAGACCGCCGTGTGCGACAGCCGCTTCGTTCTGGACTACTTCCGGCCCGCGCCCGATACGCGCCTGCTGTGGGGCGGCAAGGTCAGCTATTCGACGTTCGCGCCGCCCAACCTGGGCGAGGCGATGCGCCGCGACATGCTCAAGACCTTTCCGCAGCTCGCGGACGTGACGGTCGACTACGCATGGGGCGGCTACGTGGACATCACGATGAACCGCGCGCCGCATTTCGGGCGCCTCAAGCCCACGGTGTATTTCGCGCAGGGTTTCTCGGGACATGGCGTCAATACGACCGGCCTCGCGGGCAAGCTGATCGCCGAAGCGATCGACGGCCAGGCCGCGCGCTTCGACCTGTTCGGCAAGATCCGTCACCGCGATTTCCCCGGTGGCGCTACACTGCGCACCCCCGCC
This sequence comes from Paraburkholderia sp. J12, assembly GCF_905220215.1. Classification (NCBI taxonomy): domain Bacteria; kingdom Pseudomonadati; phylum Pseudomonadota; class Betaproteobacteria; order Burkholderiales; family Burkholderiaceae; genus Paraburkholderia; species Paraburkholderia sp. J12. Next base: position 402,393 of record NZ_CAJMZC010000003.1, read on the forward strand.
CTCGTGCTTGCGATGGCATGGTATCGAATGAAGGACCTGCTCTGATGACCGCTAACCTCGACGCCCAGGCGGACGCCCTCGCCCGCCACTCCTACTACGAAGCCACGGCCACGCGCCCCGCCGAAGACGACCCGGTGCTCGAAGGCGTGCAGGAAGCCGACGTCTGCGTGATCGGCGCAGGCTTCGCCGGTCTCTCCGTCGCGCTGGAATGCCGCGCGCGCGGTCTTTCGGTGATCGTGATCGATGCGCACCGGCCCGGCTGGGGCGCCTCGGGGCGCAACGGCGGCCAGACGCTCGTGGGCTTCGCCAAGGACGAGATTCTCGAAAAACAGCTCGGCGCGGAGGGCGTGCGCGCCGCGTGGGCGCTGTCGATCGAAGGCGTGGGGCTCGTGCGCGAGCGTATCGCGCGCTACGGCATCGACTGCGATTTCACGGCGGGCTACCTCACGGTCGCGACGAAGGAAAAACGCGTGCCCAGCCTGCGCGCGTGGATGGACGCCGCGCGCACGCGCTGGGGCTACGACCGGCTCGAATGGCTCGATGCAAAGGCCACGCGCGAACATGTGGCCTCGGAGCGCTATCTGGCCGGCGTATACGATCCGTTCTCCGGCCATCTGCATCCGCTCAAGTATTGTCTTGGCCTCGCCGCCGCCGCCCGGCGCGAAGGCGCGCGACTCTTCGCGCACACGCGCGCCGTGGAAGTGGTGCGCGGCGAGCGCCCCGTCGTGAAGACGCCGCGCGGCGAAGTGCGCAGCCGCTTCGTGGTGTCGTGCTGCAACGCGGTGCCGGGCGGCGTGCTGCCCGCTTCCATCGCCGCACGCATCGCGCCGATCGCCTCGTACATCATCGCCACCGAACCGCTTGGCCGAGAGCGTGCCGACGCGCTGATCGCGCAGCGCGCCGCCGTGTGCGACAACAACTTCTTCCTCGATTACTTCCGGGTGTCCGCCGACGACCGCATGCTGTTCGGCGGCCGTGCCGACTCCACGGGCGCTGCGCCCGCGGAACTGGCCGAGGCCATGAAGAAGCGCATGACCGACGTGTTCCCGCAGCTTGCGGGCACGCAGGTGGAATACGCGTGGGGCGGTTTCGTGGACGTGACGCGCAACCGCGCGCCCGATTTCGGCGCCATCGATCCGAACTACTACTACGTGCAGGGCTTTTCGGGCCACGGCGTGGCGCTGACCGGCATCGCCGGGCGGGTGGTGGCGCAGGCCATCGCGGGCGAGCCGGCTTCGTTCGATCTCTTTGCGCAACTACGGCATGCGCGCTTTCCGGGCGGCCCGGCGTGGCGCAGGCCGGCGCTCGAAATCGGCATGCTGTATCACCGCGTGCTGGAAATGCTGTGAGGTTGCGCGGGGCAGCACAGCCAGCGGACGCAACAGGGAAGCGCGCGATCAGTGCAGGGTCGTGGCGGTCGGCAACCACGCGTCGATGGTTGTCTGCGCGACGATCCAGCGCATGGCCTCGGTGTCGTACACCATCCAGTTTCCGTCGCCAGCCCGATTGCGTCTGAATATCGCCCTGCCGGGCGTCGCCGTCCGCAAGGCGGCGTCGATGGTGCGCAGGAATGTGATGTCGTCCATGGACTCCATGCGGCGGATCGACTGTTCGTAAGTGTGCGCACCGATCTGCGCCCATTGCGCACGCATGTCTTCGAACACCCATTCGCCAAAACCGAAGCTCGCCTCCACATTGACGCCGCGGGGGCACCGGTCCGGCAAGTCGAACGTGACTTCGAAATACCGTACGCACGGCGCACCGGCCGCAATGATCAACGCGCCCCGATCGTCGCAGGCGAGGCCGAAAGTCACGGCGCAATCCACCGTACCGTCCAGTTCGCGCAGCACGGCGTACAGGTCGAACGATTGCAGCGGCACGCAATGCCAGCTGTCCGGGCCGCCATCGTGCCCATACGTGTTGCGCAGCGTGGCATAGATCTGCGCGTGCAGACGCGAGACGAACAGCGCAATACTGGCCTGTTCGCCATCTCCAACCCATGCGGGCTCGTGAAGGGCCGCCCCGTCGTGGCGACGGCGGCGACGAAGGACGACCCAGAGGGTCAGGGGAGCAGTGTAGTCTGTCGGCATGGGACCACGCGGAGAAGTTTGGACAAAGGCGCGCCAGGTGGGCCGCCATTGCTATGGATTGCGAATTATTTGACCCTGAATATCTCATTTGAGATAAAAATATCCAATAACAAGCTAACACAGATTTCGCCGGGTGTCCGCACTTCGCGCTCCAGGTTTGATCGCCGTCCAGGTTTTGCGCCTCCGGGCCGGTTTTCTGCGCATCCGGGCCGGCTCAAGTACGCTTGAGTCACATCTCGTTGCGGTCCGGCCGGCGTCCTGCGGCGCCGCGCCCACCTCCCGCACCCATTTGGCATCATCCGCTTTCGCACAAGGAGTGACAGCAATGGACTACGTCAGGTTCGGCTCGACCGGCTTGGAAGTTTCGCGTTTGTGTCTCGGCTGCATGACCTACGGCGTGCCCGAGCGCGGCCCGCATCCGTGGACGCTCGGGGAAGACGCGGCCCGCCCGCTGATCCGTCAGGCGCTCGACGCCGGCATCAACTTCTTCGACACCGCCAACACTTACTCGGACGGCACCTCGGAAGAGATCGTCGGCCGCGCGCTGCTCGACTTCGTCAAGCGCGAGGACGTGGTGATCGCCACCAAGGCGTACAACCGCATGCGTCCCGGCCCGAACGGCGCGGGCCTTTCACGCAAGGCGCTCTTCGCCGAGATCGACAACAGCCTGCGCCGCCTCGGCACCGACTATGTCGATCTCTACCAGATCCACCGCTGGGACTACTACACGCCCATCGAGGAAACGCTCGAAGCGCTCAACGACATCGTGAAGGCGGGCAAGGCGCGCTATATCGGCGCGTCGTCGATGTATGCGTGGCAGTTCAGCAAGGCGCTCTATACCTCGTATCTGAACGGCTGGACGCCCTTCGTGAGCATGCAGGACCACCTGAACCTGCTCTACCGCGAGGAGGAGCGCGAGATGCTGCCGCTCTGCGCCGACCAGGGCATTGCGGTGATACCGTGGAGCCCGCTCGCGCGCGGCCGCCTCACGCGCGACTGGAACGCCACGAGCGAGCGCGAGAAGACCGACGTGTACAGCCGCCAGCTCTACGAAGCCACGGCCGATGCGGATCGCGCGATCGTGGAAGCGGTCGCCGCCATCGCGAAGGCGCGCAACGTGTCGCGCGCGCAGGTCGCGCTCGCGTGGGTACTGCAAAAGGAGGAGGTCACCTCGCCCATCATCGGCGCCTCGAAGCCGCAGCATCTCGACGACGCCGTGGCGGCGCTGTCGCTCGAACTCACCGACCAGGAGGTCGATGCACTCGAAGCGCCCTACGTGCCGCACCCGATTGCGGGACACGAGTGATCAGGCGCCGCCGCCCGCAGGCCCCCGCATGTCCCGGATGATCCGGGCGAGCGTGGCCATCAGGGCATCGGCAATACGCGGCGGCGTTTCCGCATAACCCAGCAAAAAGCCGTTGTACTGCACCGCGTCCGGCGACGCGAGGCAGTACACGCTGAGCGGCGACAAATGCAGGCCATGCGAACGCGCGGCCGTGCTGACGTCGACGTCGCGCAGCGGCGCATCGAGGCGCACGCTCAGATGCATGCCGCCGGCATCGGCGGAAACGGTCATCACGCCCGCGAGATGGCGCCCGATGGCCGCCACGAGACCATCGCGGCGCTCTTCGTAGAGCTTGCGCATGCGCCGCAGATGCCGCGCGTAGCGGCCGCTTTCGATGAACTCGGCGAGCGCCATCTGCTCGGCCACGCGCCCCTGGCGCTCGAGCGTGCCGACGGCCATCGACACCTGATCCGCCACGTCCGGCGGCACCACCATGAAGCCGATGCGCAATGCCGGGAACATCGTCTTGCTGAAGGTACCCAGATAGACCACGGGTGTGTCGTCGGCGAGCCCCTGGATGGAGGGCAGCGGCGGCCCGTCGTGGCGCAGCTCGCTGTCGTAGTCGTCTTCGATGATCCACGCGCCGCACGCCCGCGCGTGCTCGATCAGCGCGAGACGGCGTTCGAGGCTCAGCACGCAGCCCAGCGGATACTGATGCGACGGCGTGAGATACACGAGGCGCGGCGGCGCTTCGTCCCAGTCCGTGGCGCGCGGCGCCATGCCGGCGGCGTCCACGGGCACCGGCACGAGTTCCAGCCCCGCCGCGAGCAGCGCCGAACGCGCGCCCAGATAACCGGGATTCTCGATCCAGACACGCTCGCCATGATCGGCAAAAAGACGCGCACAGAGGTCGAGGCTCGCCTGAGTGCCGTTGGTGACGAACACCTGCTCCGCCTGGCATCGCACCCCGCGCGACACCCGCACGTACTGCGCAATCGCCTCGCGCAGCGCCGGGTGGCCCGCGCTGTCGCCATAGCCCAGATCGTTTGCGCGCAGGCGCCGCATGGCCCGTTCGAGCGAGGTGCGCCACTGCACGAAGGGAAACGCATCGAGCGCGGGCACGCCGGGACGCAGCGCGATGGCCCCATCGCGCGTGCGGCGCCGCGGCGGCAATTCGAGCGCGCGGCGCGCGAGCGTGCGCGAAGCCGCGGGCTCCTGGATCTCCTGCGCGGCGGACATCCGCTGCGCACCGCCACCGCCCGGCGCCACCGCGTTGACGATGGAACCATGGCGCGTGGCCGAGACAAAACCTTCCTCCACCAGCCGCTCATAGGCGTACAGCACCGAATTGCGCGCGATGCCCAGCTCTTCGGCGAGCGCACGGCTCGCCGCCAGCCGCGTGCCTTCGACGATGTCGCCGTCGAGAATCGCGCGCCGCAAACTCTCGTAGAGCAGATCCTGCTGCGTGAGCCGGCGAGCCGCGCCCCGTGCGTAGGTGGCCATCATCAGGGCGTAGTCCAAGCGGTGGCTCCAGATTTTGTCATTGCCGTGGGACTAACAATGGTGCCACAGTTCGCTTACGCTGGGAGCCGTCATCGACTGGAGAACGGCATCATGGCAACACGGCTCACGGCGCTGCGCCCCGACACTTCGAGGAGCGCGAGATGGTTCGGCATCGCCGCCACGCTTTTGCTCGCGGCGGCGATTGCTGCCTTCGCGTATTGGCAGGCGGCCCCCGTGAAGGCCTCGCGCGAGACCTATGCTGCCTGCGCCGGACATGCCGCCGCCGAGCTCCATGCGCCCGATCCGCGCGTGCGCCAGCAGGCCACCGACACGCTGGTGGAATGCGCGTCGCGGTCGTGACATTGCTTGCGTAACGTGGAGTTGTGCTGGCACAGATGCATGACCTCCGCCAGATACAGCCAGCCCGCGTGAGTCCGGATGTCGATGACGTCAGTTATCCATGCTCTATCTGGCGCCTCAGGCGAGAAGTCCGGTTCGACACGTCGGCAACCACGCCGACCGGACCACCGCATTATCGCGGCCTGCTACCGTAGGCAACCACGGCACGCAAAACCTGCGCCCTGCATCAGCCGGAGCACGCACTGTCCGACTGACGCCGCCAGACGTAATAGCCACCAAGATGAACACCGAGCACCGGCTTATCGTACGCAGACAATGCGCGCTGATATGGGCCCGCATGAACATACCTTGCCGCGATCTTTCGGCAAAGTAAGCGGCCGCTTTTTTAGAATGTCGCGCTCCTCGGCCACCTGCTTGAGTTCGGCCTTCAGTCGCCGCACCTTCGCATTCTGGTGAATGTCCATGCCTGGTTACTTGCCTGATAGCTTCGATCCCGAACTCATCCCTATACCGCCTCTCGCTCATACTGACCGCTTCGGTTGCCATAAATTATGGCTCGAAGATGCCTACGAAAAAGCTGGCCGATCGCAGGTCTTCACGCAAGCACGCAAACATAGCCTAGAACTTGAGTCTTATCCCCGTTTCTACGACCAGTTGAGACTTGCCGGACGACATGGTGGTTGAGTAAATCTGCGCATGCTCTGCATCACCGGCGGCGCGTTGATAGATTCCGACCAGAAAGAGGTCCGTGCGCTTGCTGAGCGAATACACGGTGCCCAGATTAAACTGGTGCCACTTGGGCGCCGTGCCTCCAGAATAGTCTCCCCAAGTGTAGACGTAGGCAGCTCCCAGGAGCAGTGCTGGAGTGATGCGTTTCGTCAGAGTCACTTCCGCGTTCTGCAGACGTAGACCCGTCCCGTCCGAATACTCGTAAAGCACGTTCGTATAGTCGACCGCCGCTTGAACAACATTGAAATCGTAGGTCGCCGCGCCGCCGTACATGCGCTGAAGATTGGCCGGAGCATTCGCCGGGCTCTTGGTAAACGGCGACGAATAGCCCCAGTTAGAATCGTCCACCGCCCCTTCCGTGTTCGAGGCGGAGGCAGGATCGTTGAACTGCGTCGCAGCGACGGCGACTTTCAGCGGGCCGTTCGTGTAGTTCCCACCCACACTGAAGCCCCGATTGTTCGAGAAACTGGTCGCATTGGAAAACGCATACGAAGCGGCAAATGTCAGCCCTTTCCAAGCGGGTGAAACGTAGCGTACCGAATTGTTGAATCGCAACGTATAGAAAAGGTTGTCGTTATCTCCGATGTGCGTCCCGACCGAGGCGAAGATAATGGCGGATTCGGCAAACGCCAGTTGACTCGCCATTTCTTCGAGCTGGCGCCCCATTGTGATCGTACCGTACCCATCGTTCTGAAGACCCACATAGGCAAAGCGGCCAAACATGCGCCCACCTTGCCCCAATGATCCGTTGGTAATCGAAAAGCCGTTCTCCAGCCGGAATATGGCTGCAGTTCCCCCGCCCAGATCCTCGCGGCCAAGTAAGCCGAAACGAGGCAATTGCTCGGGCCCGTTTGCAATTGCGTATTGATGGCTCCCGCCAGCGTTCGTGACGTACTGGAAGCCGGTGGAGATCAAACCATAGAGCGTTACGCTGCTCTGTGCGTAGACATTCGAAGCCGCGAGTGTTGCGGTCAAACCGACGAAAGCGGCGATGCCACGGAAACGCTTCGAGTATGCGTTCCCGGTGCAAAAGTTTGATGAACAGTTGCAATGGATTTTCGCTGAATTTCTCATGATTGTATTGCCTTCTACCAGAAAGGTTTGTTGAGTACAGGCGTGAGAGGGCAGCGGGCTATTTACACCCGCGAAGGAATTCGACTGGATCGGATAGGCTTTGTCGGGTCGAAGGTACCGGAGCGTCAAACCCCGGTGTGTCCCGTCGCCTCTCTGCTTTCGCGCGGGGAGGCAATAGTGTTCCGACCTTGCGGAGCTCGCACGGACAGAACAAGCACCACACCGCCTAGCGCTACAACGACCGCCAGCAAATAAAGTGCGTTGTCCATGTGTCCGGTCTTCGTCTTGATCCAGCCGATTACGGCTGGCGATACGAAGCCGCCAATCTGGCCTATGCAATTGATCAGGGCGAGGCCCGTCGCCACCGTTGCGGTGCTGAGAAACTGATGCGGAATAGACCAGAAAAGAGGAAATCCTGCGAATATGCCCACTACGCCAATCGACAGGAGAGCCAGCAAGACTGGGAGATTACCCGCGAAAGAGGGCAGCAGGGCAAACGCTACAGCGGCGGCGATAACACACGTTGCATAGTGATATCGACGTTCAAGCGTCCGGTCGGAATGCCGCGTAACAAGAACAATCCCGGCCATGCCGACGAGATAGGGAACGGAGCTGTACAGACCGGTCTGCAGCATCGTGTAGGTGCCAGCGGAATGCACCATAATCGGTAGCCAGAAACTGATCGCCATGGCACCGCACGACAGCGTGAAGTAGACCGCTGTTAGCAAGAGAATCCGCGGGTGGAGCAGTAGTTGCGCAAAAGAATGATGCTTGTCGGTCGCCTCGGTACTGGCTTCACGACGCAGCTCCCGAAGCAACAACTCCTTTTCGCTTTCTCCCAGCCATGCAACGTGCTTCGGGGAGTCGGGAATTGCAAACCAGGCCACCACCCCGAGCAGGACAGCCGGCGCGCCTTCCATGAGAAAAAGCCACTGCCAGTTTGAGAGGCCATATATGCCCTGGAAATACTGCATGATCGCGCCCGACACAACGCCTCCAATCGTTCCGGAGAAGGTAACGGCAACGAACAGCCATCCTGTGGCACGGCCCCGGCGCGAAGCTGGAAACCAGTACGTCAGGTAAAACAGAATACCGGGAAAGAAGCCGGCCTCGAACACACCAAGCAGAAACCGAAGCACATATAGCGAGAAAGGTGTCTTCACGGTGGCCATCGCCATCGAAACGCTGCCCCAGCACACCAAAATGCGCGTGAACGTCTTGCGGGCGCCGATTCGATACAACATTGCGTTGCTGGGCACCTCAAACAGGACATATCCGAGAAAGAAAATACCTGCTCCCAGACCGTACACGGCATCACTGAAGCCCAGTTCCGTCTTCATGTGCAGTTGTGCGAAGCCGACGTTGATCCGGTCAATGATCGCGACGACATAGGCGATGAAGAGAAACGGGATGATGCGCATTGTGACGCGTCGATACAGCCCGTTGATCCGGTCGGCATATGCCTCGGCACTGAGGGTCGCCTCCATGAATAGTCTCCTTACGTTTAGAATTTGGTCAATCATATAGTTCTGTTTTTCGCAAAGGTACGGGGGTTAACCCAACAATTCAAGAAATTTTCCACGTCAGCCTGCCTGTGCTAGTATGTACGTATAGGTCACTTATATAGTATCTGGAGAACACGTCATGGCCGGAAAGGACACGAAAGGGAAAATCCTCGACTCCGCAGAGCAACTCTTCGCCGAAATGGGGTTCCATGGCGTGTCGCTGCGGATGGTTGCCGAAGCAGCGGGAGTCAGCATTTCGCTCGTTCAGTACCACTTCGCCACCAAGGAACAGCTCTACGAGTCCGTGTTCGAACGTCGCATCGTCACCATCAACCACGACCGCTTGAGAAAGCTCGACCAGGTGGAGGTGGAATCCAGGCGGCTCAAGCAGCGAGTCGATCTTGAAGGCGTGTTGGAGGCATTTGTGTCGCCCACCGTTCTCCTGGCTCGGGATAAGGAAGCTGGCGGCGCCGTCTATGCCCAGTTGCTGGCGCAACTAACCAATGACCCGCAGCCCCATGCGCGGAAAGTTTCCAGGAAATACACCGATCCAATCGCACGTCAAACCATGCGGGTGCTGCACGAGGCGCTGCCCGACATGGACGACAGCGTTCTGCCGTGGTGCTATGTATTTGCTGTGGGGGCAATGATCGCGTCTATCTCGACGACAGGGCGCGTCGGACTGCTATCCGAAGGAAAGTGCGATCCCGACGACGTACAAAAGATCGTCGCCTTGCTGGTGCCATTTCTGGCCGGGGGTTTCGAACGTGTTGCGGAGCTAACCGACCACGCGGGCCGGTCTAAGGACGAGCCCGCTCAAGTACTCAATTCGCGGGGAAAATCTCCCGTAACCGGCGGCCGAAAAGGGGCTCGCGGCCAGGACAAGCGCTAGGTCTGTGCGTTCGCCGCGTGCGCTGTCGAAGGCTGCCAACACAACATCTATTATCGGGAGACATGCATGAGTTCAGAACGGCCAGTTTTGATCAGGGGTGGCTATGTCGTCAGCCAGGACGAGGCCATTGGGGATCTCGCCATCGGTGATGTTCTCATCCAGGGCCAGCGTATCGTCGACGTTGGGGTCAACCTTTCCGTGGCAGACGCGGAGATCATTGAAGCGAGAGGCATGATTGTCTCTCCCGGCTTTGTTGATACCCATCGTCACGTCTGGCAATCGTTGTTGCGAACCGTTGCGTCGGACTGGACGCTCTTCAACTACACCACCTCTATCCGTTTGGGATACAGCTCCTGTTACACGGAGGCGGACGCCTTTCTCGGCAACTACAGCGGCGCGCTCGAAGCCCTCAACGCGGGCGTAACGACAGTCGTAGACCACAGCCACATCATGAACAGCCCCCAGCACGCGGACGAGGCACTCCGCGGACTGCGGGAGAGCGGCATCAGGGCGGTCTTCTGCTATGGCCTGTTTCCGAACCCCAAGCAACATCCGTTTCGCTTCGACGATTTCGACCCGGGCTGGCGTGCGGCCGACGCCTGGAGGATACGGAAAACGCTTTTGGCATCGGACGACGGGCCGATATACATGGGACTCGCACCGTCCGAAGTAGAAAAAGCCCCTTTTGAAAAGGCCTGTGCCGAAATCGCTCTTGGACGGGACTTGCAGGCGCAAGTCATCTCCTGTCACGTAGCCATGAGCGGCTATAGCACCGCGTTTGGCCGTTCATTTACGACCAAACTCGGACAGGAGGGTCTGCTCGGACCAGACATCCTGCTGGTACATGGCAACTCATTGAATCGCTATGAGCTCAACATGGTGGTCGATGCCGGCGCAGGAATCTCCGCCACACCGGAAGTGGAAGTGCAGATGGGCATGGGCAGACCGGTCCTTGCTGCCGCTATGGCTCTCGGAGCAAAGGTAGGCCTCGGCGTGGACATCGTGTCGAATATTCCGGGCGACATGTTTCATCCGATGCGCGCGTCCCTTGAAGAGCTGCGCGGCGCATCGAATGACATTCTGGTAGCGCGTGACGAGGTGCCGCGGCGTCTCGACTCGCGCTGCCGGGACGTACTTGAGCTTGCCACGTTGGGCGGCGCGCGCGCCGTCGGGCTGGATTCGCAGATCGGCAGCCTGACTCCGGGCAAACGTGCCGATGTGATCTGCGTGAGCCGGGACAGTCTGAACATGATGGGCGCCACGGATCCGGCCGCCGCGCTGGTCTTTTATGCTACGGCGAACGATGTCGATACGGTCTTCGTCAACGGACGAATGCTTAAGCGCGCCGGGCACCTTGTGGATTGCGATACGCGGAGCCTGACGTCAGCCGTACGGGACGCCCGGTCCAGGATCGACGAGCGCTTCTCGCGACTCTCTGTCGGTGACTTCGAGGGCTATTACAAAGGTAAATACAACTTTGGAAATTAATGGTTATGCCCCGACATTTTATTGATCTCTCCGTCGCCTTCGAGGATGTGCCCACGTATCCTCCCCATCATCGGCCACAAATCCAGTACGTCGACCACGACAGCTCATTCGAAGCCTTCGACAAGGCTTACGGGGGCGTGCGCAAGGACGACCTGCCCGAAGGAAAAGCCTGGGCCGTCGAGCGGGTCTCGATGAGCACACACGCAGGCACACATATGGACGCGCCATACCACTTTCATCCCACGACCAATCATCAGACGATCCCGGGCGGAGAGCGTGCGCCTACGATCGACGAAATTCCGCTGCATCTGTGTCTTCGACCGGGGGTGAAGCTCGATTTTCGGCGATTCGAGCCGGGTTACATGGTTACGCCAGACGATATCGATGAAGAACTGGCGCGGATACGTCACGTCGTCAAGCCTTGTGACATCGTATTGGTCAATACGCGGGCAGGAACGCTGCATAAGGATCCGCAGTACGTCGACTCGGCGTGCGGCTTCGGGCGGGACAGCACGCTCCACTTGTTGCAAATGGGCGTGTCGATCGTCGGCACGGACGCGTATAGCTGGGATCCACCCTTTTCCGCCATCGGCCCCATTTATCGTGCGACCGGGGATGCTTCCCTGTTGTGGGGAGGGCACAAGGCAGGTCGCGAAAAGACTTATTGGCAAATCGAAAAACTATGTAATCTGGAGAACTTACCTTCTCATGGGTTCACGGTTGTATGCTTTCCCGTCAAGATTCGGGGTGCATCGGCGGGGTGGACGCGAGTGGTCGCGTACCTTGATGACCAAAACAATACCGCCGCTGGAGAATTATCATGAGCCGCCCCCTCGTTGATTTTACGCACGATCCGGAACGGATAAGTTGGGTGCCGGGCGCAAATGGGCACAACGACTTCCCGGTCCAGAATCTTCCGCTTGGTATTTTTTCCTCGGCAAACATGGACCGGCGGGCAGGCGTCGCCATCGGCGACAAGATTGTCGACTTGCGAGCACTCTACGAGTCAGTCGTTAGTGAAGATGCGCGGGCAATACTGGAACCTGTTGCTTATGTAAAGGAACTCAACAGTTTCATCGCACGGGGTGAGCATCCACGTATTGCCCTGAGGCATTTGCTATTCCGCTTCCTGACAGAGAATCCGGAACGTCTCATTGAACAGACACCGCTCGATTCCATCCTGATCGCGATGAAGGACTGCACGCTGCATCTGCCGGTGCGAATCAACAACTATACCGACTTCTTTGCCGGCGTTCACCATGCTGAGAATGCAGCGCGTCGAAGACAAATACCTGGAGGTCAATTTCCGAACTATCCGTACGTGCCTATTGCCTACCACGGCCGGGCATCGTCCATTCGTCCGTCGGGTCACGCGATGAGACGCCCTCGTGGCCAGTTCCGGATTGCCGACGCGCCCGAACCGGTCGTCGGCCCCACCCGAAAACTGGATTTCGAGCTTGAATTCGGCACCTGGATTGCGAGCGGCAATGAACTCGGGCATCCCATCGACATCCGCGACGCGCATCAACATATTGCGGGTTATTGTTTATCAAACGATCTGTCGGCAAGAGACATTCAGGTTTGGGAAGCACAACCCCTCGGGCCCTTTCTGGCGAAAAATTTTGGAACCGTGGTATCTCCGTGGCTGATCACGCCTGAAGCGATCGCCCCGTTTCGAACTGCCAGACGTGCTCGTGGTCCGGAAGAACCTGCCGTGCTGCAATATCTGGACGATACCGCGGATGCTGCTTCAGGCGGGGTTGTCGTCAACCTTGAGGTATGGCTCAGTTCCCGGCAAATGCGCAGTGCGGAGATTCCCGCGACGTGCATTTCGGCCACGTCCACCCGGGAGCTCTACTGGACCGCGGCCCAGATGATCGCCCACCACACAATCGGCGGTTGCGATCTGCAACCGGGTGATCTGCTTGGGAGCGGCACCATTTCTGGAACCGTGCCCGCATCGGGTGGCAGCATGATCGAGCTTACCAATGATGGCGCGTCGCCAGTCGAGATTGGAAACGGAGAATTACGCGCGTTCCTCGAGGATGGCGACGAGGTGGTATTTGTCGGAAGATGCCACCGTCAGGGTTTCGCTTCAATCGGTTTTGGGGAATGCCGGGCTGTGATTCACTAGCTCACCTGCTACCCGGTGAGAGAGACGTCAAGCCGATCGCCAGGGGGCCTCGAGCATGACTCTTCTGGTCAGGTCGCCGCAGGAAATCATTATCCTGGTTCCTGCCCCGCGCAGATGTCGAACACGCAGGCCCGTTCCTCGTCCCGTTTTTCCTTGTCGTAAAACGCTTCGGACTACCAGCCGAGCGGATGGCGCGTGGGCGCTTCGAGACTGCCTTCCTTGCGGGGCATGACGTCTCCCGTTCTAGTTATGTATTGAGGGCGCGAGCGCTGCAGCGTAAACACGCCCGCGGAGCGCGCCCATCCGCAATTCGCATGCCGCCAACATATGCGCCGCGCAGGTCCGGCGCCGGGCGGCATGCAAATTGCCGCCTTGCGTTCGCCCACAGGCGTTCTACAGTGAGGAATTGCCCCCTGACACGCTCTCGCGGAGCTGACATGCGACTTACGATCCTGATCAACGGTTCCGATCCCACCGTGAATCACGACTACGCCGTTCTCTGGCTGGACACCGATCAGCGGCGCTGGTCGCGCGAATCGCACGATGGCATCGATCTACCCGAATGGGGCGAACTGCGCGACACCGACGGCGTCACAGCGCTGTGCGCGCCGCTAGGCGAGGCAACGGTCTGCACGCTGCGCGGCCTGCACGTAAACCGCCGCCAGGAGATCAGTTCGGCCCACGGCGACGCCACCTGGTCGTGCGAGGCCACCCATGCGCCCATGGAAGGCCAATGGCGGCTGCAAGCCGTCGACCGCCAGGCCGTGCGCGCCGAACACGCCTTGTTTGCGGGCTGAATGCGCCAGGCATCGGCGCCATTCATCCCGCTTCGATTCCGCCCGGAATCTCTTTCGCTCGATAGCCCACGGCGCGGCGAACGCCGCGCCGTGGCGCGCCCCGCTACGGCCCTGCTCTGAAGCGGAATCCAAACTGAGCGCGCGCCGCACGGTGGCCGCGCGCGAACACGCCCGCTATACTTTCAGCCCGCCTTCACCCGCCTGGGTTTTCCTGTCTTGCCGATGAAGAAGTTGTTTGCCTCACTGCTCATGGCCGTGGCGAGCCATGGGTTCGCCGCGCCCGCCTGTTCCGGCTTCGTCCCCGACGGCCAGTTCCCCACACTCGCGAATCCGCGCATGGCGCCGCAAACGCGCATGCTCTGCTACTCGGATTTCGTCGTGCTGCACTCGGGCATCACCCATGGCCCGCTCTGGTCCGCCGAGCACCTCACGCGCGATCACCTCGAAGCGGCGAAGGACATGACGCGCACCAACCGCTTCTTCGAAGACGACCGCCTGCCCGAAGGCGAAGGCGCGACGCTCGCCGACTACAAGCGCAGCGGCTTCGATCGCGGTCACATGAGCCCGGCCGGCAACCGCTGGAACCCGCAGGCGATGGCGGAATCGTTTTCGCTCGCGAACGTGGTGCCGCAAAACCGCGAGAACAACCAGCGGCTGTGGTCGCACATCGAAACCGCCGTGCGCCGTCTCGCGACGAAGTACGGCGAGGCCTACGTGGTGACAGGACCGCTCTTCACGGGCGCGCAGTTGCAAACCATCGGCCCGACGCGCGTGCTCGTGCCCACGCAGATCTTCAAGGTGGTGTATGTGCCGTCGCAGCAACTGGCGTTCGCCATCGTCGCCGACAATACGAGCGCCGATCGTTACGAGGTGCGCTCCGTGCGCGCGCTGGAGGAGCAAAGCGGCATCCGCTTCCCCGGCATTCCGGCGAGCGCGGCCGCCGAAACGAAGGTGTCGTTCAACGGCCGCGGCTTCTCCGTGCGCAAGGGTTTCTGGTAAGCCGCGCGCGACCAGCCAGCCGTGCGCGGCTTCCTATAATGCGATGCGAAAGCGCGGTCGCGTTGGCCGCAGCGGCGGCTCGAGGAGGATCAGAAGGTGTTCAACGCATATGCAAACGACGACGATGTCCTGAACATTCAGGGCGACGCGCTCACGCTCGCCAACGGCACGACCCGCGTGACGCTCTCGGGCGCGCTCGAACTCACGCGCGACAAGCGGGGGCTGGCGGCGGCACTCGCCCTCAAGGCCGCACTGGACGACGTCGTGCGAAAACTGCAGGCCGACGCGCACCTGCCCGCCCGGATCGCCGACGAGCCCGATCAGAAGCCTGGCGTCGTCGACAACCCGTTCCGCTGAAAGGCGCGCTCGGCCCCTCTGCGCTCCAGTGCTCGAGCGGGTTCGAGCGGGTTCGAGCGGGTTCAAGCGGCGCCGAAGCCGCCCCTGGCCGCGAGCGGCGGCAGCGGCGTGGTGCCGCGTATCCATGCATGGTTCGCGAGTTCGGCCATTTCGCGGTCGCCACGACTGTCGCCGTAAGCATAGAGCGTGGACGGCGCGTGCTCGCCCCACCAGGCACGCAGGCGCGCCACCTTCTCCGGGCCCCAACAGTTACGCCCCGCCAGCCGCCCCGTGTACGCGCCATCGCGCCATTCCAGTTCGCTCGCGAGCACCGTCTCGATCCCGACTGTCGCGGCCCATTTGCGCAGATACAGCGAAGGCGAAGCGCTCACCAGCACCACCTCGTGACCCAGCGCCTGATGCTCGCGCACGCGCGCGAGCATTTCCGGACGCAGCAGCGCAGGCAACCCGTGCGCGACGAAACGCTGCGCCGCGGCATCCAACGTTTCGCGCCGCACGGCCCCGAGCGCGGCATACAGAAAACGCGCCTTGGTACGCCCGCGCTCGGACCAACCGGGCGCCACGCCCACGAGCCACGGCAGACAGCGCAGCACGGCAAACGCGAAGCGCGCCGGACCGGCGGTCTCCAGCATGAAGGCGCGGAAGCTGTCCGAGGTGGTGATGGTGCCATCGAAGTCGAAGGCGGCAACGACACGGTCAGTCATGAAGACAATCGGGGATAGAGGTGGAAAATACGCTGCGACGCGGCGGGATAAAACCGGCGTCATTGTGCGGGCAAAGGGGTGGTACGGCAAATGGACAGCGCCTTATATTGATCGATTGGATCAATATGTATCGATATTGAGCGATATTGATCCGCTTACGTTTCGCGTTGCTGCGTGCTCTGCGCGAGGCGTGCGGCATCTGCAATCTCGATCTCGCCGTAGCGCAGCAGCACCATGCCGTCGCGCTCGAACTGCCGCAGGATCTGGTTCACGGTTTGCCGCGAAAGCGCCAGCATGAGCGCCAGATCTTCCTGCGGCACGCTCACCACACGGCGCCGCTCGCCGAAACGGGCGACATCGCCGGCGGCCTCGTCGGCAACGCCATAGTTGGCCAGCAGCAGAAGCCGCCGCGCCACACGAGCCGCGGCAGGCAGCAGCGCAGCCTCTTCGATCGCCTCGAACGCAAGACGCAGCTTTTGCGTGAGCAGCAGGCCGAATGCATGCCACCAGGCAGGCGTCGCGTCGAGCAGCGCGACCAGCGACGCGCGCGGCACCTGAAAAAGCGTGGAGTCGCGCTCGACGTAGGCGTCGTGCGTGCGCGGACCGCCGTCGAACAACCCGATCTCGCCAAACCAGTTCACCGGCCCCACGACCGCCAGCAGCGCCTCGCGGCCGCCCAAGCTCGCCGCACCCACGCGCACGGCGCCTTCCACCACGCAGTAGAGGCCGTCGTCGGGGTCGCCGCGCATGAAGAGGCGCTCGCCCGCGCGCACGCTGCGCACGCGGCCCGCCTCACGCAGGGCCGCGCGCAAGGAATCGGGCAAGCTGTGGAACCACGCGCTGCGCTCCAGTGCCGCCGCAACGGCGGGAGGCAGCGAGGCATCGGCAGCGATAACAGGCGGAACGGTGCGCACGAAGCAATTAAGGAATTAAGGGGAACCGGAGCAAAATCGAAGCAAGCGCGAAGATTGTCGCCCAGGCGAAAGTTTGATCGCGGGCGCCCGACGATCATAATGATTTTGGAGACACCGGGGCATCCATGAGAAACCTGACCGAGCAACTCACCCAGTACGCCGCCTACCACCGCGACACCCGCAACATCGCCACGCACTTCGTCGGCATTCCGCTGATCGTGGTGGCGCTCGCGGTACTGCTCGCGCGGCCCGCCGTGATCGCGGGCGCGCTGCCCTGGCCGCTCTCGCCCGCCGGGCTGCTGTTCGGCGGGGCGACGCTCTACTACCTCGTCCTCGACGTGCCGCTCGGGCTGATGATGGCCGCGGTTTCCGCGGCGTGCGTCGCGTTCGGCACGTGGGTCGCCGCGCAGGCCACCGGCGTATGGGTCGCGAGCGGCATCGGGCTCTTCGTGGTGGGCTGGGTGTTCCAGTTCGTCGGCCATGCTGCCTACGAGCACCGCAAGCCCGCCTTCGTCGACGACGTGATCGGCCTGATCGTCGGTCCGCTGTTCGTGCTAGCCGAAGCGCTCTTCAGCCTGGGCTGGCGTCCTGCGCTGCGCGAAGCGATCGAAGCCAAGGCGGGCCCCACGCGGATCAATCCGCCGCGCGAGGCCGCACGGAGCGGATCTTAAGCGGGCGGCGTTGACGCGCTCGCGCTCTCGTCGGGGTCCCTCGCCCGGGTCCTTACTCGGGTCCTTGCCTGAATCCTTTAGCGCGCCCTAGCGCGACAACCGCACGAGCCTCGCGCCATGCAAGGCCGTCAGACCCACGGCGAGCCAGATCGGCACATAAGTGGCCAGCTCGCGCGCGCCGAGATGCTCGCCGAGGAGCGTCACCGAAACGATCACCAGCAGCACCGGTTCGACGT
This sequence comes from Paraburkholderia sp. J12, assembly GCF_905220215.1. NCBI lineage: Bacteria > Pseudomonadati > Pseudomonadota > Betaproteobacteria > Burkholderiales > Burkholderiaceae > Paraburkholderia > Paraburkholderia sp. J12. The sequence continues at coordinate 420,131 of NZ_CAJMZC010000003.1, forward strand.
AGCCGAGAATGCCGAAGAGCGCCATCGGCAAGAGGCGGCTCGCCTTGAGGTAAGACGCGAGCGCCGCGGTGCTGAGCGCGCCCAGCCCCGGCAGCAACGCGAACGCGAGAAACGGCCGGACGTCCAGCAGCGCGAGCGAGCCGCCCGCCCAGGCCTCGAACACGGCGATGGGCGTGAGCAGGATCATCTCCACCGCGAAGGTCACCAGCGAATCCGCGTGTATCTTGCGGCGCAGCACGAAGTACGGCGGATAGCCGAACGCGACCAGCAGCGTCGGCCACGAAAACGCATGCGTGGCCCAAAGCTCGTGCGCGACGCCCACCGCCGCGCATGCCACGGCCAGCCACTGCAGGCCGTCGAGCCGCTCGTGATAGTAGAAACGCCCCACCAGCACCATGACGAGCGGCAACAGGAAGTAGCCCAGCGACACCTCCAGCATGCGCCCGTGCAGCGGCGCCCACAGGAACAGCCAGAGTTGCAGGCCGAGCAGCGCCGCGCCCACCACGAGCATGAGCGCCGTGCGCGGTTCCTTGACCATGCGCGCGATGAGTTCGCGCAACTGCGCGCCGCGGCCGCGCAGAAACAGCAGGGCCAGCGCGCCGGGCACGGTCCAGATCACGCGCCACGCGAAGATATCGAGTCCCGTGAGCGGCTTGAGCAACAGCGTATAAGCCGACAGCAGCGCGAACAGCGCCGACGCCCCCACGCAAAGCGCAATGCCGCGCCCGGGTTCGTACTGGTTCATTGCGCAGGGATCCCCGAATGTACGCGGCAGGCATCGGTCGGACGGGAACGCAAGGCTCGGGAAAAGCGCGGAGCGCGGGCCACGCGCACGATGGCGTGCGGCTCGGGTAAAGACGTTGTCATCTGAATCGGCTATGAGATGGGAGGCGACCGATGGAGTGGCGACCGGTGCGCGAGGCGCCATTTTAGTCGGATGCGCGCGCCCCGGTGCGGCGGGCACGCCCGATGCGCGCCTCTGCCCAAACGGCGAAATCCGCGATTTAGTCCGTGCAGATCGCGCCGCCATGGTCTAGAACGTAAGTCTCGCTACGGAACCGCCCTCCGGCCGCGCCGCCTTCGCCATGCACCTTGCCGTGGGCGAAAGGCGCGCCGCCGCCTGCCGTCCCACGCACCTGGAGCCCGCATGTCCCGCCCTGCGCACCGCCCCACCGCCCGTCCCGCAGCCGTCGCCCCCCACCTCGCCGCCTTCGCCGCCGAGGTTCACGCGGGCCTCACGCACACGCCGCAGAAGGAATTGCCGTCGAAGTATCTGTATGACGAAGTCGGATCGGCGCTCTTCGAGGTGATCACCGTGCTGCCCGAGTACGGCGTCACGCGCTCGGAAGAGCGTCTTCTCACGCGTTATGCCGCGGAAATCGTCGAAGCCTTGCCCGCCGATGTCACCGTCGCCGAACTCGGCAGCGGCAGCGGCCGCAAGACGCGCCGCATTCTCGAAGCCCTGTGCCGCAAGCGCCCCACCTCGTATTGTCCGATCGAGATTTCGCGCACCGCGCTGCAACTGTGCCGGCGCGAGCTGGCCGACATCGAGCGCATTTCCATCGTGGGCTACGAGCGCGACTATCTGGCGGGCCTCGCCGAAGTGAGCCGCAAGCGCGCGAGCGGCGAACAACTGCTGGTGCTCTTTCTCGGCAGCACGATCGGTAACTTCGCGCGCCTCGCGGCCACGCGCTTTTTGCGCGACATCCGCGCGATGCTCAAGCCCGGCGACACGCTGCTGCTCGGCACCGACCTCGTGAAACCCGTGCCCACGCTGATCGCCGCCTACGACGACGCCATCGGCGCCACCGCCGCGTTCAATCTGAACCTGCTCGCGCGCATCAACCGCGAACTCGACGGCGACTTCGACCTCGCCGCCTTCGAGCACGTCGCGCGCTTCAACCCGGACGCGCGCAGCATCGAAATGCATCTGCGCGCGAAGCGGCGCGTGCAAGCGCACGTGGGCGCGGCACAGCTATCGGTCGCGCTGGAGGCGGGCGAAACGATCTGGACCGAGAGCAGCCACAAGTACCACGCCGACGAGATCCCGGCGATCGCCGCCGATGCGGGCTTTAGCTGCGCGCATCAGTGGGTCGAGAAGGAATGGGGATTCGCGGAAAGCCTGCTCGCGGTGAAATGAGGCGCTTGCGCAACGCAAGCGCCCCGGTGCGGCTTCAGTGCTGACTTCAGTGCTGTTCAAAGCGCTCGTAGCGCTTTTCGGTGTGGCGTTCCTCGCTCACCACCTCGGTCACGCGCGCCGCGGGCGGTCCGTGGCGCAGCCACGACAACATGCGGTCTACCTGATTGGCCGTTCCCTGGATCAGGGCTTCCACGGAGCCGTCTTCCAGGTTGGCCACATAGCCGCGAATGCGCAGCGCGTGCGCCTGGCGCACGGTCGCGTGACGAAAGCCCACGCCCTGCACCGTCCCGCGCACGCGCACGTAATACGTTTCGAGGCGTGAATCCAGATCCGGTCCGGTCATCGTTCGTTTCTCCTGCTCTATCCAAATAGCCGACACTCTGCGCGGCATTGTAGTCGCGGCGGCGCGCGAGCGTGGCAGACGGCCGCGCGCCACGTACAATCCGTGCCACGCCGGCGGCAGGACCGCCGCCCGCGCACCGGCCCCAACCGACACCAACCCCCGGGCGCCCACTCCGCGCCACCGGACAGGAAATCCAACCCGTATGACCGCCAATTCCCGCGACCTCGTGCTGATCACCGGCGCTTCCGGCTTCGTCGGCTCGGCCGTCGCCCGCATCGCGCAGGACAAGGGCTATGCCGTGCGCGTGCTGGTGCGCCCGACGAGCCCGCGCACCAACCTCGCCGCGCTCGACGCCGAAGTCGTCACCGGCGACATGCGCGACGCCGCCTCGATGCGCGCCGCCCTCTCCGGCGTGCGCTATCTGTTCCACGTGGCCGCCGACTACCGCCTCTGGGCACCCGATCCGCACGAGATCGAGCACGCGAACCTGGAAGGCGCCGAAGCGACCCTGCGCGCGGCGCTGGAAGCGGGCGTGGAGCGCATCGTGTACACCAGCAGCGTCGCGACGCTCAAGGTGACGAGTTCGGGCAGCTCCGCCGACGAAACCTCGCCGCTCACGGCCGAACAGGCGATCGGCGTGTACAAGCGCAGCAAAGTGCTCGCCGAGCGCGCCGTGGAACGCATGATCGAGCGCGACGGCCTGCCCGCCGTGATCGTCAACCCGTCCACGCCCATCGGCCCGCGCGACGTGAAGCCGACGCCCACGGGCCGCATCATCGTGGAGGCGGCCACGGGCAAGATCCCCGCGTTCGTCGATACGGGCCTGAACCTCGTGCACGTGGACGACGTGGCGCACGGCCACTTCCTCGCGCTGGAACGCGGGCGCATCGGCGAGCGCTATATCCTCGGCGGCGAGAACCTGCCGCTGCAGCAGATGCTCGCCGACATCGCAGGCATGGTGGGCCGCAAGCCGCCCACCCTTGCCCTGCCGCGCTGGCCGCTCTATCCGCTCGCGCTCGGCGCGGAAGCCGTGGCGCGCTTCACGAAGCGCGAGCCGTTCGTCACCGTGGACGCGCTGAAGATGTCGAAGAACAAGATGTATTTCACGTCGGCGAAGGCGGAGCGCGAGCTGGGCTATCGCGCGCGGCCCTACCGCCAGGGGCTCGAAGATGCGCTCGCATGGTTCCGCGAAGCGGGCTATTTGAAGGCGTGAGCGGGGTGAGCGGGGAACAACGGGGCGCCGGGTCGGGCGCTCACCCGCATCTGGCTTCAGCGCGCGAAGTGCCGCACGCACCCCGCAATCCGGCACTTTTTTCGCTGTTTTTCGCGCCGGCTTCGCATTTTGTTACAACTTTTGTTGACACATGCGTACAACGCCTAACCGGCAAGCCGTGCGCGCAGCGGGTAAAATCGCGGGTCTTACTGAGAAGCCTCGCATGAATCTAAAAGAACAGATCGGCGCGCTCGAAGCGGGCGTCGATCAGCTCCTCCAGGCCGCCACCGTCGCCAGCCTGTCCACGCCGCGCAACGAAGCCGCGCCGATTGCAGACCAGCCCGCCGCAGACCACGCCGACGCCCATCGCGCCGCACCCGCGCACGAGCCGGCACCGCCAGCCGACGAAACCCGCGTCGCGGCCGGATCGCCGGCTGCGGAATCGCGGGCGACGAGCGACGAGTCGAACGTTGCCGTGGAAACGGCGCAAGCCGAAGCCGCCGCACCGGCCGCTGACGATACGCCGGTCCCCGCCGCCGAACCCGTGCTGGAAATCGGCCGCCCGGCGCAAAACGCCATCACGATGACGATCGGCGGCCAGACCGTGGCGCTCAATCCGCTGCAGGTCGGCGAACTGATCGAGCAGCTCTCGTTCGCCCGCGCCTCGATGCAGCCCGAGCCGCCGCAGGGCCTGCCGCCCAACTGGCGTTTCGTCTCGACGAAGAACCCGGTGATGGCCGTGCAGAAGCAGGGCAACGGCGACCGTCTGCTCGTGCTGCGCCACACGGGTCACGGCTGGGTGCCGTTCACGTTCTCGCCGGACATGGTCGTGCAGATGTACATGATGCTCACGCAGCGCTAAAAACGCGTGGCGCCGAAATGAAAAAGCCGTCGCGATGCGACGGCTTTTTTTCGCGGCGGCGGCGGCTGCGTAAGCAACCGCCCGATCAACGCACAATCAACGCCCCTGCACAGGCGCCTGCACACGCGACTTCCACTGGCCGCCCTTGCCGCGCCAGAAGCGCCAGGCCGAAGCGAACGTCGCGCCCACATAGAACAGCGCCACGAGCGGCAAGAACGGCGCCCACAGCGGCGAGCGGCGATAGTACGCGAGCATGGGCGCATAGGCGCAGCACATGAGCGCCCAGGCCACCCACGCGGGCCAGCCCGCCGGCCCCAGCACGAGCGCGACGACGGGCGGCGCCAGATAGATCACCGTCATGCCGACGATCGTCCCCGCCAGTTGCCACGCCGAGTAGTGAAGCTGCGTGAACGCCGTGCGCGCGATCATGTTCCAGATGTCCTTCCACGAATCGTACGGGCGCAGCGATACGCTTTTCGCGGCCACGTCGAGGCGGATCGGATGGTGGCCGTCGCCGCGGTGCTTGATGCGCGCAGCGAGGCTGCAATCGTCGATCAGCTCGGCGCGGATCGACTCGATTCCCCCCGCTTCCTCCAGCGCCTTGCGGCGCACGAGCATGCAGCCGCCCGCCGCCGCCGCCGTCTTGTTGCGCGGGTTGTTGACCCACGAGAACGGGTAGAGCTTCGCGAAGAAGAACACGAAGGCCGGGATCAGCGCCTTCTCCCAGAACGAGTCGCAGCGCAGACGCACCATCAGCGAGACGAGATCGCGCTGTTCGGCCTGCGCGCGCACCACGAGTTGCGCGAGCGCCTCGGGCGGATGGCCGATGTCGGCGTCGGTCAGGAGCAGGTAGTCGGCGGGCAGGTCCAGCGTGCGCACCGCCTCGATGCCCTGCGACTGCGCCCACACCTTGCCCGACCAGCCCGCGGGCAGCGGCCTCGCCGGGATCACCGAGAGCTTTTCCGGGCACTGCAGCGCGAGCGCGGCGGCGCGTGCGGCTTCGGCGGTGCCGTCGGTGCTGTGGTCGTCGATCACGATCACGTGGAACTCGCCCGCATAGTCCTGCTGGAGCAGCGAGCTCACCGCCTCGCCGATGGCGTCCGCCTCGTTGCGCGCCGGCACCACCGCGCAGGCGGCGGGCCAGCCGTCCGCCGGTTCGACGAGCGGCAACGGCGCCGCCGGCCGCGCGCGCCAGAAACCGCCGCGCGCGAACAGCAGAACCAGCCAGATCAGCAGCGAGAGGCAGGACAGGGCAAAGAGGATCGTCGTCGTCATAGATTGAGGCGGGTTCTTCAGGCGTTCATCAGGCGTTGTTGCTTTCGATCGAAGGCGCGCGCACGCTCACGCGGCGCGACAGCCACATGGCCGCCGTGCGCCACAGCACCACGATCCAGTCGGCGGCGCCGAGCGCGGGCCGCTCGCGGAACACATCGTAACCGCTGCGCTCGATGCGCTCGAGCAGGCGCAGCCCGCCATGCACGACGCTGCACAGTTCCAGCCCGAAGCGGCCCGGCACGCGCAGCGCGAGCGGCGCGCCGCTCGTCATCAACGCGCGCGCGAAGGCCAGCTCGTGGCGCATCAGCGTGCGCCAGGCGTCGTCCACCACGCCCGCGGCGATCTGCGCCTCGGTCACGTTGAAGCGTTCGAGGTCGGCTTGCGGCAGATAGATCCGGCCGCGCCGCCAGTCCGCCCCCACGTCCTGCAAGAAGGTGATGAACTGCAGCGCAGTGCAGATCGCGTCCGAATCGGCGAGGTTTTCGGGCGTCGCTTCTTCGATCAGGTGCAGCATCAGATGGCCGACCGGGTTGGCCGAGCGGTGGCAGAAGTCGAGCAGATCGAGCCGGTCGGCATAACGGACCGTGTCGATGTCCTGATCGAACGCCGAAACCAGGTTGTAGAACGGCTCGAGCGGCAGCCCGTTCTGCCGCACCACCTCCGCGAGCCTGGCGAACAGCGTGGGATGCACGTTCGCCGCCCGCCCCTGGGCCACGGCATCCAGACCGGCGCGAAAATCCGCGAGGCGCGCGTGGCGCTCGGCGGGGCTCCAGTCGCCTTCGTCTGCTATGTCGTCGGCGGTGCGCGCGACATGATAGATCACGCCCACCGGCGCTCTCAGCGCCTTCGGCAGCAGCACGTTCGCAACGGGAAAATTTTCGTAGTGGTCGGCTTCCATCCAGGGTGTCCAGATTGGGGTCAGGTCAGCCAGCGCCATCCAGCGGCGCATGCGAACCCCGCGGATCCGCTATTTTAAAGGTTCTGGCATCATGTTGCACCGCGGCACGGCTGGCTTCCTGGCCCCGTTGCGATCCACTGGGCATGCCCGGCGGCCATGCGGCGTCGCGTGCACGCCGCACCCCAGGTGCTTGCCGCAGCAAACGGTTGGCGATGGGGTTAAAATGCGCGTCTAGTTTGAGTCTGGCTATGGTCAGACTACAGATGTGCACCTAATTAATATGATGGGCGCGGCGAGCAAGTCATTTTTACCGGCTTCTTCGGCAACCGCGTCAGTCGGAGTTCGCCACCCTATGCGAGTGATCCTTGCCCAACCCCGCGGCTTTTGTGCGGGGGTTGTCCGCGCTATCGAGATTGTCGATCGCGCACTGCAGAAACACGGCGCGCCCGTTTATGTGCGTCATGAAATCGTCCACAACCGTCACGTGGTCGAAAACCTGCGCAACAAGGGCGCGCGTTTCGTGGAAGAGCTCGACGAAGTGCCCGAGGGCGCCGTGGCGATTTTCAGCGCACACGGCGTGGCCAAGACCGTCGAGCGCGCAGCGCAGGAGCGCGATCTCGACGTGCTCGACGCTACCTGCCCGCTCGTCACCAAGGTGCACGTGCAGGGCCGCCAGTACGTTTCGCAGGGCCGCACGCTGATCCTGATCGGCCACGCGGGCCACCCGGAAGTGGAAGGCACGATTGGCCAGATTCCCGGCACGGTGCTGCTCGTGCAGAGCGAAGCCGATGTCGCGAAGCTCGACCTGCCGCTCGACGCGCCGCTCGCGTACGTGACGCAGACCACCCTTTCGGTGGACGACACGCGCGGCATCATCGACGCGCTGCTGGCCCGTTTCACCGACATCGTCGGCCCGGACACGCGTGACATCTGCTACGCGACGCAGAACCGCCAGGCCGCCGTGCGCGAGCTGTCCATCGAGGTGGAGGTGCTGCTCGTGGTGGGCGCGACGAACAGTTCGAACTCGAACCGCCTGCGCGAGATCGGCAGCGAGTCGGGTGTGCCGAGCTATCTCGTGGCCGACGGCTCGGAAGTGAAGGCAGAGTGGTTCGAAGGCGTGCAGACGGTTGGCCTCACGGCCGGCGCGTCGGCGCCCGAAGAGATGGTTGAGAACGTGATCGACGCGCTGCGCGCGTTGGGGCCCGTCGAGGTGTCGACGATGGCCGGTCGCGAAGAGAAAGTCGAATTCAAGCTGCCGGCGAAGCTGTTGCAACCGCTCGTCGCACGCGAAGTTTAAGGAGGACACGTCTTGTCTATTCCGCTGTTACAAAAAGTCCGCGTTGGCGCGTACATCTTCCGCCAGCATTTCGGCGGCAACAAACGCTATCCGCTCGCGCTCATGCTCGAGCCGCTGTTCCGCTGCAACCTGGCCTGCAACGGCTGCGGCAAGATCGACTATCCGGATCCCATCCTGAACCAGCGCCTCTCGCTGGCGGAATGCCTCGAAGCCGTGGACGAGTGCGGCGCGCCGGTGGTTTCCATCGCAGGCGGCGAGCCGCTCCTGCACAAGGAAATGCCGCAGATCGTGAAGGGCATCATGGCGCGCAAGAAGTTCGTGTATCTCTGCACGAACGCGCTGCTCATGGAAAAGAAGATGGACGACTACGAGCCGAATCCGTATTTCGTCTGGTCGGTGCACCTGGACGGCGACCGCGAGGCGCACGACCACTCGGTTTCGCAGGAAGGCGTCTACGACAAGGCCGTCGCGGCCATCAAGGAAGCCAAGCGCCGCGGCTTCCGCGTGAACATCAACTGCACGCTGTTCAACGACGCGCAGCCGGAACGCGTGGCGAAGTTCTTCGACACGGTCGGCGAGATCGGCGTCGACGGCATCACGGTTTCGCCGGGTTATGCCTATGAGCGCGCGCCGGATCAGCAGCACTTCCTGAACCGCGAAAAGACCAAGAACCTGTTCCGCGAGATCTTCAAGCGCGGCAACAACGGCAAGAAGTGGTCGTTCAGCCAGTCGAGCCTGTTCCTCGACTTCCTGGCGGGCAACCAGACCTACCAGTGCACGCCGTGGGGCAACCCGGCGCGTACGGTGTTCGGCTGGCAAAAGCCCTGCTATCTGGTCGGCGAAGGGTATGTGAAGACCTTCAAGGAACTGATGGAAACCACCGACTGGGACAAGTACGGCACGGGCAAGTACGAGAAGTGCGCGGACTGCATGGTCCACTGCGGCTTCGAAGCCACCGCCGTGATGGACACGGTGGCGCATCCGCTCAAGGCCGCGCGCGTCGCCCTCTCGGGCCCGCGCACGCAAGGCGCGTTCGCGAAGGACATCTCGCTCGAAGGCCAGCGTCCTGCCGAGTACGTGTTCTCGCGCCACGTCGAGATCAAGCTCGAAGAGATCAAGAACGCGGCCAAGACCAAGAAGCCGGCCACGGTCGCGGCAGGCTGATCGCTTCGGCCTGGCGCTTCAGGGCGCCTGGGCCGTAACGCATCATGCAAAAAGGGCGCAGCGGTTCGAACCGCTGCGCCCTTTGTGTTTTTGCGGCGGGTCAAAATCCGCTGCCGCTTTCCGTCCTGGTATCGGCGCCGCGAGCCACGGCCTCACCGTCTCGATCCGGAACGCTGACCATCAGGTTCTGCGTCAGCAAATCGGCGCGCACCCGCTCGGCTTCGGTCAGGGAAGCGCGCACGCGCTGCTCCACAACCTGCGCCGCCGCTGCGCAGGCTTCCCAGCCCGGGCGGCCAGCAAGACCCGCCTGCGCGCGCCTGAGCCACGCGTCGCCGAGCGCCTTGCCGCGCCGCCGCCGCCAGCCAGCCAAAAGCCTTTTTGTCATCCCTCGCGACGCCGGCGCCCTGAAGCAGAGACAGCCCGAGCAGGAACTGGCAATCGGCATCGCCGGACGATGTCCCCTTGATGAACCACGCAACGGCGCCCTGTGCATCGCGCGGCACGCCGGGCGCGCCGCTCAGGAGCATGCGGCCGGCGTTGGCTGCTCCATGCGGATCGCCGTTCGTGGCAGCACGCGCAAAGAGCCGGTACGCGGAGGCAGGATCCTTCGGAGCGCCTTCGCCGGTAAAGTCGAGCGATCCGAGGGCACTGGCGGCGACACCGTCGCCGGCGTCCGCCGCCCGGCCCAGCCACATGCGTGCGGCGGGCACGTCGGCCGGCACGCGCTGCCCCTCCAGATAGAGCTGGCCGACCAGGCGCTGCGCGACGGGCTGGCCGTCGGCCGCAGCCCGGCTCAATAGGGCGAATCCGCTTCCTGACGGCGGTCCGCCGACGCCGAACAACACCAGTTGACCGTAAATGGTCGCGGCATCGAGATTGCCTCGCGCCGCCTCGGCGGCACATACGGCGCGCAGTTGCCCGGGCGTCGACAGCGGTGAACGGAACGAACCATCGCCCAGACCCCACTGCGCCGAACACGTCGAAGTGGGATCGCTGAACGGGACCGGCGGCAAGTGCCGGGGGTCGGCCCCGCTCTGCAGCCCGCCCGCTTGCGCCGACGGCATGGCCGTCACGTCGGTCGCGCCAAGTGCCGCCGCCGCGAGCATCGCCCACCACGCTGCGGCGCCCACCCGCTTCGCGAAACGTGCAGAAACCGGCATTACACGCCGCCGTAACGGACCATCGTCCATTCGCTGGTGCCGTAGGGCTGGAGGTCCTCGATCCGCTTCCGGTAGCTCTGCGCCACGGCGTCGTCGTGCTTGACGAAGCGGTTGTAGGCCGCAGCCATCATCCAGGTTTCGGCCAGCGCATTCTGAAGCAGGCCCGGGTCCGGGATGATCGAAACCATCGAGTAGACCGCGTCCAACGGAGCGCGGCCGCGCACGTACTGCAGCAGCACCTGGCGATATTGCGTCGTCGGCATGGCGGTGCGCCGGCGGATGTAGTCTTCGAAGTACGGGCTGACCGGCGCCGTGCCGTCGCTGCGCGCACGAACGATCAGATAAAGCGTGGCCAGATAGTCCCGGTCGAAATCATCCGATCCCCGGGCACAATCGGCCAGCATGTCGATCTGGCCGGCCCAGTTTCCTTTGAGCATGTAGGCCCAGGCAGACGACCCGGTCGCTTCGACATACTGGTGATAGACGGCAGCGGGATTCGCCGCACCCGCCAGTTCACGGCGCATCTGTTCGAGCAGCGGTGCGGCCGCCGCGAGCGCGTCGTCCGCCCGGTCCAGCGCAACGAGCGTCGTGACCCGGGACTGCTTCAGCGAGATGTCGTCCGGTGCGAGCGCGATCGCCCTGTCGATGGCGGCGAGCGCCTCTTCGTGCTGTCCCGTGTTGTCGAGAAAGGCCGAAACATCGCCATAAGCCTTCGCCTTGTCCGCGGGCGGGGCGGCGGCCTGGAGCGACGCCTGGGCAGTGACCAGCGCTTGCGCGGCAATCTCGCGCAAAGGGTTCGCGCTGCCGAAGGGATGCCGGCGCTCGCTCGCCGCATCGATCCCCATGCCGGACAACTTCGCCTCCAGCCTGGCGTCGATGTGGTTCTCGGGCGTCCACCGCGCAAGCTGGACGTAGTCGGCGTGGGCCCCGGCCGTGTCGCCGGCGATCTCGCGCTCCGTTGCGCGGCCGCCATACGCCGCTGCCAGCGCAGGGGCAAGGCGGATCGCATTGGAAAAAGCCTCGATCGCCTCCTGGTGATGGCCGGTAGCAGCGAGGATGTTCCCGAGCACCACATAGTAGGGCGCACCGAGCGTCGAATCCAGCTCGTGCACGTTTGCGTGCCGGGCACGCAATTGCTCCAGCAGCGCCATGCCTTGCGGGTACTGGTGCGTGGTGTTGTAGAGCGACGCGAGCAGGAACAACTGGTCGTCCCCCGGCGTCGGCTCCAGGTCGATCGCCGCGCGCTGGGCATCGATCGCGGCGCTATAGCCCTGACGCGCCATTTCGGTCCACACCAGCCCTTGCAGCATGAACACCCGCAATGCAACCGGCAGGTCGCGTGAAGCAAGGCACGCATGAATCCGGTCCACGGTTTCCGCGACGTGATCCACGACCGAACTCATGGACACGGTCGCTGCCACGCAGGTCGCCCGCACGTCGGGCGACAGGGTGTTCATGGATTTCGCGGCATTGGAGACGAGATTCGTCGACGCAGCGGCAAGAGTTGGCGGCGGCGTCGGCGTCGATACGGTGGGCGAGGTGGGCGATTGCGCGCACCCCAGCAGACACAGGGGCACAAGGGCAAGTAGTACGCGGTGCATGGTGTTTTTCTTCACTCTGTTCTTTTGACGGCACGGCCCGTGGCATGGATTCCGTGCCTTTCCCATCGATACGCTCGAACCCTTATCTATCGGCAGATTCAAGGCGATCTTGAGCAGGCGGCCGTGCCGGCACGATGCCTTATGCAAACAGCATGTACAGCGCGGATCCCGAATGACCGCGCTCAATTGGGGGTGCGCAAAATGCGCAAGGGCAGCCCGCAATGGGCTGCCCTTGCCTGTCGACTGCTCCTGAAGGCCGCCTCTTGCACAAGGCGGCCTCCAGCGCGGACGTCTCACTGTCCTGCCGACTGTCGCGCCATCGCAATGATGTCGCTCTCGCCGATCGTGCGGATCACCTTCTCCTCCGCAGCCAGATCGAGCGAGCGGCTCAGCACGTAATACACCGCACCCGACACGATCAACCCGACGAGCCAGGCCAGATCGATGCCGTCCATCAGGTGTGCGAAGTAGCCGACAAAGATCTCCTTGCCCGATTCGTTATCCACGATGCTGAAGAACGGGATCATGCTGGCGAAGCCGATCAGGTAGGCCGCAATGCCGCGCACCTGCCACGCCCCGTAGATGCCGCCCGGCATGAAGAAGTGCGAGATCGCATAGCGGCCCTTGCGCACGAAGAAGTAATCGACGAGATTCACGGCGGTCCAGGGCACGAGGAAGTACAGGAGCAGCACGAGGAACGTGTTCAGGAGCGCCACGCCATTGCCGCGGATCGAGAGCGTGCAGGCCAGCAGGATCGCGCTGATCGCCATGACCGCGCCGATGCGGGCGCGACGCGTGGGCTGGATCTTGCGGAACGAGTCGATGCCGGTCAGGAGCGTGAGCATGGCGCTATAGGTATTGAGCGCGATGATCGGCAGGAAGCCCGCCACCGACACGACGACGATCAGGCTGCCGCAGCCCGGGAACAGCGCCGAGCCGACCTGGTTGAGCGCGACGAGCGCATCCGAAGCCTTTAGCTGCTGGGCAAGCCATGCGCCCAGACCGATCATCCACGCGCCGGACAACGAAGCGCCGAGGAAGATCGCCGAGATCAGCTTCGCGCGGCTCGTCTGCTTCGGCAGATAGCGCGAGTAATCGGAAACGTAGGGCGCGTAAGAGATGTTGTAGCTCGCACCGATGGCGAACTGCGTGATGAACGCCACCCAGTTGAAGCCGAGGCTGGCGGGCGTGGCCGCGGGCACGGCCCCCTTGCCCACGCCGAAGACCAGCGCCACCGTGACGAGCGCATAAAGCGGCAGCGTGGCGATGAGCGCCCACTTGAACGCCTTGTGCATGAGGTCGTGGCCGAAGACCGCCAGCACGCCGCCCACCACCGAAGCGACGATCGCCACCACCGCGGGGTTCAGGCCGAACACGTTCTTCAGGCCGTCCATGATGAGCGAGACGTTCACCACGTTGAAACCCACGAACACGAAAAGCGTGGCCAGCAACGCGAGCGCCACGCCGCGATAGCCGAACTGCGCGCGCGACTGGATCATCTGCGGCAGCCCCATCTCCGGCCCCTGCGAGCCGTGGAACGCCATGAAGATCGTACCGAACATGATGCCGAGCGCGCCGGCCAGCGTCGTCCAGCCGGCGGAGAGCCCCATGCCCGGGCCCACGAAGCCGATCGAGATCGTGAAGAAGTGAAAGTTGCCGAGGAACCAGAACGGACCCTGGCTGCGGAGCTTCGCGTGACGCTCGCGCTCGGGAATGTAGTCGATCGAACGGCTCTCGATTTCGAGGCCGGCCTCCGCGGCCGCGAGGCCGGCGTGTTCGTGTGCGTTCATACAGCAAGTCTCCTGATTGTCATGCTACGCGCGGTGTTGCGCCGCGCGTGCCCTGTGCCACGCGGTTCTAGTCGCGGCGCTTCACGCCGGGCAGCACGCACAGCATTTCGAACGCGAGGTTCGCGCCCAGCAACGCCGTGGTCCCAAACGGATCGTACGGCGGCGCCACTTCCACGAGGTCCGCGCCCACGATATCCACGCCCCACGTGCCGCGGATGATCTCCAGCGCCTGCGGCACGGTCAGGCCCGCAATCTCCGGCGTGCCGGTGCCGGGCGCATAGGCCGGGTCGATGCCGTCGATGTCGAAGCTCAGGTACACGGGGCCGCCCTGCACGCGTGCGCGCACTTCTTCCATCAGCGGCGCGAGCGACTGGTTCCAGCATTCTTCGGCCTGCACGACCTTGAAGCCCTGCTGGCGGCACCAGTCGAAGTCTTCCGCCTCGTAGCCGGTCCCGCGCAGGCCGATCTGCACCACCCGGTCGCAGTCCAGCAGGCCTTCCTCCACCGCGCGGCGGAACGGCGTGCCGTGGGCGATTTTTTCGCCGAACATCGTGTCGTTGACGTCGGCATGCGCATCGACGTGGATGAGACCCACGCGCCCGTACTTGCGATGAATCGCGCGCAGGATCGGCAGCGTGATCGTGTGATCGCCGCCCAGCGTGATGGGGCGCGTGCCGTGCGCGAGGATCGCGTCGTAGGCGGCTTCGATGCGCGTGATCGAATCGGCGAGATTGTAGGGGTTCGTCGCCACGTCGCCGATATCGGCCACGCGCAGCGAATCGTAGGGCGCCGCGCGCGTGGCCATGTTGTACGGGCGCAGCAGCACGGACTCCGTGCGGATCTGGCGCGGGCCGAAGCGCGCGCCGGTGCGGTTCGAGGTGCCGAGATCGAACGGCACGCCCACGAAGCAGGCGTCGAGGCCCGCGGCGTCTTCCACGTGCGGCAGACGCATCATCGTGGCGATACCGCCGCAGCGCGGCATCACGTTGCCGCCGAGGGGCTGGAAATTCGGTTGGAAATTCGGTTGAAAATAAGTGTCGGACATGGTGGCGCTCCTGCTTTCATTCACTGTGCCGTATCATTCGTATCGGCCACAGCTGCAGTTGTATGCGCTCAAAAATCGAAGATAAATAACGATTGTGCCGCTGTTCACATAGATACATCGTTATGTATCGACGATTTCCCCCACGGAGAACCCATGCTCGGCAGCCTGACCGACCTCGACCTGCGGCTGATCCGCGTTTTCGTTGCCGTCGCCGACGCCGGGGGCGTGAGCGTCGCGCAAACCACGCTGAACGTGAGCCAGCCCACGATCAGCGCGCAGCTTTCCACGCTGGAGACGCGGCTGGGCTACCGGCTGTGCGAGCGGGGCCGCAGCGGCTTCCGGCTGACCGAAAAGGGCGAGCGGCTCTACGAACTGGCTACGGCGCTGCTGGCGGCCGCCGAGGAATTCACGCTCAAGGCGCGGCACCTGGACCGGAAGCTCGTGGGCACGCTCAGCATCGGCCTGATCGGGCATACGCCGACCAGCCAGAACGCGCGCGTGAGCGAGGCGATCGCTTCGTTCCGGCAGCGCGACGAGGCGGTGCGATTTTCGCTCTCCGTGAAGTCGCCGGGGGAACTGGAGGAGCAGTTGCTGAACGGGGACATTCAGATCGCCGTGGGGTACTTCTGGCACCGCGTGCCGACGCTCGAATACACGCCGCTCTTCATCGAGCGGCAGATTGCGTATTGCGGGCGCGGGCATCCGCTATTCGAGCGGGCCGGGCAGCTCGACCCGGGCGAAGTCGCGGATCACGAATGGGTGTGGCGCACCTACCCCACGCCCGAGGCGCAGCACTCCACCACGCCGAACAAGGTCACCGCGCAGGCCGACAACATGGAAGCCGTATCGCTCCTGATTCTCTCCGGGCATCATCTGGGCTACCTGCCCCAGCAGTTCGCGGCGCCGCACGTGCGGCGCGGGCTGCTCGTCGCGCTCAACCCGAAGGCGCTCAGCTACGAGGTGACGTTCCACATGGTCACGCAGAAGCGCAACCGGCGCAGCCCGATCGTGCAGGCTTTTATCGAGGACTTGAAGAATGCGCATCTGCATGAAGACGAGGAAAACGATCAATGAACGTGCATGACGATAATCTGGGACTTGCCACGGACCTCTCGTTTCATAGGGAGAGCGCGATCGTCGAAGCGCACGACGACTACCTCGTGGTGCGAACCCCGGACGCACCCGACTACTTCTTCGGCAACCTGCTCGTGCTCCCGCGACGACCGGCGGTTGGCGAGCTCGAACGGCTGGAGGGCGATTTCGCCCGCCTTGTGGGAGCGCCGCCGCGCATCGCGCATCGGGCGTTTACGTGGCCCGAGAGCGCGGAGGGCGCGGTGGACGTCGAAGCATTCGTACAGCAAGGCTACGATTTGACGGTGTGCCGAGTGCTCGCCGCGCATCCGCGCGCGCTGCGCCCGGTGGCGATCAATCCTGACGTGGAAGTTCGCCGGTTCGAATCGCAGCAGGATTGGGACGACTGGTCCCGGATGCAGCTGGCCGACATGCCCGACCCCGACGACATCCGCTCACAGCGTTTCATGGCGAATCGAAAGGCGGTGTATCGGCAACTGATCGACCGCGGCCTGGGCGACTGGTGGGGTGCGTTTATCGGCGACGAACAGGTGGGCAGCCTGGGGCTGTTCTTTCTCGACGGCATTGGGCGCTTCCAATGGGTTATCACCTCGGAGCGCCATCGAAACCAGAAGGTGTGCAAGACACTGGTGACGGAAGTGATCAGGCTGACCGAAGGACTTTCGAACCGGCTGGTCATGGTGGCCGACGAGGCGTATCACGCAGGAGCGATTTACGAGGCGATGGGTTTCAGGCCGCAAGCGGAGCGCGTTGCGAGCTTGTGCCGGGAACCAGGCAGTCCGGCGGCGCTATAGCGCTATGGATTCGAAACGGGCATTCAAATGCTTCGACCGCTAAACCAGATAGGACGAATGGCGGTGCATTTCACCCTCTTTCCAATACCCTGCAAAAAGCAAACGAGCGCCACTCATAATCTTTCAATTGCGAAATCGGGATTAGCCATTTCGCATTTGTTGCACCTGAAAATTCGTTGAGATAAAGTCGAGCCCGGCTCGGTTGATTATCTCCACCGAAAAGCCGGCCTCGAAAATCGCCAAACAAGATCAACAAGAATATGAATAAACCGATCAGGGGAATATGGGCCGTATGCGCAATGGCGATTGCCTGCAATTACGTCCACGCTGCCCCGTTTCAACCCAACACCACCGTGCTTTCCGACGATATCGTCTACGACGTCAATGCCGACGGCACGAATACCAAGGTCGAGACGGAAACCATCCGCCTGAATACGGACCAGGGCGTCAGTCAGTTGAGCCAGATTCCGTTGCACTACAGCAAGACGATGCAGGACCTCGTCGTCGAAGAAGCCTATACGACCACGAGCGACGGCAAGCGCATCGACGTTCCCCCCGACCGGATTCTCGAACAGCAGAGCCGCGAGAGCGCGATCGCTCCGATGTTCGACGACGGCCGCGTCAAAACCGTGGTGTTTCCCGCCGTTGAAACAGGCGCGACGATCACGCTGCGCACGCGCTGGACCGAGCGGACCCCGCTTTTCCCTGGGCAATTTTCCACCACCGAGTACTTCAGGAACTCGCACGCCTTCGAATCCGTGAGCGTGACGATCCACGCGCCCGCCACACTGAAGCTTTACGCGGATGCCGTCGATATGGCGGGCGGCAAGATCGCCGACGACGACACCGGCAAACAGACCTGGCGCTGGACGCTTGGCAACACGCCAGCCCACCCGCCGGAACTGGGATCGGTCAGCACGGCGGACGTGAGCCCGCGCGTGACCGTCACCACGTTCCCGAGCTTTGCCGCCGTCGGCGCGGCCTATCAGCAGCGCGCCGCGCTGAAAGCGGCCGTCACGCCGGCCATCCAGGCCAAGGCCGACGAACTGACCCACGGCGTGTCCGATCCCAAGGCGCAAGCGGCTCTGCTGTACAACTGGGTGAGCACCCATATCCGCTATGTAGCGATCTATTTCGGCTTTGGCGGCGTCGTGCCGCACGACGCGGACGCGATCCTGAAAAACGAATACGGCGACTGCAAGGACCATGTGACGCTGCTTCAGGCACTGCTGGCCGCCAAGGGCATTCGCAGCAGTCCGGTGCTCGTGAACGCGAACTCGTCGTATTGGCTGCCGCAGGTCGCAACGCCGCTCGCGGTGTTCAACCACGTCATCACCTACCTGCCCGA
The DNA here is from genome assembly GCF_905220215.1 of Paraburkholderia sp. J12. Taxonomy (NCBI): domain Bacteria; kingdom Pseudomonadati; phylum Pseudomonadota; class Betaproteobacteria; order Burkholderiales; family Burkholderiaceae; genus Paraburkholderia; species Paraburkholderia sp. J12. The sequence goes on from NZ_CAJMZC010000003.1 coordinate 438,153, forward strand.
CTTCAAGCTCTACGTGGACTCGACGGCGAGTCTCGCCCGCTTCGGCAGCCTGCCCGACAGCGAGCTCGGCAAGCCAGCCTTGCTCATGGACGCAGAGAACGGCACGGCGCAGGTCGTCACGCTGCCCGCCGGCGATCCGGAGAGCACCCGCGTGACCACCACGCAGCACATGACGCTGGACAGCAACGGCAACATGACCGGCACCGGCCAGGTGGAAAGCACGGGCGCGCTCGAGTGGCTGATCCGGGAAATGTTCGCCAGGCTGCAACCCGGCATCGAGCCACAATTCGCGAGCCGCATTCTGGTGCTGAGCGGCCAGAACGGCACGGGTGACTTCCATCACGGCGACGTTCACGACCTGACCCAGCCATTCGTGTACCGCACCGAATTCCAGGTGCCGGACTACGCGCAACTGCCGGGGCCGGGTGCCATGCAGGTGCCCCGCGGCCTCGGCGGGCTCAGCAATATCACCGACACGTTCGTGGCATTCGGCGCGCAGACGCGCGATTTCGCCATGCCCTTCCCCAGCCACCATCTGGTCGAGACCACGGTGCTTACGCTGCCCGAAGGCGTGGACGTCACCCATCTGCCCAAACCGCTGGATATCGCCTCGAAGTTCGGCACCTATCGGTCCCGCTACACCGCCAGTGGGCGGGAAATCACCGTCACGCGGGATCTCTTGATCGTGGTGCCCGGCGTGCTGTTGCAGCCCAACGACTATGCGGAGCTCAGGACGATGGCGCTCCAGGTGCAGCGCGATCTGCATAGCCAGATCATCTATTAGGGCGGCCGCCAGAACCCCGCGCATCCTTTTTGCTCACCTCCTCGCCATGAGCCCGCCGCGCCACCCGCGCGCGGCGGGCGTAACCGCCCAGAGCGGTGAGGAGGCGCCATGCAAAGAATCAACAATGCGGTGCGAATTGCAATTTCTACCGTCCTGTTCGCCCTGATTGCCGCCTGCGGCGGCGGGGGCGGCGGCAATAGCGGAAGCAGCAGCAGTTCGGGCACGCCGCCGGGCGGCGTCAGTCTGCAGGTCGTCTCCTTCGGGGACAGCCTCTCGGACGTCGGCACCTATGCGCCGATCGCGAGCGCGGTGGGCGGCGGCCGCTTCACCACCAATCCCGGCCAGGTGTGGACCCAGGATGTTGCGCAGTACTACGGGAACACGCTCAACGCCGCCTTCACGATCGGCTTCGATCACAAGCTCAGTGCGCAAGGGGGCCTCGGCTACGCCGAGGGCGGATCGACGGTCGCCACGCCCGCCACCCAGTACGACTTCCTGACCGATGTGATCGGCAATGTCGAAATGCCCGTCAACCAGCAGGTTTCGAGCTATCTGGGTACGTACGGCAGCTTCAACTCCGGTCAGCTCGTGCTGGTCTGGGCCGGCGCCAACGACGTGCTGCGCGCCGGCACACCGCCCGCCGCCACATCGACCATACAGGCGGCGGCCACCACGCTCGCGCAGGTCATCGGGCAGATTGTCCAGGGCGGCGCGACGCACGTGGTGGTGGTCAACGTCCCGAACATCGGTTTGTCGCCCAAGGGCCTTGCCGCCTCCGACGGCGGCGCGAACCTGACCCAGCTCTCGCAGCTCTTCAACTCGACGCTGAATGCCGCCCTGCAATCGAACGGTCTGCAAGGCAAGGTGATTCAGGTCGACGCGTACACGTGGGTCACGCAGACGGTCGCGAACTTCCAGGCGAACGGCTTTACCGTGTCGAACACGGGCCAGGCCTGCGATCCGTCGAAAACCCCCGACGACACCTCGCTGCTCTGCTCGCCAGCCACCTATGTTTCGTCCAACGCGGACCAGACCTATATGTTCGCCGACGACCTGCACCCCACGACGCATCTGCACGCGTTATTCGCGCAGTACGTCGAGCAGCAGATCGCCGCGAGCGGTTTGGGTCACTGAAGCTCACTGCGGGTCAATGATGATCACTTAGGATCACTGATCTTCAACGAGAGATGCAGCATTAGCGGATCGCGCGCGCCACGCCCTGCAACTGCCTGAACGCGTCGTAGCGCGCGTCGTGCAGCGCCGCGATCTCGCCTGTCGCCGGTTCGTGAACCCGGGCGATGCGCGACATCTTCGCCATCGCCGTGCGCACGTCGTCGAAGAGGCCGGCCGCCACGCCGCCCAGCATCGCGGCGCCCAGCAGCACGGGCTCTTCGGCCTCGGTCACGAGCACGGGCTTGCCCGTCGCATCGGCGAGCAGTTGCCGCACGAGCGCGAGCCGCCCCGCTCCGCCGCTGATCACCACGCGCTCGATGGGCGCACCCGCCGCCGCCTGCGCTTCGACGATCTGGCGCAGCCCATAGCCGATGCTGCAAATGCCGGCAACATACAGCGCGACCAGGCTGTCGAGATCCGCCTCCATGCCCAGCCCCGCAATCACGGCGCGCGCGTGCGGATCGGCGAAGGGCGCGCGGTTGCCGAGAAACTCCGGCACGACGTGCAGGCCTTGCGTCAGCTTCACGGCATCGGAGAGCTCGACGGCAGCCTGCACGGCGAGGCCCGCCAGCATGGAAGGCAGCGATTGCCCGCCCTGCGTGGCGCGCTCCTGCGCCTCGGGGGTAAGCGGATGCATCGAGAGCAGCCGTTCGATGGCCGCGCCCGCCACCGACTGGCCGCCTTCGTTGAGCCACGCGTGCGGCACCATCGCCGAGTAATACGGCCCCCACACGCCGGGCACGAAAACCGGTTCGCGCGTGGTCGTCATCGTGCATGAAGAGGTGCCGAACACGTACGCGAGGCAGGATTCGGGCGCACCGTCGGCGCCCACCGTGCCGATGCCGCCTGCGTGCGCATCGATCACGCCCGCGGCAACCGGCGTGCCCGCGCGCAGGCCGAGCTCGGCGGCGGCCTCGGCGGTCAGGCCTCGGCCCAGCGGCGTGCCGGGCTCCACCACCTGCTGCCCGATACGCGCAAAGCCTTCGTCGGCCAGCACGCCAAGGCCCACGGCGCGGAAGTAACTCTCGTCCCAGCGTCGCTCATGCGCGAGGTAGGTCCATTTGCAGGTGACGGTGCAGGTGGAGCGCGCCAGATCGCCACTCGCGCGCCAGGTCAGGAAATCGGTGAGATCGAAGAACTGCCAGGCCGCTTCGAACACGTCGGGCCGGTTCTCCAGCAGCCAGAGCAGCTTGGGCGTTTCCATTTCCGGCGAGATCGTGCCGCCCACGAACCGCAGCACCGCGTGCCCCGTTTCGTTGATCCGTTGCGCCTGGCCGAGCGCGCGGTGATCCATCCACACGATGATGTCGCGCTCGTCCTGCTCCGTGGGTCCCACGGGCAAGGAGCGCCCGCCCTCGCCCAGCACGACCAGCGAGCAGGTGGCGTCGAAGCTGATACCGGCCACCGCGTCGGGCGAAATCGCGCCCAGAGCCAGCGCGTCCTTCACCGCGCGGCACACGGCGCTCCAGATCTCGCGGCTCGACTGCTCGACGATGGCGCCGCTCGAATGAAACACCGTGATGTCGTGTTTCGCCGAAGCGACCATGCGGCCCGAGGGATCGAAGATGCCGGCGCGGGCACTGCCCGTGCCCACGTCCACGCCGATCACGTAGCGCGTGCCCGGTGCCGCGCCGGCAGTGAAATTGTCAGTGCTCATCGCAGATTGCTTGTAAGAGGTGAAGCGTCGGCGGCAAACAAAGAGACGCTCGGGCGCTCAGAGATCGACGCTGTTAGGCAGGATCACCAGATCGCGTATGGTCACGTTGCGCGGCCGCGTGAGCATGAAGAGTACCGCATCGGCCACTTCCTTCGGCTGCATCAGGCTGCCCGAGGCCAGCGCCTCCTCCATCTTGGCCTTCGGCCAGTCGTCCAGCAGCGCCGTCACGACCGGCCCCGGCGCGACGGCCCCCACCCGCACGCCGTGTTTCGCCACCTGGCGCCGCGTGGTGTGCACGAAGGCCTGCACGGCGAACTTGGAGGCCGTGTAGATGGGCTCCCACACCACCGGCACGAGGCCCGCAATCGAGCTCGTGAAGACGATGTCGCCCGACTTCTGCGCGACCATGTGCGGCAGCACCGCATGCACGGAGCGAAACGCCGCGTTGATGTTGAGGTTCAGCATGCGGTCCCACTCGTCGGGATTGCCCTCCACCACGTCGCCGCCGATATAGGCGCCCGCGTTGGCGTGGAAGATATCGAGTCCGCCGGCCAGTTGAAGAATCTTCGGCAGCATGCCGGACACCTCCGCGGGCCGCAGCAGATCGACTTCCAGTGCGAACGCGTTGGGCCCCAGTTCGGCGCGGCAGGCTTCGAGCCGCGCTTTAGCGCGGTCGATCAGCACGACCTTCGCGCCGTGCGCGACGAGCGTGCGCGCGCATTCGAGACCGATACCCGAAGCCGCACCCGTGATGGCGGCCACCTTTCCCTTCATGGATTCAGACATGAACGACTCTCCAGAATGCTTGGATCGATGCTTGGATTTATGCGCGGCCGTGCGTGACGCGCGAGCGCCGCGCCAGCGAATCGACGATCACGGCGATGGCCAGCACGGCGCCGGTGATCATGAAGCGCAGCGACGACGAGAGGTTCAGCAGCGTGAGGCCGCTTGCGATCGACTGGATCACGATGATCCCGAGCACCGCCGACCACGCGCTGCCGCGTCCGCCAAAGAGACTCGTGCCGCCGATCACGGCCGCCGCGATGGCGTTCAGGTTCACGTCGCCGGTGCCGGCCTGCTGGCTGGCCGAAGCGAGGCGCGCCGCCGTAAGCACGCCACCCAACGCGGCAAAGCCCGCGCACAGCACGAAGGCGCTCGTATAGATGCGGCGCACGTTGATACCGGCGCGGCGCGCGGCTTCGCGGTTGCCGCCCACGGCGTTCATCGAGCGGCCCCAGCGGGTGCGCGTGAGCGCATAGTCCATGGCGATCGCGAGGCCGAGGAAGACGCCGAACATCAGCGGCACGCCGCGCCCGCGGTCGAGGTAGCTCACCACCAGTTCGAGCACCACGGTGATGATCACGCCGCGCGCGAGCAGGAGACTCGCCGAAGGTGCCGAAAGGCGGGCCGCCTTGCGGCGTTCGCGGGTGCGCAAACCGATCAGCACGATCGCGAGACCCGGCAGCAGCGCGAGCAGATGCGAAACGACGGCGGGAATGATCATCAGTTGTCCGAAATTTACCACTGTCGAACCGTAGGGCAGATTGATCGAGCCTTCGCTGCCGAGCACATAGAGCTGCAGGCCGAGGATGGCGAGCAGCCCCGCCAGCGTGGAGACGAAGCTCGGCATGCCGAGCCGGTTCAGCAGCAGCGCATACAGCGCGCCGATCGCCCCGCCCACCACGATGGCGGCGGCGATGGCAAGCAGCACGGGCCAGCCTTCGTTGACCCAGAGCGTACCCACGAGCGCCGAGGCAAAGCCGCTCATCGAGCCCACCGAGAGGTCGATCTCGCCCACCAGCAGCACGCAGACGATGCCGAGCGAAATGACCCCCACCGTCGAGCAGTCGAACAGCAGGTTCACGAGGTTGTCGGCGGAGAGAAAGACCGGGTTCAGGCTCGTGAACACGGTCCAGATGATGACGAGGCCCACGATGACAGGCAGCGAACCCAGATCGCCCGAACGGATCTTGTCCACGAAAGCGGAGAGGCTTTCGCCCACGCCGGCGGCATGCTTCACGCGAACGTCGCTGCGGTCGAGCAGCGGGGACGGCGACGTGGCGCCTGCGGTAGTCCGGGTGGTCGCCCCTGCGGTCCCCGCGGTCCCTGTTGCCCCGGTAGAGGCCCCATGTGTTTCCTTGCTCATGATCGCCCCTTTCATTGAACGTCCTGTTGCGCCTGGCGCCGGCCCGCGCGGCGCGAGACGGCATTCTCGGTCGCGCCGGTGATCGCGGCCACCAGCTCGGCATTGGAGGAATCGGGATAGAAGACGCCGTTGTTGCGGCCGAGGCGCAACACCACGATGCGGTCCGCCACGGCGCGCACGTCCTCCATGTTGTGGCTGATCATGATCACCGCGTGGCCGCGGTCGCGCACGCGCTCGATCAGGTTCAGCACTTCGGCGGTCTGCGCCACGCCCAGCGCCGCCGTGGGCTCGTCGAGCATGATGAGCCTGGGGTCGAGCAGCAGCGAGCGCGCGATCGCCACGGTCTGGCGCTGCCCGCCCGAGAGCGAGGCGACCACGTCGCGCACGTTGGGAATGCGCGCCGACAATTCGTTGAGGAGCGTCCACGCGCGCACTTCCATCTGAACCTCGTCGAGCCGCAGCGGGCTCAGTTCGCGGCCGAGGAAGATGTTCGCGACCACGTCGAGGTTCTCGCACAGCGCGAGGTCCTGGAACACGGTCGCGATGCCGAGGTCGAGCGCCGTGGCCGGGTCGGAGAGCGTGACCTCTTTGCCGCGAAACGTGATCGTGCCCGCGCTCGGCTGGTGGACGCCGGCGAGTATCTTCACGAGCGTCGATTTGCCGGCGCCGTTGTCGCCGACGAGCGCGACCACTTCGCCCGCGCGCACGTCGAGCTCGATATCGGTGAGGGCCGAAACCGCCCCGAAGTGCTTCGAGATGCCGCGCAGGCTCAGTACCAGCTCGCCGGGTGCCGCGCGGGATGGGGAGTTTTCAGTCATGGGAATCACCTGCTGTCTGCTTCCAGAGGAGTCCGGCCGATTTAGACCGGACCCCATTCCTCTGCATACCTGATCAGTTTGCGATACCGAGCGTCTTGCAGCCGTCGGCATAGCGGCCCGTGCACAGGTCCTTCGCGTTCGCGAAGCCCTTGTCCACCACTTCCGACTTGATGTTCTTCGCGGTGATCACGGCGGGCTTGAAGAGCTGCGTGGGCGTGTTGAAGAGCGCAATCTCGCCCTTGGGCTTCTCGCCCGAGAGGAACGCCACGGCCACCTTCGCCGCCGCACCGGCCACGATCTCGCTCGGCTTGAGAATGGTGTTGTACTGGTCGCCCGCGATGATGAGCTGCAGCCCCGCGAGCGTCGCGTCGTTACCCGTGACGGGCGGCACCGGATTGACGCCGGCGGCCTTGAAGGCGGCGATGGTGCCGCCCGCCGTGCCGTCGTTGGCCGCCACCACGCCGACGATCTGCGTACCGAAGCGCGTGATCTGTCCGCTCACCCATTGCTGGGCCTTGGGCGGCGCCCACTCGGGCGTGTCGTACTCGGCAAGCGTCTTGTAGCCGCTGCCGTCCAGCCCTTCGTGAATGCCCTTCTTGATGAGCCCCGCGGCCGCATCGGTGGGCGAGCCGTTGACTTCGAGCACACCGCCCTTGCCGGTGGCGACGCCGCTGTCCTTCAGGTGCTGCACGAGCGACTGGGCGATGGACTTGCCGATCTCCTCGTTGTCGAACGAGACGTAGTAGTCAGCCGGCGTGGAGGGCACGGGCCGGTCGTAGGCGATGACCTTGATGCCCTGGCTTTGCGCAATGTGGACGAGCGAAGCGGCGGCGGTCGAATCGACGGGATCGAGCACGATCACCTTCGCGCCCTGCGCGATCACCGAATTGAACTGCTGCTGCTGCATCGAAGCGTCGGCGTTGGCGTTCTGGTAAAGCACCTTGCAGCCGGCGCAAAGTTTGGCCATCTCCGCCTTGAAGCCGGGGAAGTCGTGCTGCTCGTAGCGAGTCGAGGCGTGGTCGGGCATCAGAAAGGCGACGGTGCCGCTGGGCGCGGCCACGGCCGCGGTCGTGCCCGTCAGCGCGAGGGCCAGTAAGGCGGCGCCGATCAGGGGGGTCGAGAGTCGGGTCATCGGGTGTCTCCGTTATGGGTCAATGTCGATGCGGTCATGCCATCGTTGCTGCCGTCGCTGCGGCCTTCGGTACGCTCCTCGCCGGCTTTCAGCGTGGAGACGCGGGTAAAAGCTGCCCCTCAGCGGTGAGCGAGGCTCGCCGCTGACGCACAGCCGGAACGGAATGCGCTAGCCCGGCGCGTGGGCCTCCGACGGGTCGGGCGCCGCGGGTGCCTCGACCGCTTCGGCCGCGCTGGCCGCGTTGAGTTGCTGCCAGGCTCGCCAGCGCGAAGGGGACATGCCCTTGAGCAGCAGGAACTGGCGGTTGAAATTCGAGAGGTTGCTGAAGCCCACCTGATAGCAGATTTCGGTAATGCTCAGTTCACCTGAAAGTAGCAGCTGGCACGCCAGATTGATGCGCAGGCGGTTCACGTACTGCACGAAGGGCACGCCCGTGTGCCGGCGGAAATAGCGGGAAAAGGCGCTCGCGCTTTGCCCCGCCAGCTCGGCCAGTTCCGTCTCGCGCAGCTCTTGCGAAAGGTTCTTGCCGATGAAGGTCAGCACGTGATTGATGCGCGTGCCTGCGTAGCGCGTGGGATCGGCGCGGTATGCCTCGCTCGCGAGCTTCACGGGCTCCGCGCTGCGCACGAGCAGATCGAGCAGCACCATGAATAGCGCGATGCGGCGCAAGCCCTGCGCGCCCAGCATCTCGCGCATGACCGGTTCGGCCACGGCGCCCGTTCTCGGCGGGAACAGCAGGCCCGAGCGCGACGCATCGAGCAGGGCTTCCACGCGCCGGAACTCGGGAAATGCCTCGATCGTGCGCGCGATGAAACCCGCGTCGAACTGCAGGACAAGACAGCGCTCCTCCACGCGCTCGCCCTGCGGCACGCTGCTCACCCAGTTGTGCGGCAGGTTGGGTCCGACCATCACCAGATTGCCGGGCACGAAATTGCCGATGTGGTCGCCCACGAAATACTTGCCCGTCGTGGCCGTAATGAGGTGGATCTCGTACTCGGGATGGAAGTGCCAGCGCACCGTGCGATACGGATAGCCGTGCGACCACACCTTGAACGACTCGTCGCGCGGCACGGCGACCAGTTCGAGGTCCGGCTGGTCTATCCTGGGTTGGCGCGCGTCCTTCACGGCCGTCGCGTCCTGTGTGGCCTGCATCTGTCGTCCTCCTGCGGCGGTCCGTTCTGGTGCGTTCTGGTGTTCTGGTTCGCGTCGCGGTCGAGCGCCCGTCATGACTCGAAAATTACCCAGGCCGGCGCGTTCCGGCCACTGAAAATAGGACCGCAGACTGATACTTTTTTGCATTCGGGTAAGCCCGCATCGTGCCGGAGGCGTCCGATGTCAACTTTTGTGCAAAGCAACAGCCTGCCCGCGGAGAGCCAAATTCGTTCGGATCCGTCTTGCGCGAGGCCATGAAAAAAGGCGCAACGGCTGTCAAACCGTTGCGCCTTCGTGTGCGCGAATTGCGTGCCGGCTTTTTCAGGCCGGCATCAGCAGCATTTCCCGGCGCCCGTGCCGTAGCGGGCGTTCTGCCGCTCGCGGAAGAATGCCTCGTAGGACATCACAGGCCGGTCCGGATGCGTCGCGCGCATGTGCGCGACGTAGCCTTCGTAGTCCGGCAAGCCGACCATCAGCCGCATGGCCTGGCCCAGATAGCGGCCGGCCGTCTGCACGTTGTCGCGTAGCTCGGAGAACATGGTATGCCTCGCCTCGGTTTGTCAGTGCGCGCCGCCCGCGCGGCTCGCCATGCCGCCGGCCGGCATCGGCTGGTACGGCGTTTCCTGGGTGGTCGGACGCTCGGTCCGGCGCGCGCGTGCAATCGCGATCAGCCCGTACACGACGACGCTGACCACCACGAAGATGAAGAGGCCCGAAAGCGCGGCATCCACGTAGTCGTTGAAGATCATGCGCTGCATCTGCTCGACCGACTTCGCGGGCGCCACGATCTTGCCGTCCGCGAGCGCGGCCGAAAGCTTCTGCGCGTGCGCGACGAAGCTCACCTTCGGGCTGCTGTCGAAAATTTTCTGCCAGCCGGCCGTGAGCGTGCAGATCAAGAGCCAGAGCGTGGGCGCGGCCGTGACCCAGGCGAACTTCTCGCGCTTCATCTTGAACAGCACGACGGTGCCGAGCATGAGCGCAATGCCCGCCAGCATCTGGTTCGAGATACCGAAGAGCGGCCACAGTGTATTGATGCCGCCGAGCGGATCGACCACGCCCTGATACAGGAAGTAGCCCCAGGCCGCCACGCACAGCGCGGTGGCGATCAGGTTCGCGGGCAGCGACTCGGTGCGCTTGAGCGACGGGTGGAAAGTGCCCAGCAGGTCCTGCAGCATGAAGCGGCCCGCGCGCGTGCCGGCATCGACCGCCGTGAGAATGAAGAGCGCTTCGAACAGGATGGCGAAGTGATACCAGAAGGCCATCATGGCCTCGCCGCCGGCCACCTGGTGCAGGATCTGCGCCATGCCCACCGCCAGCGTCGGGGCACCGCCCGCGCGCGCCACGATAGTGGTTTCGCCCACGGCCTTCGCGGTCTGCGTGAGCATGTCCGGCGTGAGCACGAAGCCCCACTGGCCGACGGTATGCGCCACCGCGTCCGGCGTCGTGCCGAGCACGGCGAGCGGCGCGTTCATCGCGAAGTACACGCCCGGCTCGATCACCGAAGCGGCCACGAGCGCCATGATCGCGACGAACGATTCCATCAGCATCGCGCCATAGCCGATGAAGCGCGCGTTGGTTTCGTTGTCGAGCAGCTTGGGCGTGGTGCCCGAGGAGATCAGCGCATGGAAGCCCGAGACCGAACCGCACGCGATCGTGATGAAGAGGAACGGGAACAGATTGCCCGACCAGACCGGACCGCTGCCGTCGATGAACTTCGTGAACGCGGGCATCTTGAGTTCCGGCGCGACGATCAGGATGCCGATGGCGAGTGCGAGGATCGTGCCGATTTTCAGGAACGTGGAGAGGTAATCGCGCGGCGCAAGCAGGAGCCACACCGGCAGCACCGAAGCGATGAAGCCGTAGCCGATCAGGATCCACGTGAGCTGGGTGCCCGTGAACGTGAACATCGCGGCTAGCGTGGGCGAATCGTGCACGTGCTGGCCGAACGCAATGGAGGCCATCAGCAGCACGAAGCCGATGACGGAGATCTCGCCGATGCGGCCCGGGCGGATGAAGCGCACGTAGAGGCCCATGAAGATCGCGATGGGAATCGTCGCGGCCACCGTGAACATGCCCCACGGCGAGTTCGTGAGCGCCTTCACCACGATCAGCGCGAGCACCGCGAGGATGATGATCATGATGAGGAAGGTGCCGAAGAGCGCGATCACGCCGGGGATCGGCCCGAGCTCCATCTTCACGAGGTCGCCGAGCGAGCGGCCATCGCGGCGCGTGGAGAGGAACAGCACCACGAAGTCCTGCACGGCGCCCGCGAACACCACGCCCGCGAGTATCCACAGCATGCCGGGCATGTAGCCCATCTGCGCGGCCAGCACCGGGCCCACCAGCGGACCCGCGCCCGCGATCGCCGCGAAGTGGTGGCCGAACAGCACGTACTTGTTGGTGGGCACGTAGTCGAGCCCGTCGTTGTGGCGCACGGCCGGCGTCATGCGCAGGCCGTCGAGCTGCAGCACGGTGCTGGCGATGAAGCGGCTGTAGAAGCGGTAAGCGATGAGATAGACGCAGATCGCGCAAATCACGATCCACAGTGCGCTGATACGCTCGCCGTGCGCGAGCGCGATGGTGCCGAACGAGAACGCGCCCAGTAGCGCGACGATCGTCCAGACGACGAAACGGGATGTCCGACTCATGACGTCTCCATTTATGTTTTTAGATAGACCCGGCTATCGGAACCGGGCCCGGTGCGCCGGCCTCCCAACCCTCGGGAAGGCATGCGGCGCGGCGCATGGTCGAGGTGCCCATGCCATGGGCACGTAGTATTCGCTTTCGCCCTGCCTGCCACAAGCGCACAACTACGTAAGCGGACTACGTGGAATTACGTAGGACATCGAGGGCAGGCAGTGCGGCTCATGGACAGCGATAGCCGCGCGCCAGCGCTTGCCGCACCGGCACCATCTGGCGCGGCGAATCGGCGAGCACCGCATCCACACCGGCGCACGCGGCGGCCTGGTAGTCGGCGGCATCGTTGACGGCGATGGCAACGAGGTGGACATCGGCATGCGTGCGGAAGCATTGCACGGCGGCGGGGGTCCACAATGTCGCGCCCTTCACCATGGAGCGGCCCTCGCCCAGCGTGAACCGCTCCACGAGTTCCACCTGACGACGAAATTCGAAGGCGGCCCACGTGCCGGCGGGCGGCGGCGCTTCGCACGCTTGCGCGAGCGCGACGGTCGCGAGGCGCTCGCGCGTCGCATCGCGCGACTCGAACTGCCGCGCCTGCGGCCATGCGGCGAAGGCCTGCTGGTAGGCCGCCTCGGTCGAGTAGAGGCGCACGCGGTCCCACGCTTGCGCTGCGTCCAGCACCTTCGCCACGGCCGCGGCCTGCGGTGCGGCCGGCAGCGCCTTCATGTCGAGGATCACGGGCACGTCGGCGGGAATCGCCGCAAGCGCGTCCGCCAGCGTCGGAATGCCCACCGGCGCGGCGCGCCACGGATAGACCTCGTTGCCCGCGGCGTCCTTCGTCTTGAACTGCCAGCCCGCGTTCACGCGCGCGAGTTCGGCCGCCGTCTTCGCGGCGACCGGGCCGCTCGCGTCGGTGAGCGCCGCGAGATCGGCGGGACGGTACAGCACCGGCACGCCGTCGCGGCTCAGTTGCACGGTCAACCAGATGGCGTCGGCGTGGTTGGCGAGCGCCGTGCGGATCGCGGCCAGCGTGTTCTCAGGGGCGTCGCCGGTGCCGCCACGGTGCGCGATGATAAGCGGCACCGCATGGCGCGTCGGTTGCATCGGCGCGGGCGCGGCGCTCGAAGCGCTCGAAGCGCCCGGCGCGCCGGGCCCGCTGGCGCACGCCGTCACCCATAGCGCCGTCGCGGCAAGGCCAGCCAGCAGGGTGCGGGTCGGCATCGGAAATTTCTCCTTCGGATCGTTGAGTTCGAGATGATCGCCGTTCCACAATCCCGATAGATTGCGCGGGCGCCGCCACGGCACCGCGCGCACGGTTATCCTTGCACACCCAGCGTTCAATCGTCGCCATGCCTGCCCCATTTTTCTTCAACGACCGCCTCAAAACGAAGATCTTCCTGCTCGCGGTCGTGCCCTTTCTCGCCGCCATCGCCGGCATCGGGATCGGCGTGCGGCAGCAGGCCACCGCGCTCGCACAGACGCAGCACGCGACGATGGAGGCCGCCTATCTCGCGAGCAAGGAAATCGAGCTGCGCCACTACGTCGAGCTCGCCACGAGCGCGATCGCGCCGCTGTACGAGACCCCGGCCGACGCCACCCCCGACGAGATCGCCACCCGTCAGCGCGAGGCGCTGGCCGTGCTGCAAAAGATGGACTTCGGGACGGACGGCTATTTCTTCGTCTACGACCTGCACGGCCGCTCGCTCATGCACCCGCGCGAGCCTGGCCTGGTGGGCCGCAACCTCTGGGACCTGCGCGATCCGCAAGGCGCGCTCACGATCCAGCAGCTCGTCGCCGCGGCCTCGCGCGGCGGCGGCTACGTGCGCTATCTGTGGAAACGGCCCTCCACCGGCAAGCTCGCGCCCAAGCTCGGCTACGTCGTGCCGCTGCAGCGCTGGGGCTGGATGGTCGGCACCGGCATCTATCTCGACGACGTCGATTCCACGCTCGCGCGCATCGACGAGCGCGCCTCCGCCAACATCGAGCGCACGCTCAAGTGGCTGGGCGTGATCGCGTTGGCGGGCGTGGGCGTGATCGCGCTGGGCGCGCTCGTGCTCAACGTGAGCGAGCACCGCAGCACCGACGCCAAGCTCAAGCGCCTCGCGCAGCAAGTGGTCGAGTCGCAGGAAGAGGAGCGCGCGCGGCTCTCGCGCGAACTGCACGACGGCATCAGCCAGATGCTGGTCTCGGTGAAGCTGCTGCTCGAATCGGCGCTCGCGCGCCTCGAGCGCGGCGAAACGCGCACGCCGGCCGCCGAAGCCTCGCTCGCCACAGGCCTTACGCGGCTTGCCGATACGCTGCGCGAGGTGCGCCGCATTTCGCATGCGCTGCGCCCCGCGATGCTCGACGACCTCGGCCTCGCCGCCGCGCTCGAACAGCTCACGCGCGAGCTCGGCGCCGAGTCGGGCGTGCAGATCGACTTCAGTCAGGCCGGCCCGGCCGCGTCGCCGTTGCCGATGCGCGCCGCCGTCTTGCCCGATGCCGTGAACACGGTACTCTTTCGCATCGCACAAGAGGCGCTCACGAACATCGTCCGCCATGCGCAGGCGCCGCGCGCGACCCTCACGCTCGAGCTGGCCCGCGGCGGCGTCACGCTGACCGTGGCCGACAACGGCCGCGGCTTCAACGTCGAAGAAGCCCAGGCCGACCCGCGCGCGGGCCTCGGCTTGCGCAACATGCGCGAGCGGCTGGAGTCGCTGGGCGGCCGACTGACCTTGAGCTCGCGGCCGGGGCACACGGTGCTCACGGCGTGGGTGCCGGTTGCAGCAACGGCGGCAGCGGGGCCGGCGGCAACGGCAGCCGGAACGACAGCAGCAGGAAAAGAGACATCATGAACGACACGGCCAAACCGGCACGGCTTTTACTCGTCGACGACCACCCGCTCGTGCGCGACGGCCTGCGCGCGCGGCTCGAAGCGGTAACGGGCCTCGAAGTCGCGGGCGAGGCGGGCAACGCCGACGAAGCCATCGCGCTCGCCGCCGCGCTCGAACCCGACCTCGTGCTGATGGACGTGGGCATGGCCGGGATGAACGGCATCGCGCTCGCGGGCCTTTTTCACGAGCGCTTTCCGGCGATCCGCGTGCTGATGCTGTCGATGCACGACAACGTGGAGTACGTGACGGAGGCGGTGCGGGCGGGGGCGAGCGGCTACGTGCTCAAGGATTCGCCGTCGATGGAGATCGTGCGCGCCATCGAGGCGGTGCTCGCCGGGCGGACCTGGTTCAGCGCGGGGCTCGGCGCACGCATGATCCAGGCCTCGGCGAAGGAAACGCCCATCGAGCGCCTCACGCCGCGCGAGCGCGATATTCTCGACGCGCTCGCACAGGGGCTTTCGAGCAAGCAGATCGCGCAGCGCGCGGGGCTTTCGGTGCGTACAGTGGAAACGCACCGGCTCAACCTCAAGCGTAAGCTCGATATCGAAGGCCAGGCGGAACTGATCAAGTTCGCGGTGGAAAACCGCAGGAAGGGCTGAAGAAAGGGCGGCCGCGTTACGTGGGTTCGTGCGACGGCCGCCCTGCGGCGCGTCAGCTGCGCGCGTTGTGATCGACGAGGAACTTGATGAGGCCGTCGATGCCGCCCTTGGCGATCTGGTCGGCGAACTGCGTCTGGTACACCTGGATCAGCCAGGCGCCCATCATGTTGATGTCGTAGATCTTCCAGCCCGTGGCGGTGCGTTCGAGCCGGTAGTCGATGGCGTCGTCGCCGCCGTTGCTGATGACGTGCGACTGCACGACCGTATCCTTCGCGCCCGCCGCCGTATTGGACGGCAGGAACTTGAAGGTCACCTCCGTATCGCGCAGCTGGGCGAGCGAGGCCGCATAGGTCTTCACGAGCAGGAGCTGGAATTGCTCATAGAGCTTTTGCTGCTGGTCCGGCGTGGCCGTGGTCCAGGCCTTGCCGATGGCAATGCGGGTGGTGCGCTGGAAGTCGGTGGCCGGCACAAAATGGGTCTCGACCACCTGGGTGATCTTCCCCATGTCGCCGCCGCGCGCCTGCGGGTCGGCCTGCATCGCCTTCACGGTGCCTTGCACGGCATCCTTGACGATGCTGTCCGGCGAACTCTGGGCATAAGCCGCACCCGACACGAAGGCGGCGGCGAGAAATGCGGTGAAATAACGTTTCATACGCTCATCGGGACAGTAAGATTCAAGCGCCGGGACGCGGCGAGTGGCGACCCGGCGGACCCAGTATAACGGCTTTGCCTGCCCGCCTTGTGTGTACAAGGCGCGCCGGGAAGGGAGAGGCCGGTATACTGACGCGCTTCGCCAGAAAAACCGTCATGGACAGGGCCCCCTCGCCTGTATGCTGAAGCCATTCATCATCCACCTCGTCGCCTGGTCAGTGCGCCGCGCGGCGTGGGTCATCGCACTCGCGCTCGTACTGGCCGCGCTTAGCGGCGTGTACGTCGTCAAACATTTCAAGATCAATACGGATGTCAGCGGGCTCGTCGAGAACGACGCGCAATGGTCCGCGCTCGGCGACGCCATCGACAAAGCCTTCCCGCAGCGCGGCCAGTCGCTGCTCGTGGTGGTCGAAGCCGACGCGCCCGAACTCGCCGACGCCGCCGCCGACAAGCTCGCCGACGCGCTCAGGCAAGATCCGCGCGAATTCAGCGAGATCTCGCAGCCCGCGGGCGGCCCGTTCTTCGAGCACAACGGCCTGCTATTCCCCTCCACGGCCTCGGTGCTCTCGACCACGGGCCAGCTCGTGCAGGCGCGCCCGCTCGTCAACCAGTTGGCCAAGGACCCGAGCCTGACCGGCCTTGCCGGCACGCTCACGACCACGCTGCTGCTGCCGCTCACGATCGGTCAGGTGAAACTGCCCGACATGGCGCACCTGCTCGGCACCGCCGCCGACACGGTCGACGAGGTGCTGGCCGGCAAGCCGGCCGCGTTCTCGTGGCGCGCGCTCGTCGACAAGGACGCGGCGAAGAAACCCGCGTTCGCGTTCGTCACAGTGCAGCCGGTGCTCAACTTCGCGGCGCTGAAGGCCGCCGCGAGCGCCTCCCAGGCGATCCGCAACACCGCCGCCTCGCTGCACCTCGACAGCGAGTACGGCGCCCGCGTGCGCCTGACCGGCGAGCAGCCGCTCGCCGACGACGAATTCGCCTCGGTGGAAGACGGCGCCGCGTTCAACGGCGCGATCACGGCCGTCGTCGTGCTCGTGATCCTCTGGCTCGCGCTGCGCTCGGGCAAGCTGATCGGCGCCGTGCTCGTCACGCTCGTGATCGGCCTCGTCATTACGGCCGCGCTCGGCCTCATGATGGTCGGCTCGCTCAACATGCTCTCGGTCGCGTTCATGGTGCTGTTCGTGGGCCTCGGGGTGGACTTCGGCGTGCAGTTCGGCGTGAAGTACCGCGAGGAGCGCTACCAGGACGAACGGCTCGACGCGGCGCTCCTCAAGACGGCGCGCGTGATCGGCGTGCCGCTCACGCTGGCTGCCATCGCCGTGGCCGAGAGCTTCTTTTCCTTCCTGCCCACGGCCTACAAGGGCCTCTCCGAGCTCGGCCAGATCGCGGGCGTGGGCATGTTCGTCGCGTACTTCGCGAACATGACGGTGCTGCCCGCGCTCATCAGCGTGTTCAAGCCGCACGGCGAGAAGGCCTCGCCCGGTTTCGCGTTCCTCGCGCCCGTGGACAAGTGGCTGGCCGATCATCGCAAGCCGGTGCTCATCAGCACGCTCGTGGTGGTGGTGGGCGCCACGCCGCTGCTCCTGCATCTGCGTTTCGACTTCAATCCGCTGCACCTGAAGGACCCGCACACCGAGTCGATGGCGACGCTGATTGCGCTGAAGGATTCGCCGGTGATCTCGATCAACGACGTGAGCGTGCTCGCGCCGTCGCTCGACGCCGCGGACAAGATCGCCGCGAAGCTCTCGAAGCTGCCGGAAGTGGGGCGCGCCACCACGCTCAGCTCGCTGATCCCCGACGACCAGCAGCAAAAGCTGATGCTGATTTCGAGTGCGGCGCAGCAATTGCTGCCTGCGCTCACGCAGCAGCCGGCTGCGCCCGCCACCGACGCGGTGCGGGTGGACACGCTCAAGCGCGCGGCAAACCAGCTGGCGCTGGCCGCCGGCGATCATCCGGGTCCGGGCGCCGCCGAAGCGCAGCATCTCTCGGCCGCGCTCACGAAGCTCGCGAACGCCGACGCCGCCACGCGCGATCGCGCCGAAAAGGCCTTCAGCCTGCCGCTCAAGCTCGCGCTCGCGCAGCTCGCGCGTCTCTTGCAGCCCTCGCCGGTCACGCGCGAGACGCTGCCGCCCGAAATGGTGCGCGACTGGGTGGCGCCGACGGGCCAGGCGCTCGTGGACGTCGCGCCGCGCGTGCCCGCGGGCGTCGATCCCAACGACGACCAGATGCTCGCGCGCTTCTCGCACGCGGTAAAGGCGGCGGAACCGGGCGCCATCGGCGGCCCGATCTCCATCCTGCATTCGGCGAACGTCATCATTCTCGCGTTCCTGCAGGCAGCGGCGTGGTCGGTGCTGCTCATCACGGTGCTGCTGTGGATCACGCTGCGCCATTTCGGCGACGTGCTGCGCACGCTGATTCCTCTACTGGTTTCGGCGCTCGTGACGCTCGAACTGTGCGTCGTGCTCGGCATCCAGCTCAATTTCGCGAACATCATCGCGCTTCCCCTGATGCTGGGCGTGGGCGTCGCGTTCAAAATCTATTTCGTGATGGCATGGCGCTCGGGCCAGACGGGCCTGCTCCATTCGAGCCTCACGCACGCGGTGCTGTTTTCCGCCGCCACCACGGCCACCGCGTTCGGAAGCCTGTGGCTTTCGCACCATCCGGGCACCTCGAGCATGGGCAAGCTGCTCGCGCTGTCTCTCTTCTGTACGCTGATTGGCGCCGTGGTCTTCCAGCCGGTGCTGATGGGCAAGCCGCGCGTGACAAAACGCACAAGAACGCAACTCCAGGGGATCGACCGATGAACAAAAAACAAGCCGCGCTCACCATGGCGGCGGCGAGCCTGACGATCCTCGTGACGTCGGGCTGCGCCACGGGCCCCAACCGCAAGCCAGAGGATCCGTTCGAACCGGCGAACCGCGCGATCTTCAAGTTCAACGACGTGCTCGACACCACGGTCGCGCAGCCGATCGCCAAGGGTTACCAGAAGGTGACGCCGCAGCCGCTGCGCCAGGCGATCACCAACTTCTTCTCGAACCTGGGCGACGTGAGCAACTTCGCCAACGACCTGCTGCAGCTGAAGATCACCGACGCCACCGAAGACCTCATGCGCCTCGCCATGAACACGACGTTCGGCATAGGCGGCCTGATCGACTTCGCGACGCCTGCGGGCCTGCCCAAGCATCACCAGGACTTCGGCCTCACGCTCGGGCGCTATGGCGTTCCGGCGGGCCCGTATCTCGTGCTGCCGCTGTTCGGGCCCAGCTCGGTGCGCGACGGCATCGGCATGGGTGTGGACGTGAAGTTCAACGTGCTCAACTACATCGAGCCCGCCGTGCGCAATCCGCTGTACGTCGCGCAGTTCGTCAGCGCGCGCGCGGACCTGCTGGGCGCGACCGACCTGCTTTCGCAGGCGGCCCTCGACAAGTACTCGTTCGTGCGCGACGCCTACCGGCAGCAGCGCGAATCGCTGCTGCGCGGCTCGCAATCGGGCAACCAGGCGCTGCCGAACTATGGCGATCCGGGGCAGTCGGGTAGCTCGGGGAATTCGAACGGACTGCCGAATTATGAGGATCCGGGCGATACGGGCGGGGCGGGCGACAATAACGGCCTGCCGAATTACGAGGATCCGGGTGAATCGAGCGCCGCGGCGCCGGCTGCAGCTTCGGGAGCGGCTGCTCCACTGGCTGCGTCGGGCGCTGCGGCGCAGGCGCCTGCCGCCGCATCGACCGCCAACGCCATTGAGAAGCCCGCTGCGCCGGCTCCGGCCTCGGCGCCCTGACCTACGCGGCGAAGCATGCCCGGTCAGATCGCCCCTCAACGAATGTTGGGCGCCTGGCACGCCGGGCTCGAATTTGCAGCTCGCTGTTTGTCAAATTCCGGGGAGCGCGCCACCGCCTCCCCCTCTCCCCACTCGTAGAGACGATCTTCGAGTCGCTCGCGCCGTTGACCTCCCCACCCCGCGGCTGTTGAAACCAACACGACGCACCGCCTCGTAGATCCGCACATTTAGCGCAAAGTTAGCAATGCGAATCGTCAACTGCCCACACGATCTGGCTGGGCGTGACGACATCATTCTCAGCTAACTCTGGGTCTTTACGATAAGAACCCACAACGCACCCGCAAGGTTCCGTTGCTTCCATTCCCTGTTCCACTCACCGACTTTCAGGAGAACTGAAATGAAACGCCTTACCGCTGCTGCCCTCGTTACCGCCATTGTTGCCGGCCTCTGTGTTTCCCCACTCGCGCTCGCGGACACCACTCAACCCGGCCCGGCCGTTTCGCCCGCAAAGATGACCTGCTCCGACTTCCTCGCCGTGGACGACGCCTACAAGCCGGCGCTCGTCTACTGGGTCTCGGGCGTCGACAAGCTCGGCGTGAGCGAGACCGTGACGACGGTCGTGGATGTCGGAACGCCGGTGGCCGCCGTCGTCGGCGAATGCCAGAAGACACCCCACGCAACCCTGGCAAGCAAGGTGCGCGACCTCTACAAGAGCGGCCGCCTCGCGCTGTTCCAGCATAACTAGGCTGCGGGTACGCCCGTTTTCTCAGGAGCGCTCATGAAGCTCGACGATGAGCAGAAAAACGCCCTGATCCAGACCTCGAAGCAAACGCCAACTCCATCAAAGCGATGGCGTTTCCGATACGCGATATTCCGCCGTCGATAACGCGTATGGGTCGCTTCGAGTTCGAGTGGTGCTTATACCGGGCCGGCTGGCCCGGGACTTAATGGTCGGGCTTTGGCGCGGCATCGCTGCCAATCGCGTCGCCAGCCCCGCCGATATCCTCTAGCGGACGCGACAGGGTCTCCACATTCACCACGAGCACGGCCCCGATCAGGAGAACCAGCAGTCCGCATACGATCATCAGAACGCCGGTCAATCCCGCGTTGCGGTAGGCCACCACTGCCGCGAATGGCATCGCGATCGACGCGGCCCTTCCGCACAGGCTGCAAAAACCCGTGCCACGAAGCCTGATGGCGGTCGGAAACAGTTCCGGCACGTAGGTGTAGACACCCAACGCGACCAACGCATAAATGGCGGTCACGAGCGCAAATCCGACGATCAGAATGACCGCATTGCTCTCGAGTGTCGGATATATCGTGCCTAGTACGACGATCGAGACGCTCGTCGCCACAAGCGACTGCTTTCGGGGCACGCGGTCGGCAATCCAGAACGCGACAACGCCGCCCAGGGGCGCACCCAACGATATCGCCATTGAAAATCCCAGCGATTCGACGACGGAAAGCCCTTCCTTGACCATGAAGGTCGGCAGCCACAAGATGAAGTTGAAGACCGCGGCAAGCGTCGAGATGGCAATCAGCGCCCCCAGTATCGTGCGGGGCAGCAGGGTAGACGCGAACAGTGCCGAAACGGGCACTCGCGCGGGCGATGCCCGTTCGACGCCTGCGACCGGCGGCAGCGCCCCGCGCTCCTTTTGCACTGTGGCCTCGATGGCAGCGAGCGCCTGCTCGGCCTCTTCCTTGCGCCCCACGGATTCGAGCCAGCGCGGCGACTCCGGCATGCCCTTTCGGGCCACCCAGACGGCCAGCGCGCCCAGCCCCGCAATGGCGAACATCCAGCGCCAGCCGAACGCCGGGATCACGAAATAGCCGACCACCGTCGACGCGAGAAACCCGCTGTTGATAATGATCGCGAGCAATGCCATCGATCGCCCGCGATGCGACGGCGGAATGAATTCAAGTAGCGCACCCGACGCCACCACGACCTCGGCGCCCAGTCCAATTCCCATCATGAAACGCAGTACGGTCAGCGTTTCAATGGAAGGCGCGAACACAGCCCCGAGGGACGCCAGGCCGAATATCAGCAGATTGAACTGATACGAATACCGACGCCCAAAACGATCCCCGACGAGGCCCGCAATCAGGGCGCCGAACAACATGCCGGCAAAGCCCGCGGACAGAAACCCCGCATTGGCGTCGATTGTGGAAAATGCCTCGTCGACCATTTTGGCCATCGCGCCACCAGCGAGGTAGACATCGAAAGCATCCACGAACACGCCCGCGCCAATCAGGCAAAGCAATCTTCTGTGAAAGCCGCTGATGGGAAGCCGGTCGAGTCGCGGACCGGCATTCACGGTAGGTACGATGCTCATCGTGTGTCCTGTGTGCCGATCGAGCGTCCAGAACCATAGTAGGCGGATGGATCGGCGAATCGACCTTGGCGCGAACCGGCTATCGCCCCTGCCGCGCTGCAACCTGGTTCGCGACCCCTGCCGCACGGGCCAGTTCGCGCAGCAACGGCGGCACGTCGAGTTGCGGCACGACGGCCTCGATCAGCGTCAGCCGGTCGGGGAGCCGGTCGGCGTCCCGCAGCGCATTGCGCAGTTGCCCGACAGTCGACACGCGCGCGCTGAAGCTGTCACGCCCCTTGCCGAGCGCGCCCGGCAACGCGGTCCAGTCCCAGTGCGCGATATCGTTGTAGGCAGCTTCCGGCCCATGAATCGCGCGCTCCACCGTATAGCCGCCATTGTTGATCACGAGAACGAGCGCATTCACGTGCTGCCGGATCAAGGTGCCGAGTTCGGCGATCGTGAGCTGCGCAGACCCGTCGCCAATGACGAGGACGGGACGGCGTTGCGGCGCAGCGAGGGCAGCGCCCAGAAGCGCAGGCAGCGTGTAGCCGATCGACGCCCAAAGCGGTTGCCCGATGAAGAGCACGTTTTCCGGAAAACGGTGCGCCCCGAGGCCGTAAAACGACGTGCCTTGTTCGGCGATCACCAGATCGCCAGGACGCAGCGACTCGCTCACGACGCTCCATAGCGTTTCCTGAGAGAGCGGATCGTGCCCGGCCGCCTCGGGCGCGGCGCACGCCGGCACGTGACGGGCCTCGCGCGCGGCAAAGGGGCCACGTCGTGCACAAATCGTGCGCAGCACGTCAAGCGCGTCCGCCAGCTCGATCGGGCCGTAGGCTTCGCCCGCGACGCTCGACGAATGCGGTCCGACGTCGATCAATCGCTCGACGCGCAGATGCTGCGTGAAAAAACCGCTCGTCAGGTCGGTGAACCGCACGCCGGCCTGAATCAGCACATCCGATTCCTCGATCGCTTCCCGTACCGAAGGCGCGCTCGCCGCGCCGTTGTATATGCCCACGTACGCGGGATGTGCCTCGTTCACCACACGTCGCCCCCACAGCAGGGTCGCATGCGGTATGTTGCCCGCGTCGATCAGGGCGTGCAGCCTGTCTTCCGCTCCCAGCCTGTGAACCAGCACGTCGGCCAGCAGCGCCGCCGTGGATGCCTTGTCCAGCAATCCTCCGGCGGCATCGGCGAAGCGGCTCAACGCGCGGGCATCCGTCATTCTGGCGGCGCCCGCGAGCGGACCCGCGGGCCGGCTCGCCTGAACCTCCGTCAAGTCGGCAGGCAGCAACAGATAACCGGGACGACGATGCGCGAGAACGCTGTGCAGGACGCGATCGATCTCGGCACACGCGTTGTTTGCGTCGAGCGTGGCATGCGCACAGACCACCTCTTGCGTCATTCGCGCGAAGACGCCGAAATCGCCGGTGCCGAGACTATGGTGGGTTCGCGCATGGGCGGCTTGCGCCGCGCCGGACGGCGCCCCGACAATGTGAACAACGGGCACGTGTTCCGCGTAGCTGCCGGCGATCGCGTTGATCGCACTCAATTCGCCGACGCCGAACGTGGTGCACAGCGCGCCGATACCGCGCACGCGCGCATAGCCGTCCGCCGCGTAGCCCGCGCCGAGTTCGTTAGCACAACCAACCCATTCGATGCGCGGGTTCCGCTCGATATGGTCGAGCATGGCCAGGGTGAAGTCGCCCGGCACACCGAAGATCCGGTCGGCGCCAAGCCAGGAAAGACGGTCGAGAAGATAGTCGACTACGGTATAGATAGGGGACATGCGGATTCTCCGTCGCTTCACGCCGTCTGCTGCACGCTGTCGGCATACATCGGAACGACCATGCGCTCCAGCAGGGATTGCTGCTGGGCACCGAACACATCGCGCTCGTCGAGCGATCCCGAAATGATCGGCCGCTCCACGCTGATCTTGATCGCGTTGCAATGGTCGACGAAATAGGCGCCCACTACGGACGCGGGTTCGTAGCCGAGTTCCTCGGCCACGTTGCGCGCGCAGAACAGGTTCGATCGCAGCGCCGCTTCGTACGCCTCCCGCGACGAGAACAGCACGTCGAACGTCAGGCGGTTGATGCCCGCATCCTTGCTCCGAATCACGCGGGCGATGTCGAGCAGGCGCTGGCTGCCGGCGGGTCTGCCGGACGGCACGACGTCTTCGATCACCGAAAGCGTCCGGTCGTCGAGGTTGTTCGTGCCCGCCGGTTCGCCGATGTCGAAATAGTCGGCCCGGCGTTCTTCGACGTGGACCCACTTGCGGCCGTTCGCAAGGTAGCAATGCACGGGAAAGAGCCGGTTGCGGATCACCTCTTCGTTCTGCAGCAAATGGAAAAGCGTCCATTCGTACGCGTCGGACGCGTCGAGGTCGACGAGCGAGTCCGTGCCGATCGAGGCAATCGATGCCAGACGCGCGATTTCCGCGCGATGTCGACGCTCGAGTGCATCGGCATTTGTGTCTACCGTGCGCAGCAACGCGACAGGACATTCGGCGTGCGCTTCGACGAATTCATAGTCGGCCTCGGCGAGCGCATCGGGAAATTCGTGGCGCACGAGATCGATGACGCCGCAACGGATCGACGGATAGTTCGCGATGAACACCGGGTCCCGCGTGGCGCTCGGCACAATCGCACCGTAATGGCCGTCGGCGTAACGGAAGCTCACCAGATTCGGCGACAGCGGATACGCGATATTGCCCGCCGTCGACTCGCGGCCAGGATAGCCGTAGTGGACCAGGTAGTGGGTCAGCAAACTCGCTAGCTTGTCGGCGGCCTCGGCCGTGCGCGCCCGTGTCTGAACGATGATGCCGAGCTCCTCCTCCCCGGCCGCGACGGGCCTCTCCTGCACGCCATTGCGGCCGTAGACCAGCACGTCGTCGGGAATCGCGTGCAGATCGGCGGCATTCAGATGGATCAGCGACACCTTGCGCATGCCGACGCGGCGCGCGCCTTCGAGTTTGATGCTCAACGGCCAGGGCTTGCCGGTGCGGTAGAAGCGGCTCTTGCGAATCCCCGCGGCGCGCTCGCTGACGGCAAAGAACTCGGTGTCCTTCATGGCCAGCACGCCTTCGGGATAGAACTGCAACTGCGGATGCGTTTCTTCGTAGAGCGAATGTGCGGCAATCGAATAGGGGGTGCAGCGACGGTTCTTGTCCGGTGCGATGAAAACCGCGCTGCCATCGTCGTAGACTTCCGCCACGAGGCAATCGGACGGCGACCCGGGATCGCACGCGAGCGCGCCGCATTCGAGCACATGACCCACGTGATACGCGAGCCCCGGCGCAATGCCGCGCCGGATCATGTCCGCGGCAAAGAGCGCCACATCGCAGGAACGGCCCGCAAAGATGTACTTCGCGCCGCTCTCCAGCGCGGCAAGCAGCGGGTGAATGCCCATTTGCCCGACAATCGTGCTTTGGCGCAACGCCGCTTCGTCGAGCGCCGGACCCGCGCCGACCGGGCGCAACGCGCCGGCCCGCAATTCGTCTATCGCGATCGCCGGATCGAGATCCGACGGGATCACGGCAACCTTCGCATCGCGGACGTCGAGTTCCTCGAACACTTCTTTCGCGACCTCCAGCATCCATTCGAGATTGCGGCTGCCGCCCGCCATGCCGCAACTGCCGAGAATCACGGGTCCGTCGATACGCTTGCCGGCCTCGACCATGTTTCGGAAATCGTTTAGTACCGCTTCACGTTCGAAATACTGCTTGCCGGTGCCGAGATAATACGGCCCCGCATCCATCGAACCCGCATCCGAGATGACCGCGTCAATCCGGCCGGCCATGGCCTGTTGCAACGATTCCCGCGGAAATCCATAGCCCAGCGCACCGCACGCGGACACCACCCGATAGATCAGCTTCGCCATTCAATCTCTCCCGCAACGCATCGGACAACGACATGTCGCCCTTCTGATGTCACGGTCTTGAGTCTGCGCGAATTCGATCCTCGGGAAAAATACTGTCTCGCGATACGGCCATAAGCGGCGGCGATGGCCCGGAAATCAGCTCTCGATCAGCTCGGCGCCGGGGATGGGATGTTCCTGCAGAAATCTCGCCACGAAGGCGGCCATGAAGTCGCGGACCGCTTCACCCGCGGCGGTCAGCGGCGTGTCTCCGGATGAAACCAGCGAAGCCGTGAGGGAAAGCGGCGGCTCTATCGCAAGTGCGACGAATTCGCCGTTGCTCGGAAGCTGGTCGGTCCGCCCGAGCGGCAGGATGGTGTCGCCAACGCCCGCTTGAACGGCGGTCAGCACGCCCGTAATCAGGTCGAGCTCGGCTGCGACATGCGGCTCGATGCCGGCCCGCTTCAGTGCGCGGTCGACCGCAGCGCGCGTGACGTTGGGGGAATAAGGAAGAACGAGGGGAATATCGGCGAGTTCGGCCACGGTGATGCTCGAACGGGCGATGGCGCCGTTTGCACGACGCACGAGGAAGAGCCGTTGATGAAAAAGCGGCATGCGCACGCACGAATCGACGGGGTCGTCCTCGAAAAGGAGGATGAGGTCGTGCGTATGCTCACGCAGACTTGCCGCCAGCCGGGCGCTGCCCACCGCAGCGAGCTGCAGCCGCACCATGGGCAGGACCGCGGCACACGCGGCGATCATCGGACCGCCCATGATCGCCGCGAGCGTGGAGGACATGCCGACGCGCACATTGCCTTCAACCGCGTCGCCCTGATTGCGCACGATCTCGGGCAGGCGATCGACTCGCCGCAGAATCGCGCGGGCTTCGGCGTACAGCCGCTCGCCCGCCGCAGTCGCGCGAACGCCGCGCGCGCTCCGTTGCAGCAGCGTCACGCCGAACGCCTCTTCGAGCTCCGCGATCTGCTGACTCAACGCCGGCTGGGCGATATGCGCGAGCTGGGCGGCGCGCGATATGCTCCCGGCGTCCACGATCGTCACGAAATTGCGCAACTGCTTAAAATTCATGCCGCTCTCCTGCAAGGTGGAATCGCGCGCATTGCACAAGACTGCGACGGCCATGCAAGCTTACCGCATGATAACGTCGGACTCCGAAGCGGCCTGGCTTGCCCAATCCCGCGGCCGCGCCGCCGTTTCGCGAAAACAAAAAACCCCCGGCAAACACCTGTCTGCCGGGGGTTTTGCTTTCAGCCTTCGCGAGCGGCGACGGCGTTAATGCACCGCGTCCTGTTCGAGTTCCTCGTGCTCCTCGCGCTTCTTGCCCGGGCCGACCGCTTCGATCGCGTCCGCCGCCGTCTGCACACCCTGGCGATAACGCTCGTAGGCCTCATCGGCGTAGCGGATACGCTCGCGGCCGTGCGGCGCCGGCTTGCCGTCTTCGCCCAGGTTCACGAACACCATCTTTTCGATCGTCAGGATGCTCTTGCGCGTGATCTTGTTGCGCACTTCGCAGCGCAGCGTGATCGACGAGCGGCCGAAGTCCGTAGCCGTCATGCCCAGTTCGATGATGTCGCCCTGGCGCGCCGAGCTCACGAAGTTGATTTCGGAGATGAACTTGGTCACGACACGCTGGTTGTCGAGCTGGCAGATGGCATAGATCGCGGCTTCTTCGTCGATCCAGCGCAGGAGGCTGCCGCCGAACAGCGTGCCGTTCGGGTTCAGGTCTTCAGGCTTGACCCACTTGCGAGTGTGAAAATTCATGGCTGCCATTCCCTTCGAATGTGATCTGTCCCCGGACCAGAATGCGGACCAAGGGTTAACACCTAGATATTACCAGAGATAAGGGTTTTCCCTAGTTTTTCAATATCCAGGGGATCACACGGGAAAAAGCGCGCGGGAGGTCACCAGCACACGCCGGGCAGTGGCGAGCGTCTGGCGTGC
The DNA here is from genome assembly GCF_905220215.1 of Paraburkholderia sp. J12. Taxonomy (NCBI): domain Bacteria; kingdom Pseudomonadati; phylum Pseudomonadota; class Betaproteobacteria; order Burkholderiales; family Burkholderiaceae; genus Paraburkholderia; species Paraburkholderia sp. J12. Next base: position 465,694 of record NZ_CAJMZC010000003.1, read on the forward strand.
GGCCTTCGCGTCGGCGGCGACGCGCAGCAGGCCGCCCAGCTGGGAGGGATCGCGAGCCAGCTCGCGCAGGACCGGCAGCACCGCCGTGGAGCCGTCGTCGCGCAGGCCGGCCATCGCGGCCTTCGGCAGGCTGCGCCAGGCCGGATCGACAATCGCGCGGCACACCGCGAACGGCAGGCCGCGCGCAGCGGCCGCCGCCGCGGCCAGATGCGATTCCATGTCGACGGCAAGCGCGCCGCCCGTCGATTGATGCAGCGCCGCCTTGCCGTCCGCGCCCGTCACTGGCGCCGCGACCGCGGCTTCCACGCCGCGCCGCACGCGAGCGGCGAGCGGCGAGTCCGCCAGCGCGCGGGCGAGCCGCTCGGCCCATGTGGCGTCGGTGGCGATGCGGCCGAACGGGCCGTCCACGGCATCGGCAATCACGAGCGTGCCCGGTTCCAGGTCCGGCGCCAGGCCGCCCGCCGTGCCGAAACTGATGACGCCCGAGGCGCCGCGCTCGAGCGCCGCCGTCAGCGCGCGCTCGAGCAGATCGGCGCGCGCCGCATAGACGGCGCTCACGCCGTCACGCCCGTCGCCTTGCGCGATGGCCGCTTCGAATGCCATGCCCGCGACCGCGATCACGGGCCGCGCGGACGCCGTTCCGGTCATCGTCACATCCCGACCGTGACGAGCGTCGTGCCGCTGCGCTTGAGGCTGCGGTAACGCGCGAGCGCCCACAGCGGGAAGAACTTGCGATAGCCGTGATAGCGCAGATAGAACACGCGCGGAAAGCCCGTGGCCGTGAAGCGCGTTTCGTCCCAGAGGCCGTGTTCGCGCTGGGTGTCCTGCAGCCAGGCGATGCCGCGCGCAACGGCCGGATGATTCACCTCGCCGGCCGCCATCAGGCCGAGCAGCGCCCAGGCCGTCTGCGAGGCTGTGCTCGCCGCGCGCTCGTAGCCGCGGTAGTCGAGCTTGTAGCTCGTGCCGTCTTCGCCCCAGCCGCCGTCCTCGTTCTGGATCTGCACGAGCCAGTTCACGGCGCGCTTCATGCGCGGATCGTCATGCGCGAGACCGGCCGCGTTCAGCGCGCACAGCGCCGTCCATGTGCCGTAGATATAGTTCATGCCCCAGCGGCCGTACCAGCTGCCGTCGGCTTCCTGATCTTCGAGGATGTAGTGATAGGCAAGGCGCGCCGGCTCGCTCGCGGCCGGCAGCTCGCCGAGCTGCGCGAGCATCGAGAGGCAGCGGCCCGAGACGTCGACCGTCGGCGGATCGAGCAGGGCGCCGTGATCCGAGAACGGAATGTTGTTCAGGTAATACTGCGTGTTCTCGGGCTCGAACGCGCCCCAGCCGCCGTTGCTGCTCTGCATGCCCACCACCCATTCGCGCGCGCGGGCAATGGGTTCGTCGTAGGACTTCGTCTTGTCGAGCACGTCCACGCGATGCATCGCCATCGCGACGACGGCGGTGTCGTCCACGTCGGGGTAGTGCGGATTTGCGTACTGGAACGCCCAGCCGCCCGGGCGGATGTCGGGGCGGCGCGAGATCCAGTCGCCGCGCACGTCGAGAATCTGCAGCGGGCGCAGCCATTCGAGGCCGCGGCGCGCGGCTTCCTCGGCGCGCGGCTCGCCCGTTTCGAGCAGGGCATGTGCGGCGAGCGAGGTGTCCCAGACCGGCGAGAGGCAGGGCTGGCAGTAGGCCTCGTCGTCGTGGATCACCAGCAGCTTTTCGACCGACTGGCGGGCAGTCGCGCGATGCGGGTGATCGGCGGGATAGCCCAGCACGTCGTACATCATCACCGAGTTCGCCATGGCCGGGAAAATCGCGCCGAGGCCATCCTCGCCGTTCAGGCGTTCGTCGACGAACGCCACGGCGGCATCGATCGCGCGCTGGCGCAGATAGTTCGGGAACAGCGGATCGGTCACGCGCAGCACGCCGTCCACGGCGCGGAAGAAGCCGAACCAGCCCTTGCTCTGATGGCCGGCGCGCTTGTTCAGGCCGGTGGAAACCGGTGCGCCGTGGAACAGCTCATCGATGCGCACGCCGCGCGGATTCTTCGCGACCGGCCGCTTCGCGTTCAGCACGAGCAGCGGCACGATCACGGTGCGCGCCCAGTACGAGACCTTCGAGAGATGGAACGGGAACCACTTGGGCAGCAGCATGATCTCGACCGGCATCATCGGCACTGCGTACCACGTCACCACGCCGAACAGCGCCAGCAGGATGCGCGTGAAGACGTTCACGGCCTCCGCGCCGCCCGCGGCCAGGATCGCCTCGCGCGCACGGACCATGTGCTCGGCGTCTTCCGCGTCGCCGATCATCTTCAGCGCGAAATAGGCCTTCACGCTCGCGCTCACGTCCATCGCGCCGTCCGTGAAGAGCGGCCAGCCGCCGCCCGGCAGCTGGATGCGGCGCAGGTAGCGCGCGATCTTCTGTTCGAGTTCGAGGTTCGGCGTCTCGCCGAGGTAATGCACCAGCAGCACGTATTCGGCCGGGATCGTGGCGTCGGCTTCGAGTTCGTAGACCCAGTGGCCGTCGGCTTGCTGATGGGCGAGCAGCGCGTCGGTCGCGCGCGTGATCGAGGCGTCCAGCGCGTCGGCGGGCGCGGCAGGCGTGGCGGCCAGCGGCGCGGTCGCCGGATCGGCAGCGGTGGCGAGGCCGCTCGCGAGGTCGTCGGTCGGCATGACTTGGGAGAGGTCGTTCATCGGTGTTCCATATGTTCTGTCAGCAGCAGATCCGCGGCCTTGCGGCCGGAGCGGATCGCGCCTTCGATCGTCGCGGGCAGACCGGTAGCCGTCCAGTCGCCTGCGAGCATCAGGTTGTTCCAGCGGGTGCGCGTCGCGGGCCGGCGCAGCTCCTCTTCGGGCACGGCAGCGAAGGTCGCGCGCGGTTCGGCCACGATCTGCCAGCGCGGCATCGGATCCACGGGCAGCGTCGCCGCCGCGGCCACGTCCGCCCAGACCTTGCGCGCCAGGGTTTCGGCGGGCAGGTCGAGCACGGCGTGTGCGTCGTGAATCGTCGTCGAGATGCGGCCATGCGAGACCACCAGCCAGTCGGCCGTGCCGTGCACGAAGGCCAGGGGCGCCGCGAGCGCCGGCGGCGGTTCCACCGCGAAATGCACGTTGACGATCGCGGTGTAGCGCCGCGGCGTCTGGATCGCGGGCACGAGCGCCGCTGCGGCCTCGGGCGGCACGGCCAGCACGGCTGCCTCGCCCTCGCCCAGCGTCACGCGGCCCGCGGCGAAATCGAGTGCGGCGACGCGGGCCGCCGCGTCGTCGTACACGATCTCCTTGAGCGGCGCATCGAGCCGGATCGCCGCGCCGCCGTGCTGCAGCATGCGCAGCGCCGGATCGACGAACGCGCTCGAAAGGCCACTCCTCGCGAAGAGCGGCCGGAAAGCCTCGCCGCCGGCCGCGAGCGTTTCGCGCAGCAGAGTCGCCGCCAGTTCGGCGCTCGCCACGCGCGGCTCGATGTTGAGCCCCGCAAGAAAGAACGGGCGCAGCAGCCGGTCCCACAGCGTGCCGTCGCAGCGCATGCTCTGCGCGAGCGTGCGGCCGGGCTTGGCGAACAGCAGCGGCAGCAGCGCCAGATAGTCGGCCGTCCGGGTGCCGGGCACGCGTGCATTCGCGTCGCCGATCCAGAACGGCACGCGCCCGCGCGAAAAGCGCACAGCCCAGCGGGCACGGGCCGCGACGTCCATGAACGCGAAATCCTGCTGCGCGGAGCCGACCAGTTCGTCGGCCGCGCCGATCGCCCGCGTGTATTCGACGATCGCCGTATGGCCGGCCAGCATCAGGTGATTGCCGCTGTCGAGCGTCGCCCCGAGCGTGCGGTCGTAAAACGACCGGCACCGTCCACCCGCCTGCGAGGCCGCCTCGTACAGCGCGACCTGCACGCCGCGCCGCTGCAGCCGCACCGCCGTCGCGAGCCCCGCGAGGCCCGCGCCGATCACGTGGACGAGCCTTGGGGGCATCAGAACAACGCGTAGCGCGCGACGATCCACATCAGCCGCGCGCGCGGCTTGCTGATTTTCGTGCGCGGCAGATCGAAGCCACGATCCAGCGTGCGTTCGAGCAGCACGCGATACACCCCCGACATGATGCGCGGCGCCTTCACCTGCGCGCGCGGCACGCCGTCCATGATCGCGTCGGCGCGCGCGAAATGCGCCTTCGCGCGCTCGGCGAGCGTGGCGCACACGCGCGGCAGCGACGGGTCGGCCGCGATCTCGTGCGGATCCGACGCCGCAATGCCCTCGCGCGCGAGCAGCTCGCGCGGCAGGTAGCAGCGGTTGATGTCCGCGTCCTCGTCGAGGTCGCGCAGGATGTTCGTGAGCTGCAGCGCGCGGCCCAGGTGGTGCGCCAGCGCGATGCCGGGAGCCTCAGCCATCCCGAATATCCTCACCGACAGGCGGCCCGCCGCGCTCGCCACGCGGTCGCAGTAGAGATCGAGCGTGTCCTCGTCGGGCGCGCAGATGTCCACGGCTGCGTCCATGGCCATGCCGTCGATCATCGCGTGGAAGTCCTCGCGACGCAGACCGAACGTGTGGATCTGGCGCGTGAGCGCCGCCAGCGCCGTGGGCGGCGTGCCGGCGTAGCAGGCGTCGATGTCGGCGCGCCAGCGATCGAGGCCGGCCGCGCGCTGGGCGCGGGGCAGGTCGCTGTCCGCGATGTCGTCGACGGCGCGGCAGAACGCGTACACCTGATACATGGCGTCGCGCTGCGCCGCCGGCAGGATGCGCATCGCCAGATAAAACGAGCTGCCCGACGAGGCGGCGGCAGCGTCGGTTTGTTGTGTATCGTCCACGACGAGGTTGGAAACGGCCAAGACGATCTCCGCAGGGGCGCCCGCACACGGGGCTTTTCAGATATTCGGGCCCGCGGGCGGCGGGTCGCCCGCGCGCGCGGACAGGCCGCGGACACACCGCGGACACGCTGAATGCAGCCGGCCGCGGGACGTCTTGCAGGATGTCACGCGCGGCCGGAAACGGGCAAAAGTATATCAATCTTTGCCTGGCACCGCAGTCGGAGCCCCCCGCCAGCGCGTGCCGGTAGGCGCCGTAGCCTGAGTTTCGATGGTTAAAGCGCGGAGAAAAGGCGCAAAAGCGGCAAGTCCGATCCCGTGGGCCGCGGCCCGCCTCGGGCGACCCTGTGCGACCCTACGCGGCCCGATACAACCTCAGGCGAGCGCCACGGAGCGGTTGCGCCCCTGGCGCTTCGCGCGATACAGGGCCGCATCGGCCTCGCTGACGATACCCTCGTAGCCAGGCGCGCCGGGCCGCGCAGTGGCGGCGCCCACGCTCGCCGTCACCGGCACGACCACGCCCTGCACCTCGACCGGCGCGTCGCCGATCGTCTTGCGGATCTTCTCGGCCACCCGCATGGCGTCGCCGATGGGCGTGCAAGGCAGGAGCAGCGCGAATTCTTCCCCGCCGAAGCGGCCGAACACGTCTTCCTTGCGCACCACGTTCGCGACCCGCTGCGCCATCACGCGCAGCACGGTATCGCCGGCAACGTGGCCGAACTGGTCGTTAATTTTCTTGAAGTGGTCGAGATCGAACAGCAACACCGACAATTCGCCGCCATAGCGCTGCCAGCGCGAAAACTCCTCGGCAAGGCGCGTCTCGAAATAGCGCCGGTTGGCGATGCCGGTCAGCCCGTCGCGGTCGGCGTAATCGCGCAGCTTCGCCACGGCCTCCTCGCGCTCGCGCTGCACGACGCTCACGTGCGTCACGTCGGAGATCGTCACGCATACCGCGATCACCTCGCGCTCGCGCGTGAGCGGCATGAAGGTGCAGTCCTGCTGCATGTAGTCCACGCCGCCCGTAATCGGCCGGTCGTGGTCGAACTTGAAGAGGTAGGGGCGCTGCTCCCACGAACTGAACGCGAAGCTGCCGAGCTGGAACACGCTTTCGATCTTGCGCGTGAGCCACGCGCGCGGCAGTTCGGGGAAGGTTTCGAAGATGGAGCGGCCGATCACCTCCTCGGCGGCCCGGCGGCTGTGGTCCTGCATGAAGCGGTTCCAGCTCAGGACCTTCATCTCCCGGTCCAGCACGAAAATGCCGAAACCGACCCGCTCGACCACGAGATCCGACAACGACGGCAAGCCAGCGTGTGCGTTCATAAGCTATGCAGCAAAGTGTCGATCGCCCGGCTCACGTGGTGGATGGATTCCTCGGCCATCAGCATGACGAGGTGCGCGCGGAAGCGATGGTCTTCCAGCGCGAAGTTCACTTCGACGAGCAGGGCGAGGTCCCAGGCGAGCAGCCCCGGCTGGAACACTTCGTCGAGCGTGACCCGCTCGCCCAGCAGGCCCGGCGCCGTGAAGTCCGGCAGCCGCCCGAGCTGGTCGAGCATCGACGACACGCACGCGCCCGTCAGCACGTTCGCGACGTCGAAAATCAGTTCTTCTTCGGTGAGCGCCTCGCTGGCCGATTCCGCGTAGGAGCCGCCGATCAGCGCGCCGAGTTCGGCGATTTCGCCGCTGCGGCAGATCACGAGCGCCTCGCCCTTGATTTCGGAGCGAAAGCCCTGGCGCACGGCCGTCACCGGGCCGTCGATGCCGGTCATCTCGCGCAGCGCCAGCGCCGCCTCGCGCACCGCGACCACCCGCACCCGCGGCACCGAAAGCTCGATGAACGCATCGAGCAGCCCCGACAGCCGCGTGGCCGCCTGACCCATGCCGAGATTGGCGATTTCCTGGAGCGCGTCGCGCTGCAATTCCGTGAAGACTCGATCAGGCATACAACCCGTACTCCTTGAGGATGGGTAGCAGCGCCTTCTGGGTGACCGGCTTCGCGACGAACGCCGCCGCTCCGAGCGCGCGCACGCGTTCCTGCGCGAGCGGCTGGATATCGGCGGACACCACGATCACGAAGGAATTCAGATCCTCTTGCTGCAAAGCCTCGAGGACCTGAAAACCCGTCATGTCGGGCATCGTGAGGTCGAGAAACATGACCTCCGCACGGCCGGCGCGATAGAGCGCCAGCGCCTCATGTCCGTTCGACGCGTACGAAATCTCGACGTCCCAATCCTCGGGGAGTGCCTTCGTGAGCACCTTCCGGGCAAGCAGCGAATCGTCGGCGATCACGATGGGCAAGGACATGAGTATGCTAATTGAGTGTGCGTTAGACGGAATGCATTGTGACGGTTTAACGGCGGCGCGAACGCTTTCTTTAGGCGCGACGTTGCAAGAGGGGGCCGGGCAGCAGGCGGAAGCCGGGCTGAACACGTGGAGGCAAGCCCCGCGCGGCGCATCTGGCGGCCGTTTCGATCCTGTCCGGCATGAGAAAACCACCCCGTACGACACCGTGCGCAAAACCGCACGATGAACGGCGCCCAATTTAGAGCACCTTAATGGCGTGAGCGAGATTCTCGATTCAATTGAAGTGAAATGCAACTCGCCGATAAAGATTAATCGAACAGAATTAACTCCATTTTCCCGATTCCTTGCAAATAAACGATCCTTCCCCGAAATAAAGACCGACGATTATGCTTTTGTGTACGTTTGCGCTTCGCGGATTTTCGCGAATTCGGCCAAGCAGGAGAAAATCTCTCCAGACCGCTGCCGCGAGCGAGGCGATGCCGTCTGCTGCCGCCGCGCCGGGTCCGGCGTAGCGTCAGTGCGCGGGCGCGCTCGTTTATGATGTCGTGAGCTTTTGTTGTCTGCCTGACCCATCCAGCCCTCCCGAAGATGACCCCTGACCGGCCCGCGCGGCCCGACGATCGCACCGCCACGCCGCACCGCAGCGACGACCCGCCGTTTCCGGCCGCGCCCGGACACGACTTCACGGTGCGCCGCCGCACGCTGATCGCGCTGCTGCTCGCCGCGATCGTGCTGCCGTGCGTGTACGTTGCCGCGATGGCCTACAACGACCTGCGCGCACGCGAGGCCGACGCCACCGACACCACGCTGCGCACCGTGCGCGTGGCGGAGGAGCACGCCCTGAAGGTGTTCGACCTGAACGAGGCGCTCGATGCGCGGGTGGTGGAACTCGTGGAAGGTCTCGACGACGACGGCATCCGCGCCAACGAAACCGAGATCCACGAAAAGCTCGACGCCATCGGCGGCGGTTATCCGCAGGTAGCGTCCGTGTCGATCTTCGGCCGCGACGGCGATCTGCTCGCGAGCAGCCGCTTTTCGCCGCCGCCGCCCGTCTCGATCGCCGCGCGCGAGGACTTCACCGGCATTCGCGACGGCCGGGCGGTCGACCACGTTTCGCGCGTGATGTTCGGCCAGGTGAGCCACGAGACCGTCTTCAACATGGGCGTCGCGCGCAACGACGACGCGGGCGCTTTCGCGGGGATCGTCTCCGTCGCGCTGCGGCCCGGCTATTTCAAGGACTTCTATCGCGACCTGCTGGGCGCCGGATCGCCCATGGACATGGGCCTCGTGCGCAGCGACGGCTCGATTCTCGCCTTCTATCCGACGCCGCACGCCAGCGCCGCGACCACCATCACGCCGGGCTCGCCGCTCGCCGCCGCACTCGCGCGCGGCACGGAAGCCGGCGTCGTGCGCATGCACTCGCAGCTCGTGGACGACGACGTGATCCTCGCCTACCGGCGCGTGGGCTCGTATCCCGTGTACGTGTCGTGCGGCTACCGCGCGCAGGCGATCTGGGCCGCCTGGTGGCGGCATCTGAGCGTGCTGGTCGCCTCGATGTTCATCCCCTCCATCGCGCTCTGGTGCGTGATCTGGCTCTCGCTGCGGCGCCTCGCAGCCGAAGAGGAAGCCTGGGAGCGCTGGCAGGCCGAAGCCTCGATGCGGCGCTCGATCGAATCCGCCTACCGGCAGGCGCGCAAGATGGAGGCGCTCGGCAACCTCGTCGGCAGCGTCGCGCACGACTTCAACAACCTGCTGATGATCGTCTCCGCGAACGTCCAGATCGCGCGGCGCCGCGGCGCGCCCGGGCTCGACCGCGAGCTCTCGGCGGTCGAGCGGGCGCTCAAGAGCGGACAGTCGCTCACGCGCCAGTTGCTCGGCGTCGCGCGCAAGCAGCCGTTGCGCAACGAGACCATCCACGTGGGCCGCTGGCTGCCGGCGTGCCGCGAACTGCTGCGCGCGTCGCTCGGCGCAAAGGTATCGCTCGTGCTGGATGTGGACGAAGACGTCTGGCCCGTGCTCGTCGATGTCGCCGAGTTCGAGCTCGCGCTCATCAACCTCGCCGTGAACGCGCGCGACGCCATGCCCAACGGCGGCCGCTTCACGGTGCGCGCGCGCAATATCGCCTTCCGGCCCGGCGAGGGCTTCCCGCTCGACGGCGACTTCGTGCAGATCACGCTTGAAGACACCGGCGGCGGCATGCCGCCCGAAGTGCTCGCGCGCGCCTTCGAGCCGCTCTACACGACCAAGCCGAAAGGCATGGGCACGGGCCTCGGCCTGCCGCAGGTGTTCGCGTTCTGCGAGCGCTCGGGCGGGCTCGCCGCCATCGACAGCGCAATCGGTGCGGGCACCTCGGTGCACCTGTATCTGCCGCGAGCGCTCCACGCGCCTGCGGCGCCGCGCCCGCCCGAACCGCGCCCCGACGAGGCAAGTCCGCGCGCGGGGCTAAACGTGCTGCTCGTGGAAGACAACGACGAAGTGGCGGCCGGCACCGAGGCGCTTCTCCAGATGATGGGCCACCACGTGACCTGCGCCAACGATGCGGCGAGCGCGCTGCGTCTCGTGGAAGCGGCGCAGGCCGGCGAGGAGGCTAAAGGGGGCAACGCAGACGCGCAGCACTTCGACCTCGTCATTTCGGACATCCACATGCCGGGCGAACTGAACGGCATCGACCTCGCGGAAGCCCTGCAGGCCATCGCGCCCGCCATGCCGATCATCCTCGTGACCGGCTACGCGGAGGAACTCGAGCGCGCGCGCCATGCCGACGTGCGGGTGCTCTCCAAGCCGTTCGATATCGCCCTGCTCGAAAAGATGCTGGAGAAGATCCAGCGCGCGCAGCCGGCCCGCCAGGCGCGCGACGCGGCGCTGTAAAGGCGGCGGCCCGGGACGGCCGGGCAGCGCAATAACCGAAGGACGCGGCACGAAGATTGCGGCGTCCGACTGCGCGCGGTGCGCCGTTGAGGCGCATCATGTGAGGCGAATGTTGCACGTCACATCATCGAGGAGGGCGCCATGAAACAAACCGTGACCGGCCGATTCAAGACCTGGGACGACGCGCGGCACGCGCAGGACGCGCTAATGCTCATGGGCTTCGCCGCCGGCGATATCGAGTTGCCGGCGCAGACGCAAGGCGTGCTCGCCGGGCTCGAAAGGCTCGTGGCGAGTTTCTTTGCCGCCGATCCGCTCGCGGGCGGCACGGGGAGCGGGCCGGCCGAGGCGTCGCCGCTCGCACCGGGCGATACGGTCCTGCTGGCCGTTCACGTCATGGACGACGCGCGCGCCGAACTGGCGCGCGCCACCTTCGTCGAAGCCCGCGCGATCGACGTCACGAATCGCGGCGATCCGTGGAACTGGGCGACCCGCGACAATGCCACGACGCGCGAGCATTCGGCCATCGACGAACTGGGGCTTGCCGACCTCGCCACGGCCGTCAGGCGGCGTGCGGCGGCCTCATCGGCGACGACGGGTGCTACACGCGAAGCTCCTGCGCCCACGGCCACGACAGCGGAATCCAGCCAGCGGCACCGGTCCGACGTCGTGGCCTCGGCCAGCGCGCCGGGCGCGGGTGCCGTCATGAGTCGTGGCGTCGAAGTCCCTGCCGCACCGGAAGCGACACAACCGGCGAAGGGTGCCGCGCCGCAGATCCCCGACGAGTTCCTCGAATACGAAGACGACACGCCCGCCCATCACCGGACGCTGCACTGACCCTCAGCGGCCGAGCTGGAGCTTGACCCAGTCGACGTAGCGATCGACGAAGGCCTGCAGGAACTTGCGGGTATCGTCGTTGACGATCTCGCCTTTCTCGTTGATCCGGCTCGCATCGTGCTTGATGAACATCTCGGGCTGGCCGAGCGTCGCGACGTCGAGATACGCCAGGATGTTGCGCAGATGCTGCTGCGCGAGTGCCGTGCCGATCACGCCCAGCGACGTGCCGAGCACCGCGCCCGGCTTGCCGCTCCACGAATTCTTGCCCCACGGGCGCGAACCCCAGTCGATCGCATTCTTCAGCACGCCCGGCACGGACCGGTTGTACTCGGGCGTGACGAAAAGCAGCGCGTCCGCCGCCTCGATCTGCTGCTTGAGCGTGCGCGCGGCTTCGGGGAAATCGGCGTCGTAGTCCTGGCTGTAGAGCGGCAACGAGCCGATATCGAGAAACTCGAACGAGAAATCGGCCGGCGCCAGCGAGGTGACGGCGTGCGCCAGCTGACGGTTGAACGAGTCCTTGCGCAGACTGCCGACCACGACCGCGATTCGATAAGCCATCTCAGTACCTCCGGTTGTGCGCGCGAAGCGCGGTGGAAGAAGGCTTCATCATAGGCGCGAGGCCGATCCGCTGGTCGCCGGATGGCCGCCCTGTGGATAACCTCGCCGCGACGAGATTTATCCACAATTTCCGTGGAAAACCTTGTGGACAACGTGGCTACAGAGCCCATAGCACCGGGGGTCGCGTGGGATTGCCGGTAAAAACCGCAACTGCTCAAATGTTGGGCGAAACTGACCCCCAATGCGTATCCGGCAGCCTTGCGGTAGCCGGACACGCCTGCCGGTCAACCGAAATCAGCCGAGCACATTCCACAGCACGAGCGTAAGCACCAGTCCGACGACGGAGACGATCGTCTGCAGGATCGACCAGACGTACACGGTCTGCTTGAGTTGCAGGCCGAAGTACTCGCGCACCATCCAGAAGCCTGCGTCGTTAACCTGGCAGAAAAACACCGAGCCGGCACCGATCGCAAGCGCCATCAGCGAGTTGTGCGTCACGCTCAGACCCGCGACGACAGGTGCGACGATGCCGGCGGTCGCCGTAGTCGCGACCGTCGCCGATCCCGTGGCCTGGCGCAACGCGACGGCGATGAGCCAGGCGAGCAGGAGCAGCGGCAGATGCGCGCCCACGGCGATCTTGCCGATTGTCGTGCTGATGCCGGCGAGCACGAGCGCCTGCTTGAGGCCGCCGCCCGCGCCGATGGTGAGGAGCAGCCCCGCGATAGGCGGCAGGCTTTTGCGCAGGATGCCGCCGACCCGCTCGCGCGGCATGCCGCGCGACCAGCCGAGCGCGACGATGGCGAAGAGGACGGTGAGGCCCAGCGCGATCAGCGGCTCGCCAAGAAAATCGAGCACTTCGAAAGCGAGCGTATGCGGCACGAGCATCAGCTTCGCGACGGTGCGGCCCAGCATGAGGAGGGCCGGCAACAGAATCGTGAACAGCGAGACGCCGAAACTGGGCGCCGCGAGTTGCGAATCGTGGCTTGAAAAGAGTTTGCCGAGATCCTCGGGTTCTTCGACATGCATGCGCTTCGACAGCCACGAACCGTAGAGCGGCCCGGCGAGCACGACAGCCGGCAGCGCGACCACGAGGCCGAGGCCGATCGTGATGCCGAGATCGGCGTGCAGCGCGCTCACGGCGATCAGCGGACCCGGGTGCGGTGGCAGGAGCGCGTGCAGTGTGGTCATGCCGGCGAGGGCGGGAATGGCGATGCGCAGGATCGGCTGCTTCGAGCGGCGTGCCATCACGAAGATGATCGGCACCATCATGACGAGACCGACCTCGAAGAACAGCGGCAGGCCGATGATCACGGCGACGAGCGCCATCATCCACGGCAACGTACGCGGCGTGGAGTGATCGAGGAGCGTGCTCACGAGCCGGTCGGCCGCGCCGGACTCGGCCATCAGCGCACCCAGCATGGCGCCGAGCGCGATGATGATCCCCACGTCGCCGAGCAAGGCGCCGGCGCCCTTGCTGAAGGCTCCCGCAATCGCGTCGAGCGGCAGTCCCGCGGAGAAGCCCGCCGCGAACGTGCCGACCAGGATGGACAGAAAGGGCGCGAGCTTCAGGACGCTGATGAGGACGACGATCAGCGCGAGGCCGAGCACGCACGACAGGATGAGGCGCGTGTCGTGGAACGACCAGGCCGACAGGGTGTTGAGGGATTCCACAGGGTTCTTCTCTTGGGTTGTCGTTCGGATGGTGACAAACGTGGCGCGCGGGCTGGCCGCGCGCGGCTCAGGATACCGGGTCGAAGAGCGCGGCGATGTTCTCGGGAGGACGGCCGATCACCGCGCGCGCGTTGCGCACCACGATGGGCCGCTGCAACAGGATGGGGTGCTGCGCAATTGCTTCGTAGAGCTGATCATCTGAGAGATCGCTGCGTTCGAGGCCGAGCTCGGCGTATTCGGTCTCCCCGGTGCGGATCATGTCGCGTACGGAGCCGCCCAGCATGGCGTGCAGCGATCGCAGTTGCTCGATGGTGGGCGGGGTCTTCAGATATTCGATGACCTCGACCGGTTCGTTGGCCTGGTTCCAGGTCGAGGCGACTAATTCGCAGGCGCCACGCGATTTGGAGCAGCGGGGGTTGTGGTAGATCGTGATCATGTCGTCGGTGCAGGTCGTGAAGGGCGGGCTGATCGGAGGTGGAGGCCGCGAGTCTGGCGGTTGTACGGTCTGTTGGCTGCGGGGCATTTTAGCCGGGGAAGGCGACAGTTCGAAGCCGGCCTCACAAGCAGTGGGTTTGTTCGCACGCGGTGCGATCGGGAAGATGGCGGCCCTGTCGATACGGTTCACAGGCTCATGTTTATCGGGCGGACATTTCGGCTTGAAGCGACGGACTTTATGCGCATAAAGGCGAGGCGGGTCGCTGTGATGCAGGACGATGCTGCTGGCCGTTTCCCCCAGATTCGATGCCCATACGACGCCCCCCAGCCCGTCCCAGCGACCCTGCGCAACCTTTATGCGCATAAACCTGGCCGAACGGCCAATTCGTCACTTCAATACGACGAAAATCGTTGAATTGAAATTCATTCCAGGTAGAATCTCAAGCAATTCGCAATAAGGAGAAAACCAATTGGCGGCAGAGATAATCGCAGTCACGCAGCAGAAGGGCGGGGTCGGCAAGAGCACGATCGCGATGCATCTCGGCGCTGCATTCCATGAGAAGGGCAAGCGCGTGCTCGTGGTGGATGCAGACGGCCAAAATACGCTGGTCCATTGGGCCAGTGCTTCGGGAGACGAAGAAGCGGGGATCCCGTTTCCCGTGGTTAATCTCTCAGAGGCCGGTGGCCAGATCCACCGGGAGATCAAGAAGTTCATCGGCGACTACGACATCATCGTCGTGGACTGCCCGCCGTCAATCACCGAGAAGGTATCGGGTGTCGTGCTACTCGCAGCGTCGGTCGCGGTGGTACCTACGTCGTCTTCCCCGGCCGATTACTGGTCGAGTGTAGGCCTCGTCAAGCTGATCCAGCAGGCCCAGGTCATGAACGAAGACCTGCGCGCGGTCTTCCTGCTCAACAAGACCGAGGAGAAACGCATGCTGACGCGCGAACTCAAGCGCGCACTGGAAGAACTCGGCTTCCCGCTGCTCCGGACGCAAATTCCCACTCGCGAAGCGTACAAGCAGGCCATGGCGCTCGGCCAGACGGTTCTGCAAATGAACGATCGTGGCGCACGACTCGCCGCGACTGAAGTGCGCGCCGTTGCCGACGAAATCGCGGCGATGCTCCCCTGACTTTATGCGCATAAAGGACGCTGAATGAAACCCTCCCAATTTGCCAAAGGCTTTCAGGCGCGGCCTGACACTACCAGCAGCGAAAAGCGTACGGCACTCGATCGGCTCAATGCGATCGACGGGCTCGTTGAGGACAAACCGGCAGCGGCGCGGCCCGTGACCGGCCGCTCGAGCCAGCCGGCCGTCGAAACACGGGTTCCGGCAGAGCCCCCGGTCGAGCCGGTCGAAAACGAATCCGCGGCCTATCGCGCGTGGCGTGTCGAGCATGCGTATCGGCCCGGCCAGATCATCGAATTGCCGCTCAAGGCCATCAAGCCTAGCCCCTTCAATCCCCGTCACTTCTATCTGAAGTCGTCGATTGCCGAACTCGCCGTCAATCTCGCGAAGCAAGGACAGCAGCAAGCCATCCACGTCATTCCCGACTACGCGACGCCGGGCAGCTACTACGTGAGCGACGGCGGACGACGCGTCCGGGCACTGAAGGAAGCGAACAAGGAAACGGTGAAGGCGATCGTCGTCGATCTGCCCATCGGCATCCAAAGCTACAAACTCGGCTACGACCTCAACGTTCAGCGCGACTCGCAGACCGTTTTCGATAACGCCGTGGTGTGGAAGCGTTTCATCGAAGAGAAGTTCTTCCAGAGCCAGCGTGAACTGGCCGATCATCTGGGACTCGATGAATCGACGGTGGCCGTAGCGCTCTCCATCGGGAAGCTTCCGGAAGCCGTCATGCAGGAGATGGTCGCCCGGCCCGACCGGTTCGGCTCGAACATGGCATATCAGGTGGGCCGCTATCACGGCGCGCGCGGCACCGAAGCCACGCTGCGGCTCATCAACCGGATTCTCGCCGACGACCTGAGCACCCGCCAGGTTGCCGACATCGTCAAGGGTCGGTCGAGCGCGCAGGAAAGCCCGAAGCCGGCCGGGCGGCAGCGTTACGCGCAACGCCTCGAGATCAAGCTCGACGGGGTCGCTGTCGGCGACCTGAAATCCTATGGCGACGATCGGATCGAGTTGCGCCTGAAAGGTCTCTCGAAGGACCGGCGCGACGAAATCCTGCATCAGATCGAACAGATCCTGCAGGCCAAATAGATCGTTTGGGAAAAACTTCGGTAGCGATCTCCAGCCGCGGCGGGCTGGAGATCATCGGGGAGCCGGCTCGCCACGGCCGGGTGGCCGGATTGCCCGGCAACGGCGGTGTGACTATTCAGTCCCGGTCGTTTTCAGCGCGCTCACGCAGCGCGTGACTGGCTCAGCGTGAAGGCGAGCAGATCGCCATCGGTCGGCTCACCCCAGGTCTTGCGGGCCAGCCAGTCGAAGAAGGCAGTTTCGCTCAGCTTCGATTCGATACCGCGACGGCGCCAGTCGTCGCGCAGATGCGCCCCCATCCCCGGCAGTTCGTCGCTCTCGAACGACTGGCGCGCCAGCTCCCGTTCCAGCTCACCCTGCTCGTCGTAAAGGGCGCGGGCTTCCTTGCGCCGCCATGCCGAATACTCGTCGAGCAGGCGCGCTTTCGGATCGTTCGCCGACAGCGCCGGGCCGCCCTTGCCGCTCACCGCACCGCCCGACTCGGCCGCTTCGACCGGCGGGGCATAGCCCTTCTTCAGCGCGTCCTTGAACAGGGCCGCGGCACTGCGCACCGGCGGCAGGCTGGTGCTACGCATACGCTGCTCGGTCAATTGCAGGGCGGCGCGAATGCGGTTTTCTTCGCTATCGGCATAAAGCGACTGGGCCTCCTTCAGCGGAATCCCAATCTTCACCATGCGATCCACGAGCGTGCTGTCGAACACGTTCGGGTGCTCGTCGAGCGCGAGCATGGGCTGCTTGCGCTCAGTGACGCGAAACTGGATTTCGGCCACTCGACGGCCTTCGCGATGCTCGATGAGCTCGACGAAGATATTCGTCACGGCGTTGACTTCCGCAATCGCCGGACGCAAATAATCGCGCTTGAAGTATTTGTATTCGCGCTTCGCCTCGTCGCCGGCTTCGGTATCCGGCGTACCCGAAAGGATCGGACGCCACCACTCCCAGGTCTCGCGCATGGTGAGATGGCTGGGATTCGTCAGATAGCGCACACAGATCTCATAGAGCGCGAGGCCCGCGCTGCTGCGCAGCTGGCTCTGGAACTGAAGGCTCAGGCGCGCGTACTGGACCGGATCCAGCAGTTTCTTCTTGATCTTCGGCGCAAACGAGAATTCCACCCAGACGCGCCGTGTTGCGGGATCTTCGAGAATTTCGGCATCGGCGATCAGCGTCGAGATCCCCCACTTGCGCCCCGGCTTCTGACTCGACGTCCCCTGGCTCCATTCGACCTGCACCGACACCATGCGGCGCAGATGTTCCTTGACGAGTGCCGTGTCGTTGGAATCGAAAGCGGAATTGGCGACGATATCGGAGAGGAGTGCGCGATACGTGTCGCCCGATTCGTCGGCCTGCTGGGCGACGGCGAGCAGCACATTGAACAGCTTGCGGGTCAGCAGCGTGATCTTGCCGCTCTTCGGCTGAATCGCAATCGCCTCGACGGCCTTGCGCAATTCCGCCGAACTGGGGCTTACCACATCGGTTTTTTTCACGCGCTTGGTGGCCATGCGTCGGGTCGAGGAGAGATTTTCGCGAAAGGATACCGCCTGTGGTGATAGGCGTCTATAGGGACGCTCTCACCGTTGGGGGTGATGCGGTCGATCGGTGTGCGACTCACCACCCGGTGTTCCCGAAAAGACTCACCCTTGGTCGCCAGGCCGATATCGCGCAGGCTTGACGGGCTAGGCCATCGGCACGGCAGGCCCCGATCCTGCAGTGCCGCAAGGCTTTCCGGTCGCTCCCGTATCATCTCACCTCAAAAAAATCTGACGACATCACCGAAATGCAACGGGGCGACGGGAACGCGTACAACGCCACCCAGGCGCACGAGCCCCGGCAGGTGCCGTGTGAACGGAACTGCACCGGGTCGGGCCGCAGGATCCCCTGGCGGCTACAGGGTCTGGGGCGAACGACCGCAACAACCCGCGTTGTCGCGGCCCTTGAAGGTCTTTTCTACCCGCGAAGCGTCCCACTTCCCCTCGTCGTTCTGTCGGTAGCATTCACCTTCGTCGCTCCCCTCCCGTAAAACCTCACCATTCGTGTCGCCGCAGGTAGCGCACGATGGGGCTGTGCTCCAAGCGCCGTCGAGAAAAGGCGCGTTAGCACTCCCGAAAAAGCTCCCCTTTTGAGAAGTCGTGCACGCACTGTCCTCTTCCCGAAAAGACTCACCTTTTGGCAAGACCAGGGAAAAGTCCAATAGATTCCGTGACTTATCCACATCCTCTTTCGTACCGCAACACGCCAACTGGTCCCCGAAAAGACTCACCGTTAGCCGAGACGGTCGTTTGCCTTCGGAAAATCCTGGGTGGCGTCACACTCCCGAAAAGCCTCACCTCAGAGAATCAAAAACCAGACAGGCAATCCAGATCAGCCCCGTCCTGTCGGTGTTTCCGGGTCAGTGAACACCAACTTGCTCCCGAAAAACCTCACCCAAGCGTTTTCGATACGGGTTCCAGGCTCCCGAAGAAGCTCACCTCAAGGCGATACAGCCGGCATCGCATCGGCATTTTCGACTCCATCCGGCAAAAGGCCGTCTGTTCCCGAAAAATCTCACTTCAAGCCCGGTAATCGAGGTTGAAACCAGAATTGGCCACCCAAGCCTGCCCTCCCGGTCGCGCCTAATGCCCCTGTAAAGTCTCACCTTAAGCGCTCCAGGAGGCCCCGCAGGCCTGAAATCGGCCATTCGCTCCTGAAAAACCTCACCTTGAGCGGGCTTTCTTTCCCGGTTCGGCTCACCTGCCTCTCCAGAGCGCCTGGTTTTCCGCCCAAAATCCGCTGTAATGACACTCCTGAATCCGCTCACCGTTGCAGTTCATGCAACATCGCCACGCATCGCCGGCTCACCGGCGATCCCACGCCCCTGGCTCCCGTAATCGCTCACCCTTGCCCTGAAGTCAAGAATCGCCCGGCTCCTGAAGCCGCTCACGTCCTTTCCCGAACTGCCTCACCGGCCTCCCCGAACCCCGTCACCGGCCTATCCCGCAGTTCCTCACCCGACATCCCGTAAAGCTTCACCCGACCCCGCTGTATCCCTTGCCTGGTAAGGGTTTGCCGTGGCGTTAACGTTTTTAACAGGTATCAAGGGTGTTTACTTTTATTACTCTCAAGCACAACAACCCCGCGAGTCCCCGGAAATATCCCTTTCTCCCACCAACCTGCGGCATGGTTACCTGTCTCAAATACCGTGAAACACGCCCCAAAATTCTGCCCACAGACGAAACCCATGCATTTACAATGGGTTATGAAACAAACTTCGATTTGTTTCACGGTCTTGAAACGCGAGATAGTCTCAGATATGGGATTCAGCTCAATTAGACGAGTGTTGAAGCAAGAGCGCATTGGGTAGAAGCAAAAACGTATCAAACAATACGTAATTTGTTATTATCCAGCCATTCTGCCTTGTCTCGAGATAACAACCATGCAAGACGAAGACCGCCAGACCCTCCGCAACGAGCTCGAAGCCCTGCGTAAAGACGGGGCACGACGTCAGGAGCTTTCGCTCCATGCCTGCAAGCGCCTCTTTTTCGACTATGGCATCCGGCCTTCGATGGCCGCCGTGCGAGACCTGACCCAGACGGGCAGTGCGAGCGACATTCCCAAAGACATCGAATTGTTCTGGCAGCGTATCCGGACGGCGTCAAAAGTCCGGATCGGCGGCGGCGCCATCCCTCCCCTGCTCGAAGAGCGTGCGGGAGAATTGCTGGGCGCCCTGTTCCAGGAAGCTCAGGTGCTCGCCCGCGAGGCGCTGGAAGCGGAACGTGGCGAAGTCGAATCGGAACGGCACGCGGCCGACCAGACGCTGCGCGACGCCGAGGCGCGCAATGCCGCCGCCGCCGAACTCCTGCAGCGCAGCGAAGCGCGCACGGAAGCCGCCTGGACCCAGGTGCGCGAACTGGAGAGTCGGCTCGCCGCCTCGTCGGCTCATGGCGCGGTTCATCAGGACAGCCTGCAAAGTAATGTGCACCGCCTCGAGGCGGAGAAGGATGTGCTAACCCGGCGGCTCGAGGCCGAACAGGCGACCAATGCCGGATTACGCGATCGGATCGATACCTTGCACGACGACCTTCGCCGCAGCACCGAGCACTACGCCCAGCAGATCAAGGATGCGCTCGCCGAAGCGGAGCGGCGTGTGAAACCCATGTTGGTCGAGCTCGATTCGTTGCGCACGATGTCGTCCACCTGGCAAACGGCGCAGCGCGAGGCAAGCCGCAAGGAATTCGATTTCATCCAGCAACTGGCCACGGCCAAGGCGCGCGCCGACCGGCTCGACGCGCTGTCGCGCGAACGCTCGGACGAAGTGGATCTCCTCACGCGCCAGGTCAACGCCCTGCGCGCCCAGCAAGGCATCGATGCTTCCGTGGCGGAAGTGCTGTGCGCGCTGGCCACGGCCGGCCGGCTCAGCGATGAAGAACTCGGCCGGCTCGGCACGGTCGTCGACGGCCATGTCAGCCTGCCGGCGCATTGCCCGAAATGTCAGGAAGGGGAACCCGAGCTTTCCCAGGCGGGCGACGGTTACGAACTCTCGTGTCCCGAGTGCGAGCACACGTCCGGAACGGGCGTATCGCGGCTTGCTGTCGTCAGCCGCTTTCTGTCGGGCAACCGCGCATCCGAAGTGGCTTGAGGTGAGCGGTTACGGGAGCCAGGCCTCGTACTTCACGTGAGGCTATACGGGAGCCGAGGCAGCGCCGGGGTCCACGTGGCGGCGCTCAGGCCGAACCCGGCAGGGTGTCGGCATGGGGCGCGCCGCCCTCGCGTTCGGCCCATAAACGCCAGGCACGATGCAGCCGACCAGCCGAAATCGGCTGCATGAATCCGAGCCACTGCCCCACCTGCTCGGCACTCACTCCGCGTTCGAACAAATCAGCCGCATAGGTATTGCGCAGCGTCTGGGGACTCGCCCGTTCCGCGCGCCGCTCGCCCACACCGCTCGTTTCCACGATCGCGTCGACCGCGCGCAGCACGGTCGCCTTGTGCATCGGCCGCCCCGACGGCGAGCCCGGAAAAACGAGTTGCCCCGGCAGGTCCGCGCGCTGACGCGCTTCGAGCCAGGCGCCGAGGACATCCACGGCGAAGGGGGCGAGCCGTGTAAC
The DNA here is from genome assembly GCF_905220215.1 of Paraburkholderia sp. J12. Lineage (NCBI taxonomy): Bacteria > Pseudomonadati > Pseudomonadota > Betaproteobacteria > Burkholderiales > Burkholderiaceae > Paraburkholderia > Paraburkholderia sp. J12. The sequence continues at coordinate 486,443 of NZ_CAJMZC010000003.1, forward strand.
GCGCGTGAAAAGCGGATTGTCGGCTTCGATGGTGAGCCATTCCGAACCCGGCTTCACGCAGTCCAGCGTGAGCGCAAGCGCATCGCCCGTCTTGAGACCCGCGCCGAGAAATACGGCGACGAGCGCCCGGTCGCGGCGTTCACGCCAGCGCTTCGCGGCCGATTGTTCTTCGAGCGGCGCGAACAGCTGGGCAAGTATCGCCGCCCGTTCGGTCGCATCCAGAAAACCGGTCGGCTCGTTTTCCCGTGCGTTGCGCCAGGCGGCCTCGCCGTCTTGCGCGATGAAGCGTGCCGGATTGGTCGAGGCGAGTTCGATTTCCCGAACATGGTCGAGCACGCGTTCGATGAGCCGCAGGTAGCGCAGCCGCTGCGGCTTCTTTACGTCGAGTCCGGCAACGAATTCGGAGATCGTGCCGGCGTCGACGGACAGTATCGTCTTGTGCCGCAGCGCCATCCATTCGAGAAAGCGTCCCCACTGAACGCGGTACACGTCCGCAGACGAATGGCGGAACTGTTGCGAAGCGAGCCAGGCATCGAAGGCGCCGACCGGATCGCGTTGCCAGTCTGCCCGCTGCTGGTCGAAGAGATCGTGTGGAGGGTGGGAAGACGCCATCACTCTCATTCCGTTAGTTGCATTAGCAGTCTGGATTGTAGCGGGAAGCGCGTGCTTCGGGCGGCATGTCCTGGCGCTACGGCGAGGGCAAGGGCAAGATCCGGCGGTCTGGTCTGTCTAGCCGCCCCAGGCGCGCGGGCGCCGCGGCGCGTTTTTCCGCTGGGTGGCACGGCGTGCCGCATCGGCGCTTTGCGCTGCACGCTCATAGGCGGAAACCGCGAAGGCAAATACGGCAGGCAACGCGTTCGACCGGCCGAAATCCACGGGATCGTCGGTTTCCGGGTAAGCGAGTTCGCCCGGGCGCTGAAAGAGCCCGAGCATGATGGCGTCGTGCCGGCTCGCAAAGCCGAGGTCGGCGAGCGCTTCGGCTTCGATGGCGTGCAGGAGCCGCCAGGTGAGCGGCACCTCCTGGGCGATGTAGCGCTGGGCAATGCTTCGCACGACGTGTTCGAGGTCGCGCGCGGCCGCCTGAAAACGCAAGGCGGCCAGATCCTGTTCGTTGGGGGTCGGCATGGCTGCTCCAGTCGATCTTGGAACTGTATAAATATACAGTATCGGAGCCGGCTGCGCAGCCTGCTTTTTGTGCGGCCGGTACCGCCTCAGCCGTGGATCACGACGAGGAGCGCCCGCGCCTCGCCCTTGCCGGCGTTGCGGATCGCATGCGGCTGGTCGGCGATGTAGCGCGCCGTGTCCGCGGCCTTCAGGCGTTGCGCCGACCCCGCCGCTTCCACGTCGATGGTGCCCTGCAACACCGTGAGATGTTCGCGCGTGCCCGGCTCGTGGGCGTTCGACACCAGCGCACCGCCGGGCTTCAGGGTCAGCTCGTACCATTCGAAGTGGCCGGCGAGCTCGATCGGCCCCCAGACGCGCAGCTGGTAACCGGCGTCCTGACCGAGCAGTGTCGGAATGTCGTGGGGGCCGGCTACGGCAATCGCGTCGGGTGCCTTCGGCGCGGCGAAGAGCGAGTCGAGCTTCACGCCGAGCGCATTGGTGAGTCGCCACGCCACGGCGATGGTCGGGTTCGCCTTGTCGCGCTCGATTTCCGATAGCATGGATTTCGACACGCCCGCCGCGCGCGAGAGGTCGTCGAGCGTCATCCGGCGTTCGTTGCGCAGCCGCTGGATCTGCTCGCCGACGCGCGGCGGCGCCACCGGTGCGGCGGTGGCCGATGCCGGGGCCGAAGCGGTGCCCGATACAGCGGCGGGCGCGGTGCCCGTCGTCTCCTGGGGCGCCGTCTGGGTTGCCGTGCGCGGTTTGCGGGTGCTTGCCATTTACTGCCCCATCGTTTAGAGTTTGTTCGACATATCGAACTCAAGTTCGAAAAAACGAAAATTTCCGGTAAAGCTGACGGCGACTATAGCAGGCGCCAGCCCATCCCGGTATCGCCCAGTATCGGATTGTCAGGAGCTAGACCCATGCGAACCCCCTATCTCGAGCATCTGCGCGCCACGCTCGCGCAGATCCGCGCCGACGGCTTCTACAAGAGCGAGCGCGTGATCGCCACGCCCCAGTCGTCGGCGATCCGTCTTGCGGATGGCAGCGGCGTGCTGAACTTCTGCGCCAACAACTACCTCGGCCTCGCGGACGACGCGCGGCTCATCGCGGCGGCGAAAGACGGCCTCGACCGGGACGGGTTCGGCATGGCGTCGGTGCGCTTCATCTGCGGCACGCAGACCGTGCACAAGCAGCTCGAAAGCGCAATCGCCCAGTTCCTCGGCACCGAGGACTCCATTCTGTACTCGAGCTGCTTCGACGCCAACGGCGGCCTCTTCGAAACGCTGCTCGGCGAAGAAGACGCGATCATCAGCGACGAACTGAATCACGCGAGCATCATCGACGGCGTGCGGCTTTCGAAGGCGCGCCGCTACCGCTACAAGAACAACGACCTCACCGATCTCGAAGCGAAGCTGCGCGAAGCCGACGAAGCCGGCGCGCGCTACAAGCTGATCGCAACCGACGGCGTGTTCTCGATGGACGGCATCATCGCGGACCTCAAGGGCATCTGCGACCTCGCCGAGCGCTACGGCGCACTCGTGATGGTGGACGACTCGCACGCGGTGGGCTTTATCGGCGAACACGGACGCGGCACGCCCGAGCACTGCGGGGTGGCCGAGCGCGTGGACATCATCACGGGCACGCTTGGCAAGGCGCTGGGCGGCGCGTCGGGCGGCTATATCGCGGCGAAAAAGGAAGTGGTCGAGCTGCTGCGCCAGCGCTCGCGCCCGTATCTGTTTTCGAACACGCTCGCGCCGAGCATTGCTGCGGCATCGCTCAAGGTGCTCGAATTGATTGCGAGCGACGAGGGCGCGCAACTGCGTGAGCGCGTGCGGGCCAACGGCGCGCACTTCCGCCGCGAGATGAGCGCGCTGGGCTTCACGCTCGTGCCGGGCGAGCACCCGATCATTCCCGTGATGCTCGGCGACGCGCTGGTTGCCTCGAAGATGGCCGACGCGTTGCTGCACGAAGGCGTTTATGTGATCGGTTTCTCGTATCCGGTGGTGCCGAAGGGGCGTGCGCGCATCCGCACGCAGATGAGCGCCGCGCATACCCCCGAACAGATCGAACGCGCGGTCGCGGCGTTCGCCCGCGTCGGCAAGCAGCTCGGCGTAATCTGATAAGGTATCCTGAATAAAATGAAAGCACTCGCCAAACTCGAACGCGCGCCGGGCCTGACACTCACCGACGTACCGAAGCCCGAAGTCGGCCACAACGATGTGATGATCAAGATTCATCGCACCGCGATCTGCGGCACCGACATTCATATCTGGAAGTGGGACGACTGGGCGCAGAAAACCATTCCTGTGCCGATGCACGTCGGCCACGAATACGTGGGCGAAATCGTCGAAATGGGCCAGGAGGTGCGCGGCTTCAATATCGGCGACCGCGTGTCCGGCGAAGGCCACATCACCTGCGGTTTCTGTCGCAACTGTCGCGCGGGGCGCCGCCACCTGTGCCGCAATACCACGGGCGTGGGCGTGAACCGCGAAGGCGCGTTCGCCGAATACCTCGTGATTCCGGCCTTCAACGCGTTCAAGATTCCGCCCGAAATCTCCGACGATCTCGCTGCGATCTTCGATCCGTTCGGCAATGCCACGCACACGGCGCTCTCGTTCAATCTCGTCGGCGAGGACGTGCTCATTACGGGTGCGGGGCCGATCGGCATCATGGCCGTGGCGATCGCGAAGCACGTGGGCGCGCGCAACGTGGTGATCACCGACGTCAACGACTATCGCCTGGAACTCGCCCGCAAGATGGGCGCGACGCGCGCCGTCAACGTCTCGCGCGAATCCCTGCGCGACGTGATGAGCGACCTGCACATGACCGAGGGCTTCGACGTGGGCCTCGAAATGTCCGGCGTGCCGAGCGCGTTCACGGCGCTGCTCGAAGCGATGAACCACGGCGGCAAGGTCGCGCTCCTCGGCATTCCGCCGGCGCAGACCGCCATTGACTGGAACCAGGTGATCTTCAAGGGCCTGGAAATCAAGGGCATTTACGGGCGCGAGATGTTCGAGACCTGGTACAAGATGGTGGCCATGCTGCAAAGCGGGCTCGACCTCTCGCCCATCGTCACGCACCGCTTCAGCGTGAACGACTATCAGAAGGGCTTCAACGCGATGCTTTCGGGCGAGAGCGGCAAGGTCATTCTCGACTGGACGGCCTGAGCGCCGGGCTTCACGTTCCCGCGGCCGGCTGCTCGAATTCGGCCTGAATCCGGACGTCGATCTCGTCGCCGACCGCGGGGAACCACGTCGTCAGGCCGAACTTCGCGCGGCTGAAATGGCCGCTCGCCGAGAAACCCACGGTGGGCTGCTTCGTCAGCGGATTCGGCGCGTAGCCGTTGAACGTCACGTCCAGCGTTACCGGTTGCGTGACGCCATGTATCGTCAGGTTGCCGGTGAGCGTGCCGCGTCCTTCGCCGGTGCGCTCGAAATGCGTGCTCGCGAAGCGGATCTCGCCATAGTGCTCCACGTCCAGCATCTGCGATCCCTTCACCATCCGGTCCAGCACCGGCACGTTGGTGTCGAGACTGGCTGCGTCGATGGACGCATTCACAACCGCATTCTCCAGACCGCCGGCCTGCTGCCAGTCGAGGTGGGCGCTCGCGCGGTCGAAGCGCATCACGAAGCGCGAATAATGCAGATGGTCGACGTCGAACACGACGCTCCAGTGATGCGGGTCGAGTTCGTAGCGGCCCGGCGGCACGGCCGTTTCGACGCTGCTCACGCTATGGGTGACGACACGCAGCGGCGTGCAGGCCCATAGCAGCCCCGCTACGCCGAGCGCCGCGCACACCGCCCTTCCTCTTGCTGTCCAATCGCGTTTTCCTGTCATGGCCTCTCCTTCGTCGCTCGATGTTAACGCGTCTGCGAGGCCGGCTATTCCCGACATGCCCCCACGCGGCACAGGGATTTTCCCTTGACTTGGGAGAATGATCGTTCTACATTGCAGTCATGGAGAATGATCGTTCTACCTCGTTCTGCCGTGGAGCACACCGCAATGAGTCTCTCTAGCCAGGCCGCTTCCGGCGGCGCCCAATCCGATGTCCGCGAACGCCTGCTTGAGGCCGCCGAGGCGTTGATCTATGCCGGCGGCATTCATGCCACCGGCGTGGATGCCATCGTTCGCGAGGCGGGTGCCGCGCGCAAGAGCTTCTACACCTGGTTCGAATCGAAGGATGCGCTCGTGGCCGCGGCGCTCGCGCGGCGCGACGAACGCTGGATGCGCTGGTTCATCGAAGGCACGCTCAAACGCGGGGCGTCGCCCGAAGCGCGGCTCTTCGGCATGTTCGACGTGCTGCGCGAATGGTTCGCCTCCGAGGGCTTTCACGGCTGCGCGTTCTTGAATGCCGCGGGGGAAATCGCCTCGCCCGACGATCCCATTCGCGTGGTTGCGCGCGAGCACAAGGAACGGCTTCTCGACTTCGTGCGCGAACAGTGCGATGCACTGATTGCCGAACGCGGCGCGGCGCGCCGGCATGTCGAACGCCTTGCGCGCCAGTGGCTGATCCTGATGGACGGGGCGATTGGCGTGGCGCTCGTGAGCGGCGACGCCGACGCTGCGCTCGATGCCCGCGCCGCCGCAAAACCCTTGCTCGATACGCTGCCAGGCGCGACCGCGCCGCGCAGTCCCCACCGTGCGCGGCCGCCGGCCCGGCGTGCCGCCCGTTCCCTGGAGAAAGATGATGAGTGATGTTGCCGAAGTCCGTCCGCCGCTGCCGCCCTTTACGCGTGAAACCGCTACCCAGAAGGTGCGAGCCGCCGAGGACGGCTGGAACACGCGCGATCCGCAGCGCGTTTCGCTGGCCTATACGCCGCAAAGCGTCTGGCGCAACCGTGCGGAATTCGTCACGGGCCGCGCGGCCATCGTCGAGTTTCTCTCGCGCAAGTGGGCGCGCGAACTCGACTACCGGTTGATCAAGGAATTGTGGGCCTTCACGGAGAACCGCATTGCGGTGCGTTTCGCCTATGAATGGCACGACGATTCCGGCAGCTGGTTCCGCTCCTACGGCAACGAAAACTGGGAGTTCGACGGCAATGGCCTGATGGCGCGCCGCTTCGCCTGCATCAACGATCTGCCGATCGAGGAGAAAGCGCGGCTCTTCCACTGGCCCCAGGGGCGCCGTCCCGACGATCATCCTGGTCTGAGCGACCTCGGTCTCTGAAGCGCGCGCCATCCTCGTTCATGGTCTCGACTCACAGGGCGGGCATAATCGCGGGCGGCGCCGGCTGTCCGCGTGGCCCGTTCCGGCATCCGGGCGGGACCTCCATTGCAGGGGCATCGAGTTGCGGTACAGTGCGCCATGACCTGAATCCCACAAACCCAGGCAAGCAAACGGCACGAGCGAGGATGGAGACCCATGCGTTTCTGGCGCAAGCACGGCGGCACGGCAGCGATAAAGACAATCAGAATAGCGGCGGCCGGTGCGCTGTTGCTGGGCACGGCGGCCGGTGCGCACGCCACCGACTGGTGTAGCGGCGGCCTGTGGGTCGACGCGATGGCGGGCTCGTATCACATCCATCCCGACAAGGACTTCGAGCAGTTCAATCCCGGCCTCGGCGTGGAATGCTGGCCGGGCGATACCTGGGCGCTCACCGCAGGCGGCTTTCGCAATTCGTTGCGGCGGCCTTCGTTTTACGGCGGCGCCGTATGGGCGCCGGAGTTCCTGCATTGGGGCTTTGTGCGCCTCGCCGCGATGGGCGGCATTATCTCGGGCTACAACTACGGCGACTGGGGCCTCGGCCGCAATCACACGATCGGCCCCGTTGCGGCGCCTATCCTGATGACGGCATACAAGCGCGTGGGCGTGAACTTCATCGTCATTCCGCCGATTCCCTCCGACGATCTGCCGTTCACTATCGGCTTTCAGTTGCGCGTGAGGTTTTGAGTGCGTGCCACAGGCGCACCAACATGACAGAGCCTGGCGTTCGCATCAGTTCAGTTTGCCCGGGTGTCTCGCAACGGCGCGCCAGCCAGGTTCAGCTCATGGACCAGATCGATCAGTGCCCGTAGCCGCGCGGGCATGAAGCGATGGCCGGAGTAATAGAGCCGCAATCCGCCAAACGATGGGCACCACGGCACGAGCACGGGTATCAGCGCACCGCTTTTCAGTTCTTCCCCGATAAACCATTCGGAGATGAAGCCGACGCCCAATCCCAGCAGTACCGCCTGCTTGATGGCCGGCATTTCGTTGAGCACCAGGCGCACGGGCAGATCCATCTGCAATTTCTTGCTGCCTTTCTCCAGTTCCCAGCGATAGATGCCGCCGTGCGACATGCGCATGCCGATGCTTTGGTGCTTGAGCAGATCGCGCGGGTGCCGGGGCGTGCCGTGGCGCGCCAGGTATTCGGGCGTTGCCACGACGAGCATGCGGATGTCGCGCGAGAGCGGCACGGCGATCATGTCCTGCGGCACGGACTCGGCGAGGCGAATGCCAGCGTCGAATCCCTGGGCCACGATGTCGACCATGCGCGACTCGCTCTCGATGTCGATCCGTATCCCGGGATAGCGCTGCGCGTACTCGTTGAAGAGCGGCTCCAGCAACAGGTAGGCCGCGCTCTGCGGGGCATTGATGCGCAGTGTGCCGCTGGGCACGCCGAGACCGGCACCGGCTTCTTCGCCGGCGCTCTGGATCTCGGCGAGCGCCGGCGCAATGCGTTCCACGTAGCGCTGGCCCGTATCGGTGAGTGCAACGCTGCGCGTCGAGCGATTGAAAAGACGCACCTTCAGGCGCGCCTCCAGCCCGGCGACGGCGCTGCTGACGGCCGTGGTGGACATGCCCAGTTCCTGCGCTGCGCCACGAAAGCTGTTGCGGCGCGCAACGGCCAGAACCACTTCCAGTTCGGTCATTCCTGTTCGGTGCATGGATTGTCCTGAATTTAAGGATACGTCATCAGCCATAAGGCGGCTTATTAGAACAATAAACCCATCCTAGACTACGTTGCATCTCCCAGGGAGCCACCATGCAACGCATTGAACAGATCTACATCAACGGCGAATTCGTCACGCCGCACGGCCAGGAATGGTTCGATCTTCACAACCCGAGCACCGAGGAAGTCATCGGCCAGGTGTGGCTGGGCGACGAGCAGGACGCGCAGCGCGCCATCGCGGCAGCCCGGGCGGCGTTCCCTGCCTGGTCGCGCACCACGCGCGACGAGCGCATCGCGGCCCTGCAGCGCATGCACCGGGCCGTGGCCGCGCGTGAAGAGGCCTTGATGGAGGCCATTCTTGCGGAATACGGTGCGCCTGCGGCGCGCGGGCGCTGGATGGCGACGTATCCGGCCGATGTCATCGCCCAGGCGATCGATGCGCTGAAGGCCTTCGTGTTCGAGGAACAAGCGGGCGCCGCCACCGTGATCCAGACGCCCGTGGGCGTCGCGGGTCTCATCACGCCCTGGAACAGCAATGCGGGCTTTATCTGCAACAAGCTGGCCACCGCGCTGGCAGCGGGTTGCACCGCCGTCATCAAACCCAGCGAGATGAGCGCGATGCAGACGCAGATCGTGACCGAAGCGCTGCATGAAGCTGGCCTGCCGCCGGGCGTATTCAACATCGTCAATGGTCGCGGCGACGTGGTCGGCGAAGAGATCGCGCGCAATCCCGGCGTCGCCAAGATCTCGTTCACGGGGTCGTCCGCAGTGGGGCAGCATCTGGTGGCCACGGGCGCCGCCACGATGAAGCGCGTGACCCTGGAGCTGGGCGGCAAGTCGCCCACGGTGGTGCTGGAGGATGCGGACTTCGCCGCCATCATGCCGATGGTGTTGCAGGCGGGCTTTGCCAACAGCGGCCAGGCCTGCATTGCGGGCACGCGCATCCTCGTGCCGCGCAACCGCCTGGCCGAATTCGAAGCGGTAGCGAAGGAGGCGGTCTCGCAGATCCGGTCCGGCGACCCGCGCCATGCCGATACCGACATCGGCCCGATGGTGAGCCAGAAGCAATGGGAGCGGGTGCAGCACTACATCCGTATCGGACAGGACGAAGGCGCGATGCTGCTGGCAGGTGGCGAGGGCCGGCCGGAGGGCTTGCACGCGGGCTGGTTCGTCAAGCCGACGATCTTCAGCCGTGCCGACAACCAGATGCGCATCGCGCGCGAGGAAATTTTTGGCCCCGTGCTCACCATCATCCCCTACGAGGACGAGGCTGACGCGATCGGCATTGCTAACGATACGCGCTATGGACTGAGCGCCCTCGTGTTGGGCAAGGACCGCGAACGCTGCGAGCGCGTGGCGCGGCAGATCGATTCCGGCCGTGTACTTGTCAATACACTGGCTCACGAGCCGCGTGCACCCTTCGGCGGGTTCAAGCACTCCGGGCTTGGACGGGAAATGGGCAAGTGGGGCATGGGCGCCTACCTGGAGCCCAAGACCTTGCTGAGCCATGCCGTGACGGAGTAATGGTCCAGGAGACCGGCGCAGCGCGCCGGTTCATACGGACTCCCTGGCGATGATACGGCGTGTGCAGCGAGTGAGCATGCGCCGGCACTAAACCACGATAGCGGTATCGCTATGAGGTCTGCGTTCAAGCATATCCGCGAGCTTGCGCAGCGCCGCGGTCAGCTCGGAACGCCCGGCGCATCCGCCCAATGAAATCCGCACGGCGTTGGGCGCCTGCCTGCCGCTATGGAAGGCCGAGGCGGGCGCCACCACCAGACCCTCGGAGCGGGCGAATGCCGTGAGTTCGTTGGCGGACCAATGGTCCGGCAACACGTGCCATACATGAATGCCGCCTGCGCTTCCCGTGCTTTTCACGCTTCCGGCGTGTGCCGCGCCGCCCAGAATGCGGCGCGCGAGTTGCTGGCGCGAGCGTGCCTCCGCCTGCACGCCGGCGAGCAACTGTGCGGCGGAGCCGTCGTGCATCCATTGCGCCACCAGCGCCGTGGTCAACGGCGTGGCCATGAGCGAGAGCGAGCGTAGCGAAGCGAGAAACGGCGCTTCGCTCTGCGCGTCCGGCAGGACGAGATACGCGGTCCGCAGTCCCGGCGAGAGGCATTTCGACAACGTGGAAAGGTAGTAAGTCTGCTGCGGCACGAGCCGGGCGAACGGCGGCGGCGCGTCTTCGGCGAAGCGCCAGTACGGGTCGTCTTCGACGATGCGCACAGCGAATCGCGCCGCAATGGCGCCGATTGCGAGGCGGCGCGATTCCGGCATGGTGGCCGCGGTCGGGTTTTGCAGCGTCGGATTCAGGTATAGCAAGCGCGCATCGTGCTCGCGGCACGCGGCTTCGAGCATGTCCGGCCGCATGCCGTCGGCGTCGGTGGCCACGCATTCCACGCGGCGCCCCAGTTGCCGTGCCACGAGCGGCAGGCCGGGATACACGAGCGGCTCGGTCAGGATCACGTCGCCCGCCTGCGTCGCCGAGAGGATCAGCGCCGCGAGCGCCGACTGGGCGCCGGGGCACACCACCACCTTCGCGGGATCGACCGCGCCGATAACCGGCCTGAGCCACTGCGCGCCGGCATGGCGGTCTGCCTTGCTGCCGCCGCCCAGGTGATAGGTCATCAGCAGATCGATGTCGCTGCGGATCAGCACCTGCGACATGCCATCGCGCAACAGCGCTTCGAGATCGACGTCCGCGGGCGGCGGCGGAATGTTCATGCTCAGGTCGACGAGCTGGGCCAGTTCGACCCGGGAAGGCGCCACGAAGGTGCCGAGCGGCCCGCGCGATTCGATCAGATGACGACGATGAGCCTCGTTCAGGCCACGCGTGACGGTGGTGAGATTCACGCCGAGCAGGTCGGCGAGCATGCGCTGCGGCGGCAGGCGGTCGCCGGGCCGCAGCGCGCCGGTGGCGATGGCGCGCTCGATGAAGGTGGCGAGCTGCGCATAGCGAGGCCCCGCGCCGGGCGTGAAGCCGGAGAGCCAGGCAAGCGTTTCGCCGGTCGATTCTGCTGAAGAGGTGCGCGTCATTTCGCCGCGGATGTCTGATCTATGTCTTACTCTAGCATGCCCAGAGTTAGGACGTAAATCCATACATGGTGTGCTTTGTATGCTAATGGCACAAAGCATGCTCACCGGGCCAGAGAGCCGAAACGACTCCATCGGGCGGTGGCCGAATGCGGTTTTGCATGGGTTTGCGAGAACCGCAACCTCGGGTTATGACATGCAAAAACCACCTACATTGGCGCAGGCAGGGGACACACTCCGTCCGCCGGCATTGCGGCAGGGCTTCATACGGAGTGCGAAGCTCCTCGCCCTCGGCGCTGCGGCGCTTCTTTCCGGCTGCAACATGGTGCTGCTCGACCCCAAGGGCGACATCGGCGTGCAGGAAAAGCACCTGATCCTCATCGCTCTCGGTCTCATGCTGCTCGTCGTGATTCCGGTGATCGCGCTCACGCTCTGGTTCGCGTGGCGCTATCGCGCGGGCAATCCGCGCGCGACCTATGCGCCGAAATGGGCGCACTCGACGGTCATCGAAGTCGTGGTCTGGTCGATTCCGTGCGTGATCGTGCTGACGCTCGGCGTGCTGATCTGGCGCACCACGCACGCGCTCGATCCCTACCGGCCCATCGAATCGCAGGAAAAGCCGCTGCGCGTGGAGGTGGTGGCGCTCAACTGGAAGTGGCTCTTCATCTACCCCGACTACGGCGTCGCCTCCGTGAACCAGCTCGCGATTCCCGTGGGCACGCCAGTGTCGTTCCGGATCACCGCCGAGTCGCTCATGAACTCGTTCTTCATCCCGCAACTGGGCAGCCAGGTGTACGCGATGTCGGGCATGCAGACGAAGCTCCATCTGATCGCGAACGCGCCCGGCGTCTATGCGGGCCGCTCGGCGGCGTTCAGCGGCCCGGGCTTCTCCGACATGCACTTCGACACCGTCGCCACGAGCCGCGCCGACTTCGACGCCTGGATCGCACGCGCCAAGGCTTCGCCCGAGCACCTCGACGTGGCCGCCTACACGCGCCTCGCGCAGCCCGGCGAGAAGGCGCCCGTGACGCTTTACTCGGGCGTGGTGCCGGGGCTCTTCGACGGCGTGGCGAACAAGTACATGCGCGACGCCAACGGCAATCCCATCTGCGGCGCCGGCGTGCCGGCCTTCACCCTCGACCGCCGCGGCGCCCGCGCGGGCGCCACCCTGGCAGCGGAGTAATCAACCATGTTCGGAAAACTCACGCTCGATGCCGTTCCCTGGCACGAGCCCATCATCATGGGCACGGGCGCCGTCGTGGCGCTTCTCGGCCTTGCCCTCTTCGCCGCGGTCACGATCGCGGGCAAGTGGGGTTATCTGTGGCGCGAATGGATCACCTCGGTCGATCACAAGCGCATCGGCGTCATGTACATCATCCTCGCGATCGTCATGCTGCTGCGCGGCTTCGCCGACGCGATCATGATGCGCGTGCAGCAGGCTCTCGCCTACGGCGACGCCGCCGGCTATCTTCCGCCCCATCACTACGACCAGATCTTCACGGCGCACGGCGTCATCATGATCTTCTTCGTGGCCACGCCGCTCATCCTCGGGCTGATGAACGTGGTCGTGCCGCTGCAGATCGGCGCGCGCGACGTGGCCTACCCGTTCGTCAACTCGCTGAGCTTCTGGCTTTCCGTCGTGGGCGCGGTGCTGGTGATGGTCTCGATGTTCGTCGGCGATTTCGCGGCCACGGGCTGGGTGGCGTATCCGCCGCTCTCGGAGCTGGGGTATAGCCCCACCACGGGCGTCGATTACTACATCTGGTCGTTGCAGCTATCGGGTCTCGGCACCACGCTCTCCGGCATCAACTTCATCGTGACGATCCTGCGCCTGCGCGCGCCCGGCATGGACCTGATGAAGATGCCGGTGTTCGTCTGGACCGCGCTCATCACCAACATCCTGATCGTCGCCGTGTTTCCCGTGCTCACGGGCACGCTCGCGCTGCTCACGATGGACCGCTATCTCGGCATGCACTTCTTCACGAACGAGCTGGGCGGCAACGCGATGATGTACATCAACCTGATCTGGGTGTGGGGCCATCCCGAGGTGTACATCCTGATCCTGCCCGCGTTCGGCGCCTTCTCCGAGATCATCGCCACGTTCTCCGGTAAGCCGCTCTTCGGCTACAAGTCGATGGTGTACGCGACGGCTTCCATCGGCATCCTCTCGTTCTTCGTCTGGCTGCACCACTTTTTCACCATGGGCTCGGGCGCGAACGTCAATGCCTTCTTCGGCATCATGACCACGATCATTTCGATCCCGACCGGCGTGAAGCTCTTCAACTGGCTCTTTACGATGTACCGCGGCCGCATCCGCTATCACAGCGCCACGCTCTGGACCATCGGCTTCATGGTGACTTTCGCCGTGGGCGGCATGACCGGCGTGCTGCTGGCCGTGCCGGGCGCGGATTTCGTGCTGCACAACTCGCTCTTTCTCGTCGCGCACTTTCACAACGTGATCATCGGCGGCGTGGTGTTCGGCTGTCTTGCGGGCGTGAGTTTCTGGTTCCCCAAGGTGTTCGGTTTCACGCTCAACGAGTTCTGGGGCAAGGTGTCGTTCTGGTGCTGGCTGATCGGCTACTGGCTCGCTTTCACGCCGCTTTACATCCTCGGCTTCATGGGCATGACGCGGCGCATGAATCACTACGACGTGCCCGAGTGGCATCCCTGGCTCGTGGTGGCGCTCGTGGGCGCGGTGTTCGTGGGCCTCGGCATTCTCGCGCTGATCGTGCAGATCGTGGTGAGCGTGCGCGACCGGGAAGCGAACCGCGATTTCACGGGCGATCCGTGGGACGGCCGCAGCCTCGAATGGTCCACGGCCTCGCCGGCGCCGTTCTACAACTTCGCCGTGCTGCCCCGGATCACGTCCATGGAGCAGCACTGGGACAACAAGGAAACGGGCCGCGCCTATGCGCAGCCGCCTGCCTACGAAGACATCCACATGCCGCGCAATACCGGCGCGGGTTTCATCATTGCCGCATTCAGCCTGCTGTTCGGCTTCGCGTTTGTCTGGCACATGTGGCCTTTCGTGGCGCTGGGCTTCATCGGCATGGTCGCCACGTTCATCCGGCGCAGCTACGACCAGGATGTCGATTACTGGGTGCCGGCCGCCGAGGTCGAGCGCATGGAGAACGCCCGCTTCGAACGGCTGGCGGAACTGGAACTGAAGGAGGTCGCGTAAGTCATGGCTCACGCTGCACTACATCATCACGGCCACGAGGACAGCACGAAGACCACGCTTGGCTTCTGGATCTACCTGATGAGCGACTGCCTCATCTTCGCGACGCTCTTCGCCACCTTCGGCGTGCTCGCGAACGCGACAGCGGGCGGCCCCGGCGCGAAGCAGCTGTTCGAGCTGCCTTACGTGCTCGGCGAAACGCTGCTGCTGCTCGCGAGCAGCGTCACCTTCGGCATGGCGATGCTGGGTCTTCACGCGAACCGGCGCGCGCAGGTGTTCGCGTGGCTCGCCGTGACCTTCGTGTTCGGTGCGGGTTTCGTGGGCATGGAGGTGAACGAGTTCGCCAAGCTCGTGGCCGACGGCACGGGCCCCGGCACGAGTGCGTATCTTTCGGCGTACTTCACGCTGGTCGGCACGCACGGGCTTCACGTGACGGCCGGTCTGCTGTGGATCGCGATCACGATGCATCAGACCATGAAATTCGGTCTCACCAGCACCGTGCGCCGGCGCCTCGCGTGCCTGAGCCTCTTCTGGCACTTTCTCGATCTCGTGTGGATCTGCGTTTTCACCTTCGTTTATCTGCGAGGCATGCTGTGACCCACCCTCACGCCACCCATCCGGCCGACCACGACGATGCGCACGGCAGCCTGAAAAGCTATCTGATCGGCACGGTTCTTTCGCTCGTGCTCACGCTCGCCTCGTTCGGCGTGGTCATGTTTCATATCGGTTCGCCCGAAGTGGGACTCGCGGCCATCGTCGTGCTGTGCGTCGCCCAGTTGGTCGTGCAGCTCGGGTATTTCCTGCACATCGGCTCGGCGCGCAGCCAGCGTTCGAACACCGGCATCTTCGTGTGCACGGCATTCCTGATCGCGGTGATCGTCGGGCTGTCGCTGTGGGTCATGCGCAATGCGAACGACAACATGATGCCCACGCAGTTGAGCGTCGAGCATGCGATGGCGCACGACTAGGCTTGAGGTGAGGGTTTTCGGGGGCTGGGCGGTGCGTGACATGGCACGATGCGCATCACCCTAAGCGTTCGACCGCGAAAAAGGGCAAAAGTGAGTAGTTCCAGGAGACGTTTCGAACGTTTCGTGGCCAAAACGTGAGGGTTTTCGATCTGCCAGGTTCACCTGAGCGATTGAAACACGTCGTTAGCGGTCCCGATCTCCTGGAAACACTCACCTGAACGAGCTTGAGTACCTGCGCGGCGCCTGTCGCGCAGGTCGCTTCCCGAAAAGGCTCACCTTTCTTCTTCAGCGCGCTGCCCGGCCTTGCCTTGACCGGGGGGCGCGATAAGCGACTCAGAACTTGTAATCGGGATTCTTCGGATCGAACACCGCTGCGTCGAAAGTCTTCGGCTCGATCTTGTCGATCACGATCCTCTCGAACATCTGGCCGCTGTCGTCATACGCTTCGACCGTGCGGAAATACGGATGCCGCAGATCGAGGCCCAGCGTCTGCTTCTTCGCGTAGTACTGCGGCTTGCCGGCCGGCGAGACGTAGGTCAGCGCCACCACGCGCACGCCGTTCATCACTTTCACCTCGACCTGCGGCGTGTACGGGGCCCCCACCTCGACGTACTTTTTCGCGTCGGTCATGAACTGGCTCGTGATGAATTCGGTGCCGAGGTCGGTGATCTTGTGATTCGACTGCGAGCGCGCGAGCGTGCCGTCGAGCGCCGTCCACATCGGCATCACGCCTAGCAGGCCGCCCAGGTGCCCGTACATTTCGTCGCTGCGCTTCGAGGCGTCGTAGATCACTTCCTCGCCCGAATGATCGCCGTCGGACAGCCACTTCGCGTAGATCCGCAGCGGGTCGTGCTCGAGCTTGACCTGCATGTGCGCGGGCTGGCTCGGCCACTTGCCGTTCAGTCGCTCCCAGCGCCACAGTTCGAACTCGTAGGACGGATAGCCTGAGGGGCCGAGCTTGATGAGCGTGGGCACCACGAGCGGATCGAGCGACTGGAAGAGCGAGGTCAACTGGGCGTCGTCCATTTTCTCGAGTGCGCCGCTGCGCTGGGCATGCTGAAGCCAGCGCACCTGTTGCTCGATGGGCAGCTTGCCGACCTGCGCGGGGGCCGTGGCGGCGACGCCTTGCGTCGCGCCGGTGTCGTCGCCGGCGGCAGGCGCGGGCGTGCCGCTTTGCGCGAGCGCGACGGCCGAAGCCAGCGCGAACGCCGCACAGGCCAGAGATCGGATCAAGCGGACTTTGGCGCGCGGCGCCGGCGTTTGTTGCGGTTTCATTTTTTGTCTCCCTGTTTGAAATGATGCGCGGGACCATGAACATCCGGTCCCGCGCGTTTGCTACCTGGTATTCGCGGGGCGTGCGAGCCTTGCGATCTCCTCGTCGCGCAGCGCACGGCGCAGGATCTTGCCGACGTTCGTTTGCGGCAGCGCGTCGCGGAACTCGACGGCGCGCGGCATCTTGTAGCCCGTGAGGTTGCGGCGGCAATGCTGGAGCAGGTCTTCGGCGGTGAGCGCGGGATTGCGCGAGACCACGAAGATTTTCACGCGTTCGCCCTGCACCGTGTCGGGCACGCCGATCGCCGCGACTTCGCGCACGTCCGGGTGCATGGCCACCACCTCTTCGATCTCGTTCGGATAGACGTTGAAACCCGAGACGAGGATCATGTCCTTCTTGCGGTCGATGATCTTCATGAAGCCCTGGGCATTCATCACGCCGATGTCGCCCGTTGCGAGCCAACCGTCGGCATCGAGCACCTTCGCCGTTTCGTCTGGCCGTCCCCAGTAGCCGAGCATCACCTGCGGACCCTTCACGCATAGCTCGCCCGCCTCGTCGATGCCCGCCCACGTGCCGTCCTCGCGGCGCAGGCGCACCTGCGTGGAAGGCACGGGCAGTCCGATCGAGCCTTCGAAGTCGCGCAGGTTCTTGAGATCGACCGGATTGGTCGAGACGATGGGCGAGCACTCGGTGAGCCCGTAGCCTTCGATGATCGGCTGGCCCGTCACGGCCTTGAAGCGATCGGCCACGGCCTTCTGCGTGGCCATGCCGCCTGCCATGGCGAGCTTGAGTGCGGAGAAGTCGCGCCGGCAGAATGCTTCGTTGTCGAGGAGCGCGTTGTAGAGCGTGTTGATGGCGGTGATGCCGGTGAAGGTCTCGCGGCGCAGGACCATCATCATGCGCTTCGTGTCGCGCGGATTCGCGATCAGGATGTTGCGTCCGCCCAGACCCAGGAAGATCAGTGCGTTCACCGTGAGCGAATAGATGTGATAGAGCGGCAGCGGCGTGAGAACCGTTTCGATCTCGCCGGTGAGCTGCGATTCGGACCACGCCTTCGCCTGCAGCACGTTCGCGATGATGTTGCGATGCGTGAGCATCGCGCCCTTCGCGACCCCGGTGGTGCCGCCCGTGTACTGGAGGAACGCGAGATCGCCGGGCGTGCGCGGCACGGGCACGAGCGTGCGCTTCGCGCCGGCCACCAGTGCGAAGCGCAGCCTGATGGCTTGCGGAAGGCGGTACCTGGGCACCATTTTTTTCACGTGCCGCAGCACGAAGTTCAGCAGATGGCCTTTGAGGTTCGCGCCATCGGCAAGCAGGTCGCCGAGCGCGGTGACCACGATGTGTTCGACCTGGGTGCCCGGCAGCGCCTCTTCGAGCGTGTGCGCGAAGTTCTCGAACACGACGATGGCGCGTGCGCCGCTGTCCTTGAGCTGGTGCGCGAGTTCGCGCGGCGTATAGAGCGGATTGACGTTGACCACCACGGCACCGGCCTTTAGTGCCCCGAAAAGCGCGACCGGATACTGGAAAGTGTTCGGCAGCATGATCGCGACACGCTCGCCCGCCTGCACGCCCACTCCTTGCAACCAGGCGGCGAACGCTTCGGCCTTGCGTGCGAGTTCGCCATAGGTGAGCGTCGAGCCGATGCTCACGTAGGCCACGCGCTCGCTGAACGTCGCCACGCATTCGTCGAAGTACTCGACGATCGACGCGTAGCGCGACACGTCGATCTCGTGCGGCACACCGGGCGGATAGGATGCGTACCAGATGCCGTCGGTCTCAGGTAGGCCGTCTGCGGGCGTGAAGGCGGACAAGGCCGCGCTCTGGGGTTGGGCTGCCATGCTTGTCTCCGGTTTTGTCGTGGGCGATACGTGCGCCATCTCCACAATAGCAAGGCAACCCTGTCTTGACATTTAGGTCTACAGAGCAGTCGCTCTAGTGCGTGTCGGGCGCGTGCAATGCCTGCTACGCGTGCTTGCGCGGGGCCTGAACGGCTTCGTCCAGCTCGGCGGAAGCGGTCTCGCGACCGCCGTCCACGCCGCGCGCCGTCGCGCCCGACACCACGGCCTGCAGCCACGCGGCCGTTGCCTGCGGCGCGGTGACGGGCAGCATATGGCCGCCTTCCACCACCTTCAGCGCGACCCGCTTCGAGCGCCGCCGCAGCGCATCGCCGTGGCGGATCCAGTTGAGCACGATGTCGCCGCGACCGAACAGCACGTCGGTGTCCACCTCCAGCTGCGCATAGCGCTGCTCCATGTCGGCGAGGTCGCCGGTGCCTTCGATGGCGACGAGATCCTCCGACGCGCCGAGAAACCCCTGGGGCCGCAGGCTCAGCATGCCGCCGCCGCGCTGCGGAAAGTCGGCCGGCACGGCTTCGGGCGCGAAGACCTGCTTGAGTACGGTCGCGCTGGTGGCGAGCGCAACGGGCGTGGCCAGCGTGCGCGCCACGATGCGGCGCACGAATGCCGAGCGGATCACGAGCGCGCGAAACGCCTTCGGCACTTCGGTCTGCACATGCGTGAGCGGCGCGATCAGCGCGAGCCGCGATACCGCCTGCGGATGATTGAGCGCAACGGCAAGCGCAACCGCCCCGCCCAGCGAGTGCCCCACGAGCACGGGCTTGTCGAGCCCGAGCGCCGCGAAGAAGCGCACGACCGTCTCCGCCTGGGCATAGACATTCGCCGCGGAGCGCGGGCCGCGCGTGGAGTAGCCGGTACCCGGCCGGTCGATCAGGATCACGCGATGGTGGCGTGCGAGCGCATCGATGGGCAGGTAGGCGAAGTTGCGCATCTGCCCGCTCAGCCCGTGGACGAACACGATGGGCGGTCCCTCGCCGCGCTCGACATAGTGAATGCGGTCGCCGCCGATATCGATGAGCTGGCCGTCCATCGGCACCGCCTGTTCGATGCGGCGCGCGGTGCGCCGCGAGAAGGCGGCGAGTCCCGCGCCGGCGACGGCCAAAGCCGCCGCGGCTGCGGCGATGGTGAGGGGAAGCGTTGCGATAGGGTTCACCGGCTGACCTCTTGATGTTGGAGTGGGTCGATCCAGGGGCGCCCGGCCCCTGTGTCTCTTCGTTAGGTTGTCTCTCAGGTGCCTTCGGGCAAAGCATGGGCCGCCGTGTGCGCGGCGGCCGGTACGGCGGACGGCGGCGATTCGCTCGCCACCCAGGCGGCAAAACTGTCGATGCGCGCGGCGATGAGCGGCGCATCGCGCACCACGGTCCAGTGCGTCGATGCGATCATCTCGCGCCGGTAGCGCCCAAGCCAGCGGTCGAGCCCTTCGGAGAGCGCGGGCGTGACGTAGCGGTCGAAGCGCGGCACGAGGAACTGCACCGGTATGCGCGTGCTGCGCTCGCGCGGTTTGCGCGCACGGGCGAGAAAGTTCGCGCGATACAGCTTCAACCCATTCAGGCTGTTGCGCAACTGGTGCGGATCCCGTGCTGCGCGCACGCGCTCGGTCTTCCAGAGCCACCATGGCCACAACCGCGCGCCCCCTGCGCGCCAGACGAGTTCGGGCACGAACGGCAGATGGAAGAACGCGATGTACCACGATTTCAGCGTCTGGCGCAGATCGAGCGGAGTGCGAAACACATGGTCGAGGCAGGGCCCGGAGATCGACGTGTACGACGCGATCCGGGCTGCATTGGCCGGATCGGTGACGGCTTCCCAACTCTGGATCGACCCCCAGTCGTGGCCAACCAGATGGAACGGCTGCGTGCCGCAGGTCGCGTCGGCCACTGCCATCAGATCGCGGGCGAGTTGCGCGAGCCGGTAGGCCGCGCGCTCGCGCGGCACTTGGGACGCGCCCGCGCCGCGCACGTCGTAGGCGATCACGCGATAGCGCGCGTCCAGTTCGCGGCGCAGCGGCTCCCACACGGCTGCCGAGTCGGGATAGCCATGCACGAGGATCACGGGCGGCGCGTCGGCGGGGCCGCTCGCATACACCGCGAGCCGCGCGTCGTCGGACTGCACCGCGAAGGTCTCGTGCGTAGTCTCGGGCCCCGGGCGCATGACGTCGCTCACGCGGGTTTCGCGTTTGCGCCCGGATGCAGCGGCACGCGGCGCGGTGCGGCTTGCGCCGCATATTGCGCATTGGTCGCGTCGATCTGCTCGATCAGGCCGTCGAGGCGCGCGAGATGGCGCCGGTTGTCCTGATCCCACGGATGGAAGCTGGGCTTGAAAAAGCGCAGCCATTCGAGCGCGATGCCGGGGAACACGCCGTGACGCGGACCATAGAGGAACTTGATGAGCTGCCACTTGCCCGTCACCTTGCCCTGGCGGCGGCCGTGCGTGCGCATGAGCGCCGTGTGGTAGTCGAACACGATGACCCAGAACAGCACGGTGGTCGCGAGCATGGTGCCCGTGCGCATCAGATAGCGTTTGAGGCCAGGCTTGATCGACACGTTCCATACGTCGAACGAGACGGACTTGTGCTCGGTCTCTTCGAGCGCGTGCCACAGCCACATCTGCTTGTAGCCTTCCACGGAGTCCCCGATGTGGCGTGCCGTATCGGCGAGCAGCAGGTCGGCGAGCATCGCCGTGTAGTGCTCGAGCGCCACCGTCTGCGCGAGTTGCAGCGAAGGCGGCAGGATCTTGCGGGCGAAGTTCAGGATCGCCCACAGGCGCTTGTCGAGCTTGTGCGCGGGCAGGCCCGCGGCCTGCAGCAGATCGTTGTATTCGATGTGCTCGCGCGTGTGCATCGCTTCCTGGCCGATGAACCCCATCACCTGTTTCTTGAGATCCGGGTCCTGTATGCCGTCGCGGTAATGCCGTACGGAGTCCATAAAGAAGCGCTCGCCCGCCGGAAAGAGGAGCGAAAGCGCGTTGAAGAAGTGGGTGACTGCCACGCCCTCGGCGTGCCAGTCACAAGCCCGGTCGGGCGGTAATGCAAAGCGTATGTCGCGCCGTATCGGCATCATGCTGTTTCTCCCTGTCGATTCGGAGTGAGTGCTTCAGCACTGGCTCCGATCCCATGCAACGACTGTTGCGGTTTGTTGCCTGCCTCGTTATGCGTTGACGTGGGTGCGAAATCCGCGGTACTCGCGCGGCCGGCCCTGCGCCGCGCCTTCGCCGCTTCGCGTCGCGCGCTCATTACCACGAGCGCCTGGTAGGCCGCAGGCAGCGTGCGCGCGAGCCAGTCGGCGGCGCGCGCGTCGCGCCCGATCAGCACGCGCCGGCTGTTGCGGCGCACGCCGCGCAGGATGGCGCGCGCGGCGTCGTCGGCCGTCGTGATGAAGAACTTCTCGAAGTCGTCCTTGCCTTGCTGCTCGCTCGCCACCATGAAGCCGATCATGTTGGGCGAGATTCGGCTCGACTGAGCGATGCTGGTACGGATGCCGCCCGGATGGACACAAGTGGCCGAGACGCCGCACCGCATCATGTCGAGCTCCTGGCGCAGCGATTCGGTGAAGCCGCGCACGGCATACTTGGTGGCGTTGTAGGCGCTCATGCCGGGCTGGGCGAAGATGCCGAAAATGCTCGACGTATTGACGATATGTCCTTCGCCGGAGGCCTTGAGATAAGGCAGAAACGCCTTGGTCCCATGTACTACGCCCCAGAAGTTGATGTTCATGATCCATTCGAGGTCGGCATACGCCATGCCCTCGATCGTGCTGGAGAGCGCCACGCCCGCGTTGTTGAAGATGAGGTTCACGCGGCCGTGCGCGGCGGCGGTTTCGTCGGCGTAGGCCTGCATCGCGTCGCGGCTGGCCACGTCGAACACGAACGTCGTCACGCGCACCGTGGGGGCGAGCGTGCGCACGATGCGCTCGGTTTCGGCAAGGCCGGTGGCGTTGCGGTCGGCGAGCGAGAGGTGGCAGCCGGCTTCGGCGAGCTGGATCGCGAGCGCGCGGCCCATGCCCGACCCGGCGCCGGTGATGGCTGCGACCTTGTTGCTGAAATCTTTCATGATCGGAGGTCTCCCTTTGAGTGGTACACCGCTCGTTCAGGCCGGTTCGATGGTGGAGGGGGCGGCGACGGCCACCGGCGCCTGCGCGTGCCCGGGCTGCCGGACGCGGTACACCTGGTAGTCGGCGAGCGAAAAGTGCGCCGTTGCCTGCCGGAAGCGCCATGTGAAGCCCGGCCACAGCGTGGTGTTCTTGCCGCTGCGCGGATCGAGATACCAGCTCTTGCAGCCGCCCACCGACCATATCGCCCGGTCGAGCTTCTTCTGGATGCGTTCGTTGTAGCGGGCTTCCACGTGCGGGCGCACTTCGATCGCGTCGGCGCGGTCGCGCTGCATGGCGTCGAGCGCGCCGAGGATGTATTCGATCTGCGACTCGATCATGAACACCATCGAGTTGTGGCCGAGTCCCGTGTTCGGGCCCACGATCATGAAAAAATTCGGATAACCAGGTAACGAGGTGCCCAGATACGCATGCGCGCCGTTGCGCCAGGTCTCGACGATATCCGCGCCGCCGCGGCCCACCACGGTGCCGGGCGGGAACGGATCGGCCACCTGGAAGCCGGTGCCGTAGATCAGGCAGTCCACTTCGTGGTGCACGCCGTCGGCCGTGACGACGCCAGTGGCGTCCACGCGTTCGATGGGGGCCGTCACGACGTTCACGTTCTTGCGCGAGAGCGCCGGGTAGTAGTCGTTCGAAATCAGCACGCGCTTGCAGCCAATGGTGTAGTCGGGCGTGACGGCGGCGCGCAGCGCCGGGTCGGGCACCTGATGGCGGATGTGGCGCAGCGCGAGCTTCTGCACGTTCTTCATGAGCGACGGATGGATCGCGAAGCCCAGCACGCGCGATTCGAGCATCCAGTAAAGGCCGGCGCGCGCGAGCTTCTGCGTGAAGGGCAGCGCGCGGAACATCCACTGCTCGAACTTCGAGAGCGCGCGATCGGGTTTGGGCATGATCCACGGCGGCGTGCGCTGGAAGAGCGCGAGCTGCGCCGCGCGCGGTGCAATCTGCGGCACGAACTGGATCGCGCTCGCGCCGGTGCCGATCACGGCCACGCGTTTGCCTTCGAGCGCATAGCCGTGGTCCCAGTGCTGCGAGTGGAACGCCTTGCCCGCGAAGGTTTCGATGCCGGCGATGGCCGGCAGGGCCGCGCGCGAAAGACCGCCCATGCCGGAGATCAGCACGCGCGCGGCGAGCCGCTTGCCGTTGGCGAAGACGAGGCGCCAGCAATGCGCGGCTTCGTCGTAGGTGGCGCTTGTCAGTTCGTGTCCGAAGCCCAGATAGGGCGTCAGGCCAAAGCGCGCCACGCAGTGATCCAGGTACGCCCGGATTTCCGGCTGCGGCGCGAACATGCGTGTCCAGCGCGGATTGGGCGCGAAGGAGAACGAATAGACGTGCGATTGCACGTCGCAGGCGCAGCCGGGGTAGTGGTTGTCGCGCCAGGTGCCGCCCACCGTGTCGGCTTTCTCGAACACGGCAAAGCGCGTATGACCGGTTTGCAGCAGGCGGATCGCCATGCCGAGGCCGGCAAAGCCGGTGCCGATGATGGCGATGTCGATGGCCTCCATGCCGATGGTCCCCCCAAGGCGGTCATCGCCGGCCGGGTCGAAAGACCGGGTGCGTGCGTTCATCCGGAGCGTCTCCCTATGGTTCATTCTTAACTGTTACATTGATGGATGTAAACATAGGCCGGTTTTGGCCGCGGCGCAAGCGTCTAGATGTGGCGCTCTAGGGGGAACGATCGGTCTGAAGAAAGCGTGCTGGAATGCGTCGAAGCCTTGGCTGGCGGGGCTTTCGGGCATTCAGGACAGGGGGAATGAGGCCGCGCGCCTGGGCGCGCGGCGAAAGACCGGGGGATGCCTGAGGAGATCGGCGGGGACGCGCACCGGCTGCGCCGGTGCGTTCCATTCAGGACTTGGTGGTGCCGGTTTTGCGCGTGGTGCGGATGGGTTTGGCCGCGGGCCGCGGCGTCTTGCGCGGCACCGCGCGCACGGCGGAGGCCTTTTTCGCGGGCGTCTTGCGCCCGGCGTGCGGCGTTTGCGCTGCGTTCGCCGCTTTCGGCTCGCGCGCGGTCTGGCTGCCCAGTTTCTTGTCGAGTATGGTCGCCACCCGGCCGCCCAGATAAGCGCTTGACTGTTCCTCCAGCGCGCGCAGGATCTCGTTCTCGACGAACACCGTGGCGAGCGGGCGCAGACGCCAGATGGCATCGACGAGCGCGGGCATGTCGGTGGGCGGCGGCAGCGCGCCCGCGTCGTAGCGGTCCAGATGCCGCACCACCATCTCCACCAGCACCTGGGCGATGGCGTCGAAGTGCGGACGCGTTTGTTGCAGCACTTCCAGCAGGTCGCGCGCGGGGATGCCCTCGCGCACGGTGGCCGCGGCCGCGTCCAGCATGGCCGGATTGCGTGCGACGAACGAGAGGCCGCGCCGCTCCACCAGCCCGAGTTCCGAGAGGCGCGTGAGTTGCCCCGGCGCCTGCGGCCCGAACATCTTCACGAGCTGGCGGATCGAGTAGGTCTTGGGGCGCGCCGTGGTCCAGCGGCCGCCAATCGCGTTTTCGAGGCCGAGGATCGAGCGCAGGTCGCCGCCGTCGTCGATGGCCTTGATGAGATCCTGAATGTTCGAGAGCGTGTAGCCGCGCGCGAGCAGGTGATTGATGAGCTTGAGCCGCGCGACGTGCGAGTCGTTGTAGATGCCCACGCGCCCGCGTTTCTCGGGCGGCATGAGGAGGTCGCGGTCCTGGTAGGCGCGCACGTTGCGCACCGTGGTCGCGGCCACGCGCGCGAGTTCGTCGACCGTGTATTCGCTGTCGGCCGGCGTGGATTCGGCAGGGGAGAGTCTGGGCGGTTTCGGCATGCGCCGATTTTAACGCGAGCCGATGCGGCGACGGCAGAACGTGGCGCGGCGCGAGCGTGCGCTCGCCCACGAACGCGCGGCGGATCATGGCCCGGACATCAGAACCGGTACGAGACGGCGAGGAACGAAATGATCGGGTCTGCCGACAGTTCGGACTTGCTCACCGCGAGCTCGGTGCCGTCCGCGGCCTTCACGATCACCGAAGAGGTGGTCTTCAGCGGGATATAGGTGACCGAGGCCACGAGCCCGAGATGCGCCGTGATGTTGTATTCGGCACCGGCGTTGAACACCGGCTGCCACGAGGCCGAAGCCTTTGCGCTGACCTGCGTCGGTCCGGGCTTGCCGGCCCCCGCCGCGAGCACGGAGCCGAGATCATTCTGCGTGGCCGAGACGAAGGCCGGATTGAGCTGGATGTCCGAGAACCAGTTGTACGACACGCCGATGCCGACGAACGGCCGGAACTTCGCATCGGCATCGCGGAAGTAGTATTGGAAGATGAGCGCCGGGCTCCACTGGCGCACGCTCGAGACGATCGGATTCGTGTTCGGATCGCCCAGGTTCTGGCTGCCGAGCGCGCCTGCCGGCCCCGGCGGCTTGATCGTGCCGTGGCCGTAGAGCTTGAAGGTAGGCGGAACGCCGGCGACCGACGAGACCGCGATATGGTCGGTCAGGAAGTGGGTGAAGACGAGGCCCACCGTATCCGCGTGGGCGGTCGAAAGGCCGGTGCCCTGCGAGGTGAAGCTGTTCGGCAGGCGCAGCGGCGTATTGATCGGCACGGGCGCGACGTTGGTCGTGAGCGGCGTGCTCGAATCCTGCGGCGCGACGTGAAACCAGCCGAGCACGGCCACGTTGTCGCCCGCATGCTGCGCGTGGGCGCTCATCGAGAGCCCGGCGGTCAGCGCCGCCATGACGATGCGTCTCATTTAGTCCTCCCAGGTTCGGGTGTCCCTGCCCGCGCGCGGCCCCCGGGCTTGCTGCCGGATCGCCGGTCCTTGCGCGCCTTGCGGTACGGCAGCCGCATCGTGCGGTCGCCGTCGGGCGGTCACCTCGTTGGCACGGGCCCCCGGTCGAGCGGGGCCCAGTCAGCACTGCTTATTGAACGAACGCGCCGGCTGTGAAGTACGGCGCAGACGGCGTGGACATGTCGAGGAAGCCGAACACGCCGCCCGTGAAGATCATCTTGCCGGTGGGCGTGCTGCCGGTCGAGGCGTTCGTGTGCGTGGTCGTCACGACGCCCGGCACGGTCTCGGTGAAGCTCAGGTCCAGGGCGGTGGCGAGCGAGGCCTGCGACGCGTTGAACGGGTCGAGCAGCGTGGCTTCGGTGCCTTCGAGCGCGGTGGTGCGATAGTCGAACTGGCTGTCCACGCCGATGTACTCGCCGTCCTGCGAGTCCACCGCGATCGTCGATTGCGGCGCGAGCACGGAAATGCCGGATTCGTCGTCGGCGACCGGTCCCGTCGCGCCGCCTTGCGGATCGGTGCCGATGTACGGATACGCCACCCCGGTGCGCACGAGCACGGGCACGAGCTGGCCGCGCAGCTTGCCGACGATCATGAAGCCCTTCGCGGCCGGTTGCCCGGTGACGAGCGTGGGCTTGACCTGCCCCTGGAAGTGATCGGTTTCGAAGGCGCCGCTGCCGTCGCTCGACTGGGCGAGGTTCGTGCCGGGCTGCTGGCATTTGCCCGCGTTGACGCCGGTGTTGTCGCACTCGGTCCAGGTGCCGTCCGCGTTGATGGTGATCTTCGCGTCGACGGCGGCGGGCAGGAAGTTCTGCGAGGGCACCTGGTGATAGCCGACCTGGTTCCAGACACCCGCGACGTCGGCGATGTTGGTGTCGATCGACGAGAAGCCGATGAACGGGTAGTACGGGAAGGT
The DNA here is from genome assembly GCF_905220215.1 of Paraburkholderia sp. J12. NCBI lineage: Bacteria > Pseudomonadati > Pseudomonadota > Betaproteobacteria > Burkholderiales > Burkholderiaceae > Paraburkholderia > Paraburkholderia sp. J12. The sequence goes on from NZ_CAJMZC010000003.1 coordinate 513,504, forward strand.
CGTGTCCGGCACCACGCCGATGCCGCCCGTGCCGGCGTAGGCGATTTCGGCACCGGGAATCGTGCCGCCCGCCACGCCTTCGCCGATGAACACGCGCGCCGGGCGGCTCGCGTCGAGGCTCGCGCCGTTGAGCCGGTAGGCGCACTGGTTGAGCTTCTGCGTCGGCAGTTCGGTTTCCGGAGTGAGCGTGCCGGTGGCGACCTGGCCCGCGCGTGTGGGCGTGACGGTGCCGGTGGTTTGCGGAATCGGCGACTCTACGTAGGTGATCTGCCAGATCATCTTCGTTGTGTCGAGCTGCAGCTTGACGAGCTCGCCGTCGCCGCCGCCGCCCGTGTAGACCGTGCTGTAGTCGAGCGTGGTCGGGCACAAGGCTGCCGCCACCGGGGCAGAACTGCTGCTGCTGCCGCCCCCGCCCCCGCCGCCGCACGCGGCCAGAAGCGGCGCGGCGATCGCGAACGCCGCAAAAATCTTGTATTTCATACCGCGTCTCCAGATCGATTCTTGTTTGCGGGGACCGGCCCCCCTCTGGCCGGTGGCTCCCATTCTGGCTTCTCAGGTTCTACACAATTATTTCGTTATACGAAGCAAAATCTATTGCGGCTGGATCAGCGCCCCCACGCCGAAGTAAGGCGTGTTCTGCGTGGTGCTGTTCGCGGAACTGGCCGTGACGCCGCCGTTTTCCTCGCCGTTGATGAAGATGCCGTAGAGGCTGCCCACCGCGATCAGACTGCCCGCGTTGCCCTGCCCGTCCGTCACGCCGATCAGGCCCGGATGGGTCTGCGTGTAGTCGAGCACGAAGGTGCTTTCGGTCGTCATCGTGGAAGGCTTGAGGAAGCCGCCCTGCTGGCCGTGAATGAGCGCTGCGGTATAGGCGAAGTTCGAATCCGCGCCGATATAGCTGCCGTCGAATGAACCCGACGTGAGCGACGTGGCGGGCGCGAGCAGCGCGATGCCGGATTCGTCGTCGATTTGCGGAATGAGGCCGCCGCTTCCGATTTCCTGCACGTGGCCCGTGCGGACGACGACCGGCACGATTGCCCCGTTGAGCTTGCCGAGGATGAGATGCGCGCTCGCCGTGGGGCTGCCGAAGAGGCTGTTGGAGGGCGATTCGATCTGCGGTGCGTCGGTGCTCGTGAAATAGCTGCCGTTCGGATCGGCCGTCCACGTACTCGACGCCGTTTCGCAACTCGTGTTGGTCGCGCCGCCCGGCACGCTGCAGTTGCCGCTACTATCGTAGGACTCCTGCGAAACCTTGGCGGCGGCAGCGAATTCCGAGGACGGCACGATGTGGTAGAGCAGCGCGTTATACGAGCCTTTCAGGTCGGAAATGCTGGTGCTGACCGAGGAGAAAGCGAGGAACGGATAGAAGTCGAACGTGCGCGGCGGCTGGTTCGGGAACAGCAGATTGGCCTGGGCGTCGCCATCGATATCGACTGTCGCGCCGGGAATGCCGCCGCCCGCCACGCCGAAGCCGACGTAGATGGTGGGCGGATTCTGGCTGTTGTACGCCGTCGTATAGGTCGTGCCGTTGAGCGTGCCGGTGCCGGCCTGGAGCTGGAAGGCACAGGCGATTTGCGCGGCGGAGGGCAGCGAGCCCGTAGGCGGATGCTGCACGGCACCGGTGATTGTGAGCCCGGTGCGGGTGTTTTGCACGGAGCTCGACTGCAGCGGAATGGGCGACGCAAGCCACGTGAGCTTGTACGTCATGTTCGTGGGATTGATGTTCAGGCTCACGACTTCGCCGCTGCCCGCGCCGCCGAGATACGTGTTGGCTGCGATGTCCGAATCGGCAGGACAGAGGGCCGTGGCGGCCGTCGCGCTCGAGGGCGCACCCTGATTCGTACAGGTCGAGCCCGAGCATTGCGCGGGAGAAATGGGACCTGGGTCGCTGGCGTTGCCGCCACCGCACGCAATCAGCAAAGGACTGGCGACCATGGCTAGCGCCACGCCGCGGAATAGATCCAACATGCGTCTGCCTCCCTGTTTCTTAATTATGCGAAAGAGAGTGAATCATGACATCAGCCGCTGTCAATTGAACGAACCATCTAAATCCGCGCCTCACTGTGACATCGGCTTGTTCCGCCTTGACTTGAGGCCTGCACAACCGGGGTTTTTCCCGATGCGTAGAAACACTGTCAAGGAGGCCGAAATGGCGCGCGGAGCAAACTGTGTTCCCATGTTTGCGCACGTAGTGGCACGCGATGCGAACGCCAACGTTTGCGCATCAGGTTGCGCACGGAACGATGCAGGCGGCATGTGCACGGCGCATCCGTCGACAGCGGATTGAAAGACGCCGCGCGTTAAATGGGAACTGCGGCGCCGTTTCGTTGCGCCGGCGGGGAGACCTCATGCAAACCCTGATTGCGGCCTCGGTCACGGGACTGAGCGTGGTTGTGTTGTCCTTATCGTTGCCGGCCCCGGCATTCGCGCGGACCGAAACGTGCCGGCACGCGAGCCAGAAAGAAATCGCGGCGTTGTTCGACCGCTGGAATGCGTCGCTGCAAACGGGCGATCCAGACAAGGTCGTCGCCAACTACGCGACGCGTTCCATCCTGCTGCCGACGGTGTCGAACCAGCCCCGCCTCACGCCGGAGACGAAGCGCGACTACTTCGTCTCGTTCCTGAAGAAGAAACCGGTGGGGAAGATCGACATGAACTGGATCGAGATCGACTGCAATACGGCGATCGACGCGGGGCTCTATACGTTCACGTTCGGCGACGGATCGACGGTGCACGCGCGCTATACGTTCACGTACCGATGGAGCGGCAAGCGCTGGCTCATCACCAGCCATCATTCGTCGGCGATGCCGGAGGCGCAGTGAGGTGGTGCCGCGTGGTGTGGGGTTAGACGGCAGGTCGGACGATTGCTGTTCGCTCTCCCTCATATACACACACCCGGCGAAGCCGCGAGAGAAATCCAGCAAGCTGGCTGATGGCTGAGGCATGTATATCGAGATCATGCTCAACGGCTCCAAACACTGGCGGTTGAAATACTGGTGCCGTGGCAAGAAAAAGTTGATAGCGCCAGGCATGGGTGCTGACAACCTAACTGCGCGCGACCAGATTTCTTTGAAACTTAATTCGCACTGATTTCATCCGAAACCATTTCAAGCTCGACGGCCCTGTCAAACAGGGATCGCAACATGAAGTCGAGGCTTGTTGTCCTTGTCGTGCCAAAAGATCCAGATACGTGTTCCGCCAAGAAGTTATAATTATTGTCCCTTCACGTAACCCACTTTCGCTGAATTTTTTCTAGATATATCTTGTCTTTGGGTGCGAGTTTCTTCATAAAATTCGCATAGGCAATATTCAATCGATTTTTTAGCCCGACCTCGTATGTGATGCAATCGGCTTGGTCATCTGCGGTAGATGCTACGTTGTTGCATTGCACGAATTGTTGTGAATAGTGGCGCTCCTCTGCATGGCTGAAAGACGAGGGAAAAGTAAAAATATAATACTGATTTTATGCATCTCACGTTATAAATGTACTCTATGATAGTGAATTGATTTTTAATTAAATGTGGTTAATGCACTCGATGACATAAAAACATTATCAGATGCGGGCCTCGTTTCGGAGATTAGGTTAACGAACAAGAAGGGCAAGCGTTCGCTCACGCATACAGTCACGAACAAGGACGAAATGACTTATTCCCGCACCGATTTACTTGAAGCATGGCCGCCAGTGATGGAGAAATGGATGAATGGATGAATGGATGGCACACGTACGTGCTTTAGACGGATGAATTAAAGTCTGGACGCGTGCTACGAGCTTGACTCAGGGACATGAGTTAATGGCGTGGCAATCGATCCATCGCTCTATTGTGAGTCCATTCTTTTCGGAGTATGAAATCTTCCAGAACTTAAAATCGTCTGAAATACTTATTAATTTCACGTACTGCCCTTTAACGACATATGTCTTAACGTTCGTTTCCGATGGCGCTGGATATAAGAAAGCTTTATCTACAACTACTTGGCGCTCGCCTTGGTGTGCGTCGACCTGTTTCCGGATGAGGGTCACTGAATAAGGGCCGTAGAAAAAATCGCCTTTCGGATTCTTTGTGACTTTCCATTTCAATGTGTTATTGTAATTCGACAAATCGGCAAGGCCGTCTTTTGCACCAAAAAAAGAATAAAAATGAATCTCTGCACTTTGTCCGTCTTCGCGTGCATGCCCATAGATATTTTCTTCTCCTTCTTTTCCACAATCGATCCTGTTTCCATTTTGGGTGATAAAACAATACGATCCAGTCACAGTGCCATCGGGTGACTCATTGAGTTTTATTTCAAAGGTGGAATAAGGCTTGCTTGATCCTGAAACATGCTCTACATATTCCCAATTACCTGAAAAATGGTCCTCCGCTCCCCATGACATGGAATAGAAGAGCAGAGTGCTTACCGAACAAAACAGAAAGGTAGTGCATTTACGCATGTTCATACTTGCACCTGCAGGCAATCATTCACCCTGTTCAACCAGCCCTTTAGGTTACCAATCTGACCCGGATCCTTGATCGTGAGATTCGTATAGTATTGTCGCCTAATCGCTGCTATATCTTGAAGCAACGACTCCTGGTCGACGATGGCATTTATGGCATCGATTGTTTGTTTTCCCATACCGCCATCCTCAACAATATTTGAATGATATTTTTGATTCAACATTTTTTGAATTTGCAATGCGGCTCCACCAGAGGTTATGCTCCAATCATATGACATTAACGCCACGCGCTCATCTTTGAAGCCGCAAAAACCCTTTGGTTGCCAATAGCGCTTTAGATAAATGACCTCAGCTTGTTGTTCCGTCAGGTCTTTCAAATTATCTAACGTTGGGGTGACACCCACGTCTTCCTCAGCATACTTCTGCCATGTAGACCATGCAATACCGTGATTCGTCGCTCCCCCTTTGTCGTCGCTCCTATTAACGTATCCTCCTTCGTGTCGAAGAATGATTTTTGATATTTTCTTGAATCGGGCAGCGCAATCACAATCTTCAATAAAATTCCCCACCAACCCAACCGGA